>CALCCK010000055.1 GCA_937899995.1 uncultured Gammaproteobacteria bacterium
CGTTAAGTTCTGCCATTACTTTAGTAATCGCTGCTGTTAGGGTAGTCTTACCATGGTCAACGTGACCAATTGTGCCTACGTTGACATGGGGTTTGGTTCTTTCGAATTTTTCTTTTGACATTTTATTACTCCTTACTGCTTTATATTATTTGTTTAACTTTTCGATAACATCATCGGCAACATTTTTAGGTGCTGCTGTGTACCTTGAGAATTCCATTGAGTAACTTGCACGACCTTGAGTCGCAGAACGAAGGTCATTTGCATAACCAAACATTTCAGCTAATGGAACATCTGCTTTTAATTGCTTGCCGTTAGGAAGATCTTCCATCGCACCCACTTGGCCACGACGTCTGTTTAAATCACCCATGACATCACCCATATACTCCTCAGGAGTAATAATTTCAACCGCCATCATTGGCTCAAGTAATTGAGGATTAGCCATTCTTACGCCTTCTGATAAACACTTAGAAGCAGCAATCTTAAACGCCATTTCACTCGAGTCAACATCATGGTAAGAACCATCATAAACCGTTACTTTAATATCTACTAATGGGAAACCAGCCAATACACCATTTTTCATTTGCTCTTGAACACCTTTGTTTACAGCAGGAATGTATTCCTTCGGAATAACACCACCTTTAATTTCGTCAACAAACTCGTAACCTGCACCAGGCTCTTGAGGCTCAATACGTAAATACACATGACCATACTGACCACGACCACCTGACTGTTTAGCAAACTTATGCTGATGCTCAACCATCTTTGTGATTGCTTCACGGTAAGATACCTGCGGTGCACCAACATTACATTCAACATCAAATTCACGTCGCATACGATCAACAATAATATCTAAATGGAGCTCGCCCATGCCAGCAATAATTGTTTGTCCAGACTCTTCATCAGAAGACACACGGAACGAAGGATCTTCAGCAGCTAATTTTCCTAAAGCAATACCCATTTTTTCTTGGTCTGCTTTAGTCTTTGGCTCTACTGCTAGTGCAATTACCGGCTCAGGAAATTCCATTCTTTCTAGAATAATTTTCTCTTTAAGGTCACATAAAGTGTCACCTGTTGTTACGTCTTTAAGGCCAATCGCTGCAGCGATATCACCAGCACGTACTTCTTTAATTTCATCACGTTCATTTGAGTGCATTTGCACCATACGACCAATACGCTCTTTCTTGCCTTTAGATGAGTTGTATACAAAATCACCGGCTTTAAGAACGCCAGAATAAACACGGAAGAATGTCAACGTACCTACAAATGGGTCGGTCGCAATCTTAAATGCTAAGGCTGCAAAAGGCTCATCATCATTCGCTTTACGTGACACTTTAGTTTCATCCTTATCGTCTAAGATGCCTTCAATCGCATCTACATCTAGTGGAGATGGCATATACATAATGATTGCATCTAATACTGCTTGTACACCTTTATTTTTAAAGGCTGAACCACAGAACATTGGAATAATTTCATTGCCAATACAACGACTACGAATACCTTCTTTAATTTCGTCGTTGGTTAATTCACTATCTTCAAGGTATTTTTCCATCAAATCATCGTTAGCTTCGGCGGCGGCTTCCACCATGGATTCGCGTTTTTCTTCCGCCAAGTCCATTAATTCTGCTGGAATATCTTTAGTTTCATAAGTGGCGCCTTGGTCTTCTTCATTCCAATAGATGGCTTTCATGGTGACTAAATCAACCACACCTTTAAAGTCTTCTTCAGCACCGATAGGAATTTGCATTGGCACTGGATTTGCACCTAGGCGAGTTTTAATTTGTTCACAAACACGTAAGAAATCTGCACCTGCACGGTCCATCTTATTAACGAAACCAATTCTTGGTACGTTGTATTTATTTGCTTGGCGCCATACAGTTTCTGACTGAGGCTCTACACCACCTACCGCACAAAATAAAGCCAAGGCGCCGTCTAATACTTTAAGAGAACGTTCAACCTCAATGGTGAAATCAACGTGTCCTGGCGTGTCAATAATGTTGATACGGTGCTCTTCAAACTGATTGTCCATACCTTTCCACATACAAGTAGTTGTAGCAGAAGTAATGGTTATACCACGTTCTTGCTCTTGTTCCATCCAGTCCATGGTTGCGCCACCATCATGTACTTCACCAATTTTATGAGTACGGCCTGTGTACAATAATATACGTTCAGTAGTAGTTGTCTTACCAGCATCAATGTGTGCCATAACGCCAACGTTACGGTAGCGACTTACTGGGTGATTTCTTGCCATTTTCCTAAATCCTTGTGATTACCAACGGAAGTGAGCAAACGCTTTGTTTGCTTCAGCCATTCTGTGAGTGTCTTCTTTCTTCTTAAATGCAGTTCCACGGTTTTGAACTGCGTCTAATACTTCGCCTGCTAGTCTAAGCTTCATACCTTTTTCACCACGCTTACGTGATGCTTCAATAATCCAACGCATGGCTAGCGCGATTTTACGCTCAGCTCTTACTTCGATTGGAACCTGGTATGTTGAACCACCAACACGGCGAGACTTAATCTCAACCATTGGTCCAATGTTATCTAGGGCTTGTTTGAATACTTCAATTGGTTCAGCATTTCCTTTCGCTTCAATTGTATCTAACGCATCATAAACAATCTTCTCAGCTACTGATTTTTTACCATCTAACATTAAGATGTTTACAAACTTAGCCAATACTAAATCGCCAAACTTCGGGTCTGGTAGGATTTCTCTTTTCGGTGCGGATCTTCTTCTCATAGTGTTTCTCTTATTTTATATTTGTTGTTATTTCTTCGGCTTCTTGGTGCCATACTTAGATCGGCCTTGCATTCTGCCATCAACACCAACCGTATCTAACGCACCACGAACTGTGTGGTAACGAACACCTGGTAAGTCTTTAACACGACCACCACGAATCAAAATGACCGAGTGCTCTTGTAGATTGTGGCCTTCACCGCCAATGTACGTTGTTACTTCAGCTGCATTTGTTAGTCTTACACGAGCAACTTTACGCAATGCTGAGTTAGGCTTTTTAGGTGTGGTTGTGTATACACGAGTACAAACACCACGTTTTTGTGGGCAGCTGTCTAGTGCCGGTACACCACTTTTAACAACCTTTTTCTTACGTGGTTTGCGTACCAATTGGTTAACTGTTGACATAAATACAATTT
The DNA here is from genome assembly GCA_937899995.1 of uncultured Gammaproteobacteria bacterium. Taxonomy (GTDB): domain Bacteria; phylum Pseudomonadota; class Gammaproteobacteria; order PS1; family Pseudothioglobaceae; genus Thioglobus_C. The sequence continues at coordinate 3,148 of CALCCK010000055.1, forward strand.
CTCCGAAATTCTTTTAAATTATTTAAAGTATTAATCGCCCACTGTTTTTTCGGGGGCAATAAAGGGGTGAATTATACTGTGGAAGGTGTGTCTATGTCAACAAGATTTATACTTTTTTTAACAGGGTTTCAAGCAAAAATCCACTAGCACGATTTAACATCTCAAAGACGTCGTCAAAGCGTCCTTCAAAATAAGGGTCGGGTACGCTTTTTCCATTATTCATAGGGATATTATCTAACATCAAAGAAAGCTTATGCTGATGCTCTTCTGGGCAAATAAACTGAAGATCTGCCAAATTTGAGGCATCCATGGCAAAAATATAATCGTAATGATAGAAATCAGACTCGTGCACTTGACGCCCACGCTGGTCGGACAAATCTACGCCAAACTTACGCGCTGATAATTGCGAACGAGAATCTGGCTGCTCGTTAATATGATAGGCGTGCGTGCCAGCAGAATCAATTTCAAACATTTCCTCAACACCATGTTTTTCTACTTGTGATCTGAAAGTGCCTTCGGCTGTTGGTGAGCGACAAATATTACCCATACATACGAATAAAATTTTGCATTTTGACATAATAAAATTCGTTATTTAAAACGCCTTATTATAATCAGCAGACATTGGCGACATATCTTATAATTAGCCTGAGTCTTTATTAACTAAGGGGGAGTATGGAACTTGAACTTTATCAAAACATGTTAATGTTAATCTTTGTAACAACATTTATTATGGGCTGGGTCGTCAGTAAAACTGACTTTTGCACGATGGGTGCTATGTCTGACTGGGTAAATATGGGCTCTACTGCTAGATTTAAGTCATGGATGTTAGCTGCAGTTTCTGCATTATTCTTAGTCACATTACTTACTTACTTTGAGTTAATCGATTCATCATTAACTCAAAGTAATGACACAGCTAGCCCACCTTATAACACACCTACATTTGCTTGGCTAAGATACCTTGTTGGGGGGTTAATCTTTGGTATTGGCATGACGATTGGCTCAGGTTGTGGCAATAAAACTTTGGTCAGAATTGGTGGTGGAAATCTAAAATCAGTCATAATTTTTGCAATGATGGCATTTGGTGCTTACTTAATGATGTTTACCGATTTTATGTACACTTTCTTTTTACAATGGACAAGCGTATTAGATGTTGATTTAACAGAATACGATATCAATAGCCAAGACCTGGGAGCACTCACCGCTTATATCATTAACACAGATGTACTGAATACAAAATTAATTCTTGGATTTGTTATTTCAATCACTGCACTTTTATACTTATTTAGAACAGAGGAATTTAGAAAAGATAAGCATAATATCCTAGCAGGCTTAACTATCGGCATTTGCGTGGCGATTGCTTGGTATATATCCTCTGGACCGATGGGGCAAGAACTACTTGAAGAGGCAGAAATGATGGATGCAAAGCCTTATGCCTTGGGTGCGCAATCCCTGACCTTTGTCGCACCTTCTGGACATTTTTCTGCATTGGTGAGTTCTACATTTGATACAACCTATATTACATTTGCACTCATTGCTGGCTTAGGAGTACTAGTAGGCTCATTCTTTTATGCCATATTAAACCAATCATTTCGCTTGGAATGGTTTAGTTCAATTAGCGATTTAATCAATCACATTGTCAGTGGATTATTAATGGGAATAGGTGGTGTACTTGGTATGGGTTGCACGATCGGACAAGGGGTGACAGGTGTGTCTACATTATCACTGGGTTCGTTAATCGTTCTCGGCTCTATCGTATTTGGATCAGCACTCACGATGAAAATTCGATACTATCAACTTGTGTACGAAGACGAAGCCAATCTTTATACAGCCACAATGGCTAGCCTAGCTGATTTAAAATGCATACCAAACAAATGGAGATGTTTAGATAATGTCTAACTCATTACTACAATCTGCCAAAGAAGTGATACTTACTGAGGCTAAAGCTGTCTTTGATTTAGCCAATAATCTTGATGATGGCTTTGTCCAGTCCTGTGAACTAATACAAAATTGCCAAGGCAAGGTTGTTCTAATTGGTATGGGAAAATCTGGCCATATTGGCAATAAAATTGCAGCGACTTTTGCTTCGACCGGAACCCCGGCTTTTGCCATACACCCCGGCGAAGCTGGGCATGGCGATTTAGGTATGATTACCGATGGCGATGTGGTGATTGCAATTTCTTATTCGGGTGAGTCTGATGAAATTATGACTTTAGTACCGGTGCTTCAACACCTTAACGTGCCGATTATTGGTATGACAGGTAATTCCAACTCTTCTATTGGTAAAGCCTGCAATGTACACCTTGATGTTGGCGTTGAAAAAGAAGCTTGCCCACATAATTTAGCACCTACCTCAAGCACTACAGTAGCGCTTGCAATGGGTGACGCTTTAGCGATTAGCTTATTAATTGATAAGGGCTTTAGTCCCGATGATTTTGCTCGTTCACACCCTTCAGGTGCGTTAGGTAGACGATTATTAACTTTTGTTAAAAATATTATGAAAACCGGCGATGATATCCCAATAGTCAGTGCCGGCACTAAGCTGCTAGACGCGCTCTTAGTAATGAGCCAAAAAACTCTAGGCATGGTATTAATTACGGATAATAACACTTTGTTAGGTATCTTTACTGACGGTGATTTAAGACGCGTATTAGAAACACATAACGACATACAGACACTCACAATTGGTGATGTCATGACCCCTAGTTGTAAGTCAATCTTAGCAGACAAGCCAGCTGTGTTTGCTGTGCAAATTATGGATGAGTTTAATTTGAACTCTTTGCCGGTAGTTGATGATGATGATCAAGTGGTAGGGGCTATTAACACACACACTTTAATGCAAGCTAAGATTATTTAGCCTATTAGGCGTTCCACACCCCACCAAAATCCAATAAGTGCAATCAGTATTGAAATTGGCACAACCACCAATTTTCGATAATTAAGTTTTAGTCTGTGTAGTATTAACAATACACCTACCACGCCCAACACAATCACTACTTGTGCCAGTTCAACACCGATATTGAAACCAATCAACGTCGTTACAAAGAATTCAGGCGCCATCTCAAATTCTTTAAGCATGGTGGCAAAGCCTAGACCATGAATCAAACCAAATAAAAATACAATGATACTTTTACGTTTGATGGATTGATGGGTCATCAAATTCTCGATCGCCACATAGACAATAGAAAAAGCAATTAGTGGTTCAACAATACGTGCTGAGACTTCTACCACGTCAACCATCGCCAAGCCCAATGTCAGCGTATGTGCCAATGTAAAAGTGGTAACCAATAACAACAACTTACGCCATAACAATGATGAAAGCAGATCGGAAGAGCACACGTCTGAACTCCAGTCACAAGCCTATCTCGTATGCCGTCTTCTGCTTGAAAAAAAAAAACAATCCACCACTCCCCCCCCCCACCCCCACCCCACACCCAGAAACACATCTGCACCCACCCATACACGCCACAACATACCACCAACTC
>CALCCK010000056.1 GCA_937899995.1 uncultured Gammaproteobacteria bacterium
CTTTAGGTAGTTCACTAATCACTGATTCTGGCGAAGGTCATTTTATTATGCTATTTATTGCAATCTTATTTGCACCTCTATCAGAGAAAATAAAAACGAGTTCAGTTGCTTCTCGCACTAACTGACAATAAGCGAATTAATCCGAGTTAAAAAGGTCTCTTGTATAAACTTTATCCTTAACATCGTTTAGCTCTTCTACCATTCTATTGGCAACAATTACATTACTCATTTGTTTGAACTTGTTAAGATCTTTAATCACTTTTGAATGGAAGAATTCATCTTCTTCTAGCACGGGCTCATAAACCACCACTTCGATGCCTTTGGCTTTGATACGCTTCATAATACCTTGAATTGAGGACGCTCTAAAGTTATCACTCTCGCTCTTCATAATAAGACGATGAATGCCTACGACTTTAGGATTTCTACTAATGATTGAATCAGCAATAAAGTCTTTACGGATAGAATTTGAATTTACAATGGCACTGATAAGGCTATTGGGCACATCTTGATAATTTGCTTTGAGTTGCTTCGTATCCTTTGGTAGGCAATAACCACCATAACCAAAGGACGGATTATTGTAATGATTGCCAATCCTTGGGTCTAGTCCCACACCTTCAATAATTTGTTTACTATCAAGATTGTGCGCTTCAGCGTATGAATCAAGTTCATTGAAGAATGAGACTCTCATAGCAAGATAGGTGTTACTAAAAAGCTTAATTGCTTCTGCCTCAGTTGAATGAGTAAATAAAACGTCAATGTTGTCTTTAATAGCACCTTCAACAAGCAAGTTTGCAAACTGCTTTGCTCTATCTGATTGCTCACCAACAATGATACGTGATGGGTGTAGATTGTCATGCAATGCTTTACCTTCTCTTAAGAACTCTGGCGAAAAGATAATATTACTACAGTTAAATTTGTCTTTAATACTTTGAGTATAGCCAACTGGTACGGTTGATTTTATTACCATTACCGCATTAGAATTAATATCCATTACATCTTGAATCACTGCTTCTACTGACGAAGTATCAAAATAATTACTGACCGTATCATAATCAGTAGGCGTTGCGATTATGACAAAGTCGGCATCTCTATAAGCCAGATCTTTATCCAAGGTGGCAGTAAAGTTAAGGTCTTTATTGGTTAAAAAGTCTTCGATCTCAGCATCTACAATTGGAGAGATTTTATTATTAAGTTGGTCAATCTTTTCAGGGATGATATCGAGTGCGATCACCTCGTGATTTTGAGCCAATAGCATGGCATTGGAAAGGCCTACATAACCGGCACCTGCAATTGCTATTTTCATTGATTCCCTTCTAATAATTCTTTTGATACTTTAACGATATCGCTCACCTCTATACTTTTAATTGAAAAATCGTTCTTATTAATTTTATAAGGATTAACATCTGAATTTGACTCTATTATTTTATTAATATTAGTCAAGTAAGTGTTTCGATAACCTGGGGTTGAGCCAAATAGTGTAATAGAAGGGACGTTAAGTGCCCAAGCCATGTGTGTTGGCCCTGTATCGCCACCAATAACCAGATTCATTTGTGAAATAACTGCTTTTAATTCATCAAGTGTTAGTCTATTGGCAATACGTACCTGTGGGGCAATTTGTTGTATTTTCTCTGCTATGAGTTTTTCTGATTCACTACCCCATAAAATAACAAAATTGGCATCCAATTCTTGAATAACCTGTACATATTGCTTCGCTGGATAAATCTTAGATTCAAAAGATGCACCTGGGATTAGTGCAACATTCATTTTAGTGCTAGAAATTAAGTCAGATGACATTTGGCTGTTAGAATGCAAAAACGGTTGTTTATTCAAAATATCATCTGACGAAATGGTGATATTTAATGCTTTTGATACAATCGCTATATTGCGTTTGATAACATTTTCAGAGTGTTTGATTGCATATGTATCAGTATAGAATCTAGCCGCAAAACCTTCGCGTGATGATTGCTGATCGAGACCTATGGTTTTACTTGAAGGAATGATTCGAGATACAAGCGCAGATTTAACTAAATTTTGTATGTCAATCACCAAATCATATTTTCCAAACTGGCGTATTTTTTTCAGTTCTTTAAATAATAATCGCAATGACTTTTGTTGCTTGGCTCTTTTTAGATTTACTGTGTGTATTTGATGAATATCTGGATTATTAACCAATATATCCTTAAAACCCTCTTCAACCACCCAGTCTATCGTAGCATCAGGCAGATGTTGTTTTATAAACTGCAATACAATCATGGCGTGAATAATATCACCCAAAGCAGAAAGTTTAACAATGGCAATTTTCATACAAGTATTTTATCGATAAGTTAGTCTCTCATGCTTAATATATTCGTTGATGATATAATTCGCACATCTTTTTTTGATCCAAATTCTATGAGCGACAATACGCCAACTGATAAGCCAATTAATTTTATTCGTCATCAAATTAATGATGACATAGACTCAGGTCTACATAGTGCTATTCAAACACGCTTTCCACCCGAGCCAAATGGCTATTTGCATATTGGCCATGCTAAATCAATTTGCTTAAATTTTGGCTTGGCAAAAGACTACAACGGCAAATGTAATTTACGCTTTGACGACACTAACCCTGCTAAAGAAGATGTAGAGTTTGTTGATTCCATTAAGGCAGATGTAGAATGGCTGGGTTTTAAATGGGATGGTGAGATCCAATACAGCTCCAATTATTTTCCCAAATTTTATGAATACGCTATCGAGCTTATTAACAAAGGTTTGGCCTATGTGTGCTTTTTGAATGCAGATGAAACGCGTGAATACCGCGGCACTTTAAAAGTTGCCGGCAAAGATAGCCCGTATCGTGATACTTCTATAGAAGAAAACATAGCATTACTCGCCAAGATGAAGGAGGGTAAATTCTCTGAAGGGGAATGTGTACTACGAGCCAAGATCGATATGACGAGCTCGTTTATGTGTATGCGTGACCCTACACTGTATCGCATTCGTTTCGAAAAACACCATCAAACTGGTAATGAATGGCGCATTTACCCAATGTATGACTTTGCCCATTGCATTAGTGATGCCATCGAAGGCATTACTCATTCTTTATGTACATTAGAGTTCCAAGACAATCGACGTTTATATGATTGGGTATTAGACAACCTAGATGATTTCAATAAACCGAATCGACCACATCAATATGAGTTTTCAAGACTCAACCTTGAATACACGGTGATGTCAAAGCGCAAGCTGCAACAATTGGTTGAAGATGAGTTAGTATCGGGTTGGAATGATCCACGTATGCCTACTATTTCAGGCTTACGTCGACGTGGTTATACGGCAGCGGCTATTCGTGATTTTATTGATCGTATCGGTATTTCAAAGGTCGACAGTATGACCGATATGTCCATACTTGAGTCTGCTGTACGTGATGATCTAAACACGGTTGCATCTCGCACCATGGGAGTGATTGATCCGATTAAAGTTGTAATTGAGAA
>CALCCK010000057.1 GCA_937899995.1 uncultured Gammaproteobacteria bacterium
AATAGTGAGAATCTGATTGAATAATTACAGATAAACATGTATTCTTTAATTTTTAGTCACTGTACTGAAAGGGTACGAGTGTCGAGACAGTTACTAGGTTTTGTTTTTTTTTTTCAAGCAGAAGACGGCATACGAAATAGGCTTGTGACTGGAGTTCAGACGTGTGCTCTTCCGATCTGAGGCGATCGAATTATTAGTGGCTGAGAATTTTGATTTACGCCCTAAAGGTTTGATTGCGATGCTAGATCTTAAACGCCCAATCTACCAACAAACCGCGAGTTATGGTCATTTTGGTCGTACAGAAGCGGCATTCAGTTGGGAAAAAACTGACCGAGCACACTTACTAAAATAATCGTTTGAAGGTATAATCACCTTCTCGCCAAGGAGCGCTGCATTGGGAATTCCCATCAGGCTTGGCAATTAAAACGGCGCTCATTTTTATTATGCTTTTAGGAGATAAAAATGAGCAACAACACTCTAAACAATGACGACTACAAAGTTGCTGATATGGCGTTGGCTGATTATGGCCGTAAAGAAGTCGAATTAGCTGAAGCTGAAATGCCAGCACTCATGGCCTTACGCACAAGATACGCAGCCGAGCAACCACTCGCCGGTGCTAAGATTTTAGGCTGTATTCACATGACCATTCAAACTGCCGTTTTAATGGAAACCTTGGTTGACCTTGGCGCTGAAGTGCGCTGGTCAAGCTGTAATATTTTCTCTACACAAGATCATGCTGCAGCCACTATGGTAGCCGCCGATATTCCGACCTTTGCCTGGAAAGGTGAAACGGAAGAAGAGTTTCTTTGGTGTATTGAACAAACGATTTTATCGGATGGCAAGCCTTGGGATGCCAACATGGTTTTAGATGATGGTGGTGACCTAACCCAAATGCTTCATGATAAATATCCTGAAATGCTAAATGACATTCATGGTATTAGTGAAGAAACTACAACAGGCGTTCATCGTCTATTAGAAATGATGGCAGAGGGATCACTTAAAGTGCCAGCTTTTAATGTTAACGACTCAGTAACCAAATCAAAAAATGACAATAAATATGGTTGTCGCCATTCTCTTAATGATGCGATTAAGCGTGGTACTGACATGCTAATGTCGGGAAAAAAAGCACTTGTCATTGGCTATGGTGACGTAGGAAAAGGCTCTGCACAATCACTTCGTCAAGAAGGCATGATTGTTAAGATCTCTGAGATTGATCCAATTTGTGCGATGCAAGCCTGTATGGATGGCTTTGAAATCGTATCACCTTATAATGATGGCATTAATACCGGCACAACAGCTGGCATTAATACTGCTGTATTGGGCACGACCGATTTAATCGTTACCACTACCGGTAATATCAATGTCTGTGACAATGCGATGCTACAAACGCTTAAATCAGGTGCCGTGGTTTGTAATATTGGTCATTTCGATAACGAAATTGACACGCAATACATGCGTGATAATTGGCAATGGGACGAGGTCAAGCCTCAAGTTCACCGAGTATTTAGAAGTGATGATAAAAACGACTACCTAATCTTATTATCTGAAGGTCGTTTGGTTAACCTTGGAAACGCGACTGGCCACCCTTCTCGTATTATGGATGGTTCATTTGCTAATCAAGTATTAGCACAGATGCATTTATTTGATGCAAAATTTGCTGATATGTCAGATGATGAAAAAGCAGAAAATATTAGAGTCGAAGTAATGCCTAAAAAACTTGATGAAGAAGTTGCAGCCGGTATGGTTGGTGGTTTTGGTGGTGTACTAACGCAGATGACAGATACACAAGCTGATTATATCAATGTACCTAAGGATGGCCCTTTCAAGCCAGAGTCTTATAGGTACTAAAGAGTATTAAACACCTAAAAATGCGAGATTTTTTGCTCGCATTTTTTATGCCATTTTAAAGCTTTCCAAAATTTTGTATATCATACAAAAAAGTGAATTTTTCTATCAAAAACACCTTATTTTTAATCAAAATAAAGGAAAATCAGCACTTTTATTCGAACACTTTCAAAATTTCTTAAAATTTTATGCAAGATTTAATCAACCCAATATTCCAATCAAAACAAAACTTTGAGGTTGCTTTTATCGATGGTCTAGAATCAATGCTAGAGCATGATGAACTGGGTGTTTTTATCTTAGTATTAGCCAACGCACTGTTTGATTACAAGCTTTGGAAAAGGCTAAAACCAAAACTGGCTGACAAATTTGAACAACTAAAATCTCGCCCGATTACCGGTGCACCTGACGATGTGGATGTGTTTAATCAATTAATTAAACTTAATTTTGATGATTTAGAAGTTACTCAATGGCGTGAGATTGGTGGTTTTGAGCTGCAATACAATCCACTACGGGCACTTCGTCCACAACGCATGTCTGGTGCCAAAACCAAAGGCATGAGTATTGCTTTTGATGAGAAAGGTTTTCACTTTAACAAGGCATTTTTAAAAAAAGAGAGTTTTTGGGAGGGGCAATTTTTCTCTAAGAATATATCTCTTCTGTATAACAAATTTCCTTTTGCGCCATTACATGGCTTAGTGATAGTTGAGCGCGAGCAGCAACACCCTCAACTACTCACATTGGAATTACACCAGTTTGCTTGGATGATGGCTAACTCAGTATCAATCGGCATACCTGGATTTTCTTTGGCTTACAACTCCTACGGTGCATATGCCTCAGTTAATCATTTTCACCTGCAATGTTTTGTTAGAGAAAAACCCTTACCACTGGAGAATGATAAAAAATACCCATTGGTTCATTACTGGTTTGAAGCGCTTTCTGATGCTTGGGAGTTTATCGAAGTACTGCATCGAGATAAGCAACCTTACAACTTAATTTACCAAAATAACAAAATTTTGTGTGTAGTTCGACAACGTCAAGATGATTACACACATGCTGACTGGACAGCTGGCTATGCTTGGTACGAGGCTTGTGGTGGGGTCAATACTTTTAACCTTGATGACTTTAATAACCTGACTGTTATAGATTTAAAAGATGAATTGGATAAATTAATTATAAATTGAACTTTTATCCATTTTTTAACGCTTAAAGTCTTGTTAAATAAGTCATATACACGCTATTGATGCGGTAAAATTTTTGTTATTTTTCTATGATTTAGTATGTCAATTTCAGACTTAGATGCAACCGTATCATTTCAAAATCTAATCTTAAAATTGCAGTCATTTTGGGCTGCTAAGGGTTGCATATTATTACAACCTTTTGATATGGAAATGGGTGCAGGTACTTTTCATCCCGCCACTTTTTTGCGCGCCATTGGCCCTGAGCCCTGGAAAGCGGCTTATGTTCAACCTTCACGCCGTCCAACAGATGGTCGTTATGGTAAAAACCCAAACCGCCTTGGACATTACTATCAGTTTCAAGTACTACTCAAGCCATCACCTAAAGACATTCAAGATCTTTATCTAGAATCATTAACTGAGATTGGCATTGATCTATCTTTGCACGATGTGCGTTTTGTTGAAGATAACTGGGAATCACCTACACTCGGCGCTTGGGGTTTAGGCTGGGAGATCTGGCTTAACGGCATGGAGGTTAGTCAGTTCACTTATTTTCAACAAATCGGTGGCTTGCCATGTAAACCTGTTTCTGGTGAACTCACTTACGGATTAGAACGCTTAGCCATGTATCTGCAAGAGGTTGATAGTGTGTTTGACTTGGTTTGGGTAGAAGGTGTTAGTTATGGTGATGTATTCCACCAAAATGAAGTAGAACAATCAAAATATAGTTTTGAGATTGCGGATACCGAAGTGTTGTTTAGGCAATTTGATGAAGCTGAAGCTATGAACGAAAAACTGATTGAAGAATCACTGCCCTATCCAGCGTATGAACAAGTGATGAAAGCATCACATTTTTTCAATTTGCTAGATGCGCGTCACGCTATTAGTGTGACTGACCGCGCAAGATTTATTCGCCGAATTCGTGCAATGAGTCAAAAAGTAGCGCAAGCGTATTATGATTCTCGTAAAGCTTTAGGCTTTCCGATGATGGAGAAAAAATAACAGGCGAATGCAAATTTTCTCTAAACTTTATCAAAAAGCACTGAATTGGGCGCAAAGCCAATATGCTGTTTACTGGCTATCGGTTGTTAGTTTTTTAGAATCATCAATCTTGCCATACCCACCACCGGATGTCATCTTGGCGCCCATGTCGCTCAAACAGCCTAACAAGGCCTATCGTTACGCGCTAATTTGCACCATTACTTCAGTATTAGGCGGCTTGGCTGGTTATTTTTTAGGTGAAATACTGCTAAACTTTTTGCTCGGATATGGCTTAATTAAAACAGAAATGATTGACGTTGCAAAACAATGGTTTGATCAATATGATATTTGGTTTGTCGGCTTAGCAGCGTTTAGCCCATTGCCTTATAAATTAGCCACCATTACTGCTGGCACCATGAATATGGCTTTATTACCGTTTGTCTTAATTTCGTTATTAGCACGTGGTGCACGGTATTATTTAGTGGCTTTTTTGGTAAGGAAATTTGGCAATCAAGCTGATATTTGGTTACAAAAGCACATTGATCGACTAGGTTATATTTTAGTTGTTATTGTGATTTTAGGAATTTGGTATGTTAGTTAAATTATTGGCTGTTATTTTTATCTCCGCAAGTCTTGGCGGATGTTTTTCATCTTCACCCAAGTCGAGGGTAATTATTGTTGAAAAATCGATCAACCAACAAAATATCAACCAAACACGTTTAGCCAATAATGCAGTTATTGTTAAAGAAACCAAGAAATCAAAAAATAAAGTTAGTAAAAAAAGTTGGTTTATTCCAGTGGCCAGCAAGGTAATAAAAACCTTTTCAAAAACACATACTGGTCTTACTTTTAAAACCAAGCCCGGGCAAAAAGTACGCGCCATTCGTGATGGCGTGGTTGCCTATAGTGGTGACAAGATGAAGAGCTATGGCAAGATGATCATCATTAAGCATCCATTGGGTTTTTATAGTACTTACACACAAAATCAAAGTCTGAAAGTTAAGTATGGTGACAAGATAAAAAAAGGACAAGTGATTGCTTTAACGGGCAAGGATGATTTTTACTTTGAAATGAAAAAATTTGAAACACCGATTAATCCACTCAAATACTTGAAATAACATCAAATTTTAATATTAACCACGCAAAGGCCTTTATAATCAGTCACATGAACGAATTTTTACAAAATTTAACCCCACTTGAAATGGTCGGTATTTTATTTGCTGTGGCCTTTATTGCACACATTGTCTTAGGCATCGTACTTAAACAAATTATTTCTCATACCAATAAGACTAAAAATAAGTGGGATGATCATCTTATCAAAGCCGTTTCTGCACCACTTAAGGTGCTTATTTGGTTTGGTTGGGTTTATTTTTCTATTTATGCTTTCAAAGGACAAATCGAAGCCTTTAACCAGGTGGTTGAATATATCGATATTGCACCAATTTTTATTATTACCTGGGGTGTAATTCGTATAGTTTCAGGCATGGAAAATTACATGCTCGAACGTGATACCAGTGTTGATGGTGACTCAGTTAGACTAATTACTCGCCTACTTAAAATTCTCATTATTATCTCTATTGCATTGGGTATTGCTCAATTCTTAGGCTTTTCAATTTCTGGCTTACTCACCCTTGGTGGTGTTGGTGGTATTGTCGTAGGCTTCGCTGCTAAAGATATGCTTTCTAACATCTTTGGCGGGCTTATGATTCAAATGGATAAACCTTTTTCAACTGGTGATTGGATTCGTTCTAGCGAGTTTGAAGGTGTAGTTGAAAAAATAGGTTGGCGCATGACGCGTATTCGTACTTTTAGCAAAAACCCGGTTTATATTCCTAACTCTATTTTTGCTTCAATTCCAATTGAGACCCCATCGCGTATGACCAATCGTCGTATTAAAGAGGTAATTGGTATTCGCTATGATGATATTAAACAACTTCCTGTCATTGTCAACGAAGTGGAAACCTTACTTCAGGAGAACAAAGATCTTGACCATTCTCAAACACTCCGTGTGTCCTTTGATTATTTTAATGTGTCATCACTAGATTTTACGATTTATGCATTCACCAATACAACGAGCAAAGGTGAATATGTAAAAATTAAACAAGAAATCTTGCTTGGAATTGCAGAGATTATTGCCAAACATAAAGCAGAAATCGCCTACCCAACACAAACACTACACATTCAAAAGTAATGCCTTTATCTAAATTATATATTCGCACCTTTGGGTGTCAGATGAATGAATACGATTCTAATAAGATGAGCGATGTTCTCAAACATTCACACGGTTTAGAGCTCACAGAGGATGCACTTGAGGCAGATGTACTCTTACTTAATACTTGTTCTATTCGTGAAAAAGCTCAAGAAAAACTCTTTCATCAACTAGGGCGCTGGCGTAAACTTAAAGAAAAAAATCCGAACTTAGTGATTGGCGTCGGTGGTTGTGTTGCCTCACAAGAAGGTGAGTTAATTTTAAAACGTGCGCCATATGTTGATATGATTTTCGGCCCACAAACACTACACCGTCTACCCAATATGCTTAGTGATGTGCTGAGTAATAAACAAGTAAGTATTGACGTCTCTTTCCCAGAAATTGAGAAATTTGACCATCTTCCCGAGCCAAAATCAAACGGCGTAACTGCTTTTGTTTCTATCATGGAAGGTTGCTCTAAGTATTGTACTTTTTGTGTGGTGCCATACACACGTGGTGAAGAGGTTTCACGCCCGTTTAACGATGTCATTAAAGAAGTGCAAATTTTGGCAAATCAAGGCGTTCGAGAGGTGAACTTACTCGGCCAGAACGTCAACGCTTATCAAGGTCTAATGGATGATGATCAGAGTTCCGATTTAGCCTTGCTCATTAACATTGTTGCCCAAATTGATGGTATTGACCGCATTCGCTATACAACTTCTCACCCGGTGGAATTCAGTGATAGCTTAATTCAAGCATACGCCGAAGTGCCTGAGTTAGTCTCACACCTGCATCTGCCTATTCAAAGTGGCTCTGATAAAATTTTGACCTTAATGAAGCGTGGCCACACCACAATTGAATATAAATCAAAAATCAGGCGTTTACGTGAAATTCGCCCTGATATTTCTATCTCTAGTGACTTTATTATTGGTTTTCCTGGTGAAACCGATCAAGACTTTGATAACACCATGAAGCTTATCAATGATATTAATTTTGACAAATCCTTTAGCTTTATATACTCCCAGCGTCCTGGCACACCAGCGGCAAGCTACCCCGATGATGTAGATATGCAAGTCAAGAAAGATCGCTTAGCTTTAGTACAAAAAACTATCAATGAATCTACTGAGGTTATTTCAAAAGCCATGATCGGTAGTGTGCAAAAAGTCCTAGTTGAAAATAAAGCTAGAAAAGACGACAACATGTTCGGCAAAACTGAAAATATGCGCAACACTCACTTTAAAGGCGATGAAACTTTAATTGGGAAAATTGTTAATGTAAAAATTACCGGTGCACGTGGTAACTCCTTAATGGGAGAGTTAACACAATGAAACTTGCGTTAGAGATTGACAACCTAGAACAACTGGCCAATATTTGCGGTTCGCTGGATAAACATCTGGAAATCATTGCCAAAAGCCTTGATGTTGTCATTAATAATAAAGGGGCTGACTTTACCATTACTGGCGATAGTGCGCCATTGGCCACACAAGTATTAGAAGACTTGTTGATATTATCAGGTAAGCAGACCATTAGTCTTCATGATTTAGAAATGTGCATTGGGGCTCATACGCATGACGATCTCCCGAGCCAAACAGTCAATATTAAAACGCGTCGTAAGATGATCCATGTGCGTAGCGCTAACCAGCAACACTATGTCAAAGCCATTACTGACAAAGACTGTATCTTCGGTATTGGCCCTGCAGGTACGGGTAAGACTTACCTTGCGGTGGCGCGTGCCGTTGAAGCCTTAGAGCGTTCAGATATACGTCGTATCATTTTGGTACGACCAGCGGTTGAAGCCGGCGAAAAGTTAGGTTTTTTACCCGGTGATTTAACCGAGAAAGTTGACCCATACTTACGTCCTATTTACGATGCATTGTATGAGATGCTCGGCTTTGATAAAGTGACTAAATTATTGGATAAAAACGTCATTGAAGTGGCACCACTCGCATTTATGCGTGGTCGAACTCTAAATGAATCTTTTATTATTTTAGACGAAGCACAAAACACCACCATCGAACAGATGAAGATGTTCTTAACACGTATGGGTTTTGGCTCAAAAATGGTGATTACTGGTGATATCACTCAGATTGACTTGGCACGACCAAATCAATCTGGATTAATACACGCCATGAAAGTACTAACAGATGAAAATCAGATCTCCTTTTGTCATTTTGAGTCAAAAGATGTGGTTCGACATAAGTTAGTTCAACGCATTGTCTTGGCTTATGAAAAATTCGAATCCTAATACAGAGGCATTTACATGATTACAAGTGGCCATGCAAAAACCTCTTAAAATCATTGTCGGTCTTTCGGGTGGTGTCGACTCCTCTGTTGCTACCCTGCTACTTTTAGAGCAAGGCTATGATGTTGAAGCCTTGTTTATGAAAAACTGGGAAGAGGACGACACTGATGGTGTTTGCACAGCAGAACAAGATTTATCCGATGCACAGAAAGTCGCTGATAAACTAGATGTTAAACTTCACACCATTAATTTTTCAGCTGATTATTGGGACGATGTTTTTGATCATTTCTTAAAAGAACATAAAAAAGGTCGCACACCTAATCCAGATGTTTTGTGTAATCAAAAAATTAAGTTTAAGGTTTTTTTAGAACATGCACTATCTTTAGGTGCGGACAAAATTGCCACGGGTCATTATGCCCGTATTGATCAAGATGAAAATAGCTACCAACTGAAAACTGGACTTGATAACAACAAAGACCAAAGTTATTTCTTGCACTTGCTCAACCAACATCAACTCTCAAAGAGCTTATTTCCACTCGGTGATATTAACAAGGAAGAAGTACGACAAATTGCCACAGAAAATAGCTTTATAACCGCAGATAAAAAAGACTCAACCGGTATTTGCTTTATTGGCGAACGTAATTTCTCAGAATTCTTGCAAACTTACTTGCCTAAACAACAAGGTGATATTGTTGATCAGGATGATCAATTTATCAAGCACCATGAAGGCTTAGCTTTCTACACCATTGGTCAACGAAAAGGTTTAGAGATTGGTGGTGGCTTTAGTGCCTCGGGTGAGCCTTGGTTTGTAGCCGATAAACGTATCGAAAGCAATGAATTGGTTGTTGTTCAAGGTGATCACCCTTTGTTGTATCATAAAACTTTAACTACTTCTAATATTCACTGGATTGGAAATCCCCCAACATTACCATTGGAATGCAGCGCTAAAATACGGTATCGTCAATTATCACAAGCTTGTGCGATTGAAGCAAGTGAAAACAATCAATTAGATCGGAAGAGCACACGTCTGAACTCCAGTCACAAGCCTAGCTCGTATGCCGTCTTCTGCTTGAAAAAAAAAAAACACAACTCACAACTCTATATCAAACTCCTCTACATCACCTAACCAACACACACAGACATGTACATCACCTACCCA
>CALCCK010000058.1 GCA_937899995.1 uncultured Gammaproteobacteria bacterium
GATGCTATGCTGGACGCTGCAGTTTTTTTTTTCAAGCAGACGACGGCATACGAGATAGGCTTGTGACTGGAGTTCAGACGTGTGCTCTTCCGATCTGGATCAGCAGCATTGGCGATAGCCGAGTTCATTAACACGCCATCACAACCAAGCTCCATGGCTTTAGCAGCATCAGATGCACAACCAATACCTGCATCAACCAATACCGGCACATTGGCCTGTTCTTTAATCAACTTAATGTTTGCAGGGTTGGCAATGCCTTGACCTGAGCCAATTAATGACGCTAACGGCATTACTGCACAACAGCCGATATTCTCTAATTCTTTAGCAACGATTGGATCGTCACTGGTGTAGACCATGACATCAAAGCCATCGTCAACCAATGTTTGAGCAGCAGCTAGTGTTTCTACGATGTTTGGGTATAAGGTTTTTTCATCACCCAATACTTCAAGCTTAACTAAGTTGTGTCCGCCTAGTAATTCACGTGCTAATTGGCAAGTACGTACTGCATCTTTAGCCGTGTAACAACCCGCTGTATTAGGCAGAATGGTGTATTTATCAGGCGTGATGACGTCGAGTAAATTTGGCTCATTTTCATCCTGACCAATGTTGGTGCGACGAATGGCAACAGTAATAATGTCAGCCTCAGCTGCGTCGGTTGCTAGTTTGGTTTCGTTAAGATCTTTATACTTTCCTGAGCCGACTAATAAACGAGAGTTGTAAGTTGTGCCTGCAATTATTAGTGGTGTGTCAGTCATGATTGTAAGGATATTTTTAATAATGGCGGAGAGTGAGGGATTTGAACCCTCGATAGGGGATAAACCCTATACACCCTTAGCAGGGGCGCGCCTTCAGCCACTCGGCCAACTCTCCATGAAGAAAAATATTATACGCTAAAAAAATGAGAGTTTTAAATGGCGTTTTAAAAGCCGTACTGGTATTTTAAATTTAAATTTTTATACTGTTCTTTAGGATCGAGTTTTAGTCGTATCTTGCCCCAGTCACCTTCAAGTTTTAATTTTTCTTCTAGTGCCTTTAGTTTTCTTTTAGTGTTGAGCATTATTTGTTCGGTTTTATTCCATTCTGGTTCATTACTATCGATTGCACTGAGCTGCTGTTCAAAATACAATAGTTGATTTTTAATGTTGTTTGTTTCAGTATTAATGACGTTGATATTCATATTCATGTCTATTTGCGTATCAAGCTCCAATAAATTGAAATTTAATGCTTCGATTTTTTCTTTTATGTTTGTTTCTTCAATGATAATTTCTGCTTCTGCTTCTGCTTCTGCTTCTGCTTCTGCTTCTGCTTCTGCTTCTGCTTCTGCTTCGTTTGCTATGGCGACGGCATCACTTTGTATGGCTTCAATCTTAGTTACTTTCTCTGAATTATTAACGGATAATTTATTATCAATTTCTTCATTGTCTAGCGTATTAATAGTGGGTTTAATGGGTGTTGTCTGTATTGTTATTTCTACTGGTGCTTGTTTTACTTTAACGAAAGTTTGTTGTGATATAAGTGTGGATATTTGAGAAGGCGAGGTAACTTCTTCAGTCTCTGTTTCTTGGCCAATGATAAATCCAAGCACAATAATGCCTATCATTAGGAAACCATTCGATTTAGTTTCTTTATTTTTATTGGTAGATTTTAAAACCAATTATAAAGACCTAGTGCATTAACACAAACAAAGACAGCGTTTAGCAATATTAAAGATTTATCACTGTTTTTAGCGCCTTGAATAACCCAACTAATGGCGGATACCATAAAAAATAGATAGCCAGTAAAGACTTCATCAATATTCAATGCAACTAATAAGGCACCAGTTATGCCGGTAATCGTACCTAACCAACCCCAAGCATTATTCATGGATTTCAAAGTCGTGTGTGACAGTGGCAGTTTTACCGAGCATGATAGAGGCTGAGCAGTATTTATCTGCCGATAAGCTAACCGCTTTCCCTACTTTTTTGTCGTTAAGATTATTGCCTTTAATGACAAAATGAATGTGGATTTTGGTAAATACTTTTGGATGATCGTCAGCGCGTTCGGCGCTGATTTCAGCTCGGCAATCATGTACCTCTTCACGCATTTTTTTAAGTGTTGAGACCACATCAACGGTTGTACAGCCACCCATGCCTAATAGTAACATTTCCATAGGGCGAATGCCTAAGTTCTTACCACCAAGGTCTTCTGGTCCATCCATTACCACAGCATGACCACTGGCTGACTCTCCAACCATCATCATGCCGTCAATCCATCTGACTGTTGTATTCATACTATTATCCTTTAAAAATTTCTTGCAATGCAACACCAGGGTCATCTTGACGCATGAACGCCTCACCCACCAAGAAACTATAAACATCATGTTCGCGCATAAAAGAAACATTTTCTGAACTTAGAATACCGCTTTCAGTAATAACCAAAATGTCGTCTTTAATTTCACTGAGTAAATCAACCGTGGTTTGTAAAGAAACATCAAATGTGCGTAGATTACGATTATTGATACCAATCATAATGAGTGGCAGCTGTAGTGCGCGTTTAAGCTCTTCTGCATTGTGCACTTCAACCAAAATATCCATGTTAAGTTGCATTGTATGTTGTGCTAGTATCTCCATTTCTCCATCACTAAGACAGGCAGCGATGAGCAGAATGCAGTCAGCACCCATGGCACGTGCTTCTAATACTTGGTACGGATCAATGATAAAATCTTTGCGCAGTATTGGCAAAGAAACCGCTTCCCTAACATCGATTAAATATTGGGCGTCACCTTGGAAAAAATCTTTGTCAGTCAGTACCGATAAACATGTAGCACCATGCGCTTCATAACTTTTAGCAATTTCAACTGGATTAAAATTTTCACGCAAGATACCCTTTGAAGGTGAAGCTTTTTTGATCTCTGCAATAATAGCATTTTGTTTTAAATCTACTTTGTCTTTTAATGCTTGGTAAAAATCAATTGTTTCACGATCGTCATAAGCTTTTTTCATCATCTTATCGAAAGAGATGATTTTTTTACATTCAATTACTTCTTGCTTTTTACGGGCAATAATTTTTTTTAGAATATCAGGTGTATTTGTCATGATTAAGTATTTTAAAGGAATTGTATAACTTATAATTAAACTTTAGATTTTGAACGCAGTAAAAAATATGAAATTATTAGATTTTGAAGTTGGTATTGACCAGCCATTTTTTCTTATCTCAGGCCCCTGCGTGATTGAATCTGAAGCCTTGGCTTTAGAAACAGCAGCATATCTTAAAAAAGTTACTGAAGATTTGGGCATTAATTTTATTTACAAATCTTCTTACGATAAGGCAAACCGATCTAGTACAAGCAGTTTTAGAGGTTTAGGTATTGAAGAGGGTTTGCGTATTTTACAAAAAGTAAAAGATGAGATAGGGGTGCCAGTACTGACTGATGTTCACGAAGATACGCCATTAGATGAGGTGGCTTCAGTGGTGGATATGATGCAAACACCCGCTTTTTTAGTGCGCCAGACTAACTTTATTCAAAATGTGTGTAAGCAAGGTATCCCAGTCAATATCAAAAAAGGCCAATTTCAAGCGCCGTGGGATATGCAGAATGTAGTTGATAAAGCCTATGAAACAGGCAATAAGGCGATTACGATTTGTGATCGTGGTACCTCGTTTGGTTATAACACTTTAATCTCTGATATGCGCGGTTTGTCTACTATGCGTTCTACCGGTTGTCCGATTGTATTTGATGCGACGCATTCGGTGCAGCAACCAGGGGGTAATGGACTTACCTCGGGTGGTCAGAGAGAAATGGTGCCTGTAGTTGCTAGAGCAGCAGCAGCTGTTGGTGTGGCAGGATTTTTTATGGAAACTCACCCAAACCCAGAGATTGCACTCAGTGACGGACCAAACATGATACCGATTGACAAAATGGGCGAGATGTTAAAAGCATTGCAAGATATTGATAACATTACCAAGCAGAATGGATTTTTAGAGGATCAATTAACATGATACGTATTGCAGTTGTTGGTGCCTCTGGGCGCATGGGGCAAACCATTATTGAGTCGATTAGTCAAAACGACAAAGTGAGCTTAGGCGCTACGTTCGATAAGGGTGATGACTTAAGCTCAGCGTTAGATCAGTTTGACGTATTGATTGATTTTACTCGACCTGAGGCTACGCTTGATTATCTAAACACATGCGTCACAGCAGGCAAAGCAATGGTTATTGGTACCACTGGTTTTGACAATATAGGACTTGAGGCAATTAATAATGCAGCACAACAAATTCCAGTGGTCTTTGCACCGAATATGAGTGTTGGTGTGAACTTATCGTTGAAATTATTAGACATAGCAGCACGCGTTATTGGTGAAGATGCTGATATTGAAATTGTAGAGGTACACCATCGTCACAAAGTAGATGCACCTTCAGGCACAGCGTTGAAAATGGGCGAGGTTGTGGCTAATGCTTTAGGCAGAGATTTAGCTGCCTGTGCGGTATATGGTCGTGAAGGTATTGAAGAGCCGCGTGATCGTCAAACCATTGGCTTTTCTACCATTCGTGGTGGTGATGTAGTGGGCGAACATACCGTTAGCTTTTTTATGGAAGGTGAGCGTGTTGAGATTACTCATAAGGCTTCATCACGACTAACCTTTGCTAATGGTGCTGTTCGTGCGGCTAGCTGGTTAGAAGGCCAATCTGCTGGACTATATTCAATGCAAGATGTATTAGACCTTTAGGAGTTTAAAATGTTGTACGCTGTTATTTCTCAAGATATTGAAAATTCATTAGAAAAACGCATGGCTGTACGCCCTGCACATATTGAACGTTTAAATATTTTAAAAAATGAAGGTCGTTTGATTTTGGCAGGACCACATCCTGCGATTGATAACAATGAGCCAGGTGAAGCTGGTTTTACTGGCTCGCTAGTGGTTGCAGAGTTTGATTCTTTAGAAGATGCTCAAACCTGGGCAGATGCCGACCCATACTTAGCCTCAGGTGCGTATGAAAGTGTTGTGGTCAAACCCTTTAAGAAAGTATTGCCATGAGTCTAATTTTTAGACCTTTGTTTGAAAAAGAAAGCTCAACGTATACTTATTTATTAGCTGATTCTGTCACCAAAGAAGCCATTATCATTGATGCAGTTGCTGAGACTAAGCAACGTGACATTGGTTTAATCGAAGAGTTGGAGTTAGATCTTAAATATATTATTGAAACTCACGTGCATGCAGATCATATCACTAGCTCTTGTCCACTTAAGCAAAAATTCACCAATGCCAAAATTGTCATAGGCGAATCCAACCCGGTAGCTTGTGCCGATATTTTAATTAAAGAAGGTGAAAGCCTTAAATTTGGTGGATATAGTATTAAGGCCATGTCGACACCAGGTCATACAGATGGCTGTATGTCGTATGTTGTGGGCGATAAAGTTTTTACCGGTGATGCGCTTTTGATTAGAAGTTGTGGTCGATGCGATTTCCAAGGCGGTTCAGCAGAAAAATTATTTGATTCTATTTCACAATTATTTACATTACCAGATGAAACCTTTGTTTACCCTGCGCATGATTATGGTGGCAGAACCGTGAGTTCGATCTGGGAGGAAAAAGCTTTTAATGAAATGATTGGTGGTGGTGTTGATAAGGCGGAGTTTGTACGTCGTGTCAATTCGATGGGGCTGCCATTACCAGCTAAAATTCATGTTGCTGTTCCTGCCAATCAAGTTTGTGGCTCTAAAATTGTGACTGACTAATGGTTAACGGTTATTCATTAGACCCGCACCCCCGAGCAAACTTTGCTAAAGAACAATTTGCAGTGGTGCGTATTCCTCGTATTAAGCGCGATCGAGTGCCAGCTATGAGTGTTGAAATAGTTGCAGATTTGGAAACTGCTATAGCGAAATCTAACCCCGATGATAAGTTTTACCCAGCCAAAGTTGTTGGTCCAGCGCGTTCCTCTGAGGGCGCGATGCTTTACTATATTATTGATTTATACAGTGATTTATGAAATGGCTTGGCCTTATCTTTATTCTTTTATCTTCGGTTATTGTTGCAGGTGAAGAGCTAGAGATTGAGCTTAGCTCTGGCAGTATTATTAGTATTGACACATACACGTCAAGTGGAGACACCTTATTTTTGTATTTACCTTCTGAGCGAGGTTTTGGAAAAGGCTATGTGCCTACTGCGCAACAATTAGCCCTTGATGGTTATGATGTTTGGGTGGCTGATTTACATAGCAGCTCTATGATGCCAACATACCGCAGAAGTATGCATCGCCTTCATATTTATGTTTTCATCAAATTAGTAGATATTGCTAAAAACAAATCATTTAAAAAAATATTCTTTTTGACTTCAGGG
The DNA here is from genome assembly GCA_937899995.1 of uncultured Gammaproteobacteria bacterium. Taxonomy (GTDB): domain Bacteria; phylum Pseudomonadota; class Gammaproteobacteria; order PS1; family Pseudothioglobaceae; genus Thioglobus_C. Next base: position 6,321 of record CALCCK010000058.1, read on the forward strand.
CGAGGCGCCCAATTAGCGCTTAAAGTTGCTTATCAATGGCAATTAAACAATCCAAAATCAGATTTATTAAGAGGGCATATATTACATTCCCCACATTTGATTGATGGTAAGCCTGATCTTGGAAGAATTGCCAAATATATTGATGTTACTAAATACAGCAATTTACCAATTTATATGTTGTTACCGCAATTTGGTACTAAGTATTTTCGTGGTGAAGAAATCGCTAAGCAATTAGAGGTAGGTGGTAGCTCAGTATTCATACATCGTTTCAAGGAAGTTCATGGTGGCTTTCATATGCGCGATATTAAAGATTTAACCAAAATTGATGTTAAAGCAAAAGACAGTTTGAGTGAAGTTTATACTCGGGCAGCCCGATTAATGAATACCGTGAGTATTTCAAAGCCATTGACGGCAAATAAAAACATACAAAAATCATCTAAAGTTATTTTTAGTGATTCCGTGTTAAAGCTTTATCAAGGTAAACAAAATATTCAGTTAAGGCTCAATACATTTAATGATAAGTTAATGGATATTAGTAAATATAAGGGTCGAGTTGTTTTGCTTAATTTCTGGGCAAGTTGGTGCAGACCTTGTGTCAAAGAGATTCCTTCATTAGTGCGACTTCAACAACAGTTTGACCAAGATGATTTTAAGATTATTACCATTAATATTGGCGAGTCTAAAGAGCAGATTATAGAATTTATGAAAAAAGTAAAACTTGAATTGCCAATTATGATGGATGCTGATGGACAGGCAGATCGGAAGAGCACACGTCTGAACTCCAGTCACAAGCCTATCTCGTATGCCGTCTTCTGCTTGAAAAAAAAAAAAAACCACACACACACACACACACACTCACACACACACACACACACAT
>CALCCK010000059.1 GCA_937899995.1 uncultured Gammaproteobacteria bacterium
GAGAGTGTGTAAAAATACTAGAGTTAACGCTCGGAAGAGAATGCTAACGTTAATGATAATAGTACAACTGAATCGAAGTATTTTGAGTGGGATTTTTTTAATGTTTTTTTTTTAATGATACGGCGACCACCGAGATCTACACTCTTTCCCTACACGACGCTCTTCCGATCTCCTTCTAGTAAATAGATGAAATCTTTAGTAATATCCAATAATGCCATTTGATCAGAGGCAATGAAGTTACCTTTTTTACTGATGCCAACCACTAGTGGTGATCCACTTCTTGCGGCAATAACATGACCTGGATCTTTAGGTGATATTACCCCAATGCCATACGCACCTTTAAACATTAGAATGGCTTTTTGTGTGGCTTCTAATAAAGACTCACTGTCTTGTAAATGTTGATGAATGGCATGACCAATTACTTCGGTATCAGTATCTGAAGTAAATGTATAACCATCGGCCTTTTGTGTGGCTTTCAATTCTAGGAAATTTTCGATAATGCCATTATGTACAACACTAACGGTATGGTTGCAAATATGTGGATGGGCATTACGACTTGATGGTTCGCCATGCGTGGCCCAGCGTGTATGAGCGATGCCAATCGTACCATCCATGGGTGTTTCCTTATCTTTGATACGTTTTTCAAGGTTGACGACTCTGCCAACAGCCCTTGCGCGGTTGAGTCTGTTGTTTTTACATAAGGTAACTATACCAGCAGAATCATAGCCACGATATTCTAGTTTCTTTAATCCATTAATCAAGACTGGCGTAATGTTTTTTTTACTAACGCCACCAACGATTCCACACATAGTTTTAATAACAGTTAATTAAGTTTAGGCTTCAGATTATAGTGAACAATAGTGCCCAACTGTATAATATTGTTTTATAAGATTGCAGTTACTTCATCTTGTTTGAAGTTTAGCTCTTGAGGTTGGTTAAGAATCGTTAGTAATGCAATTACACGGTCATCTTCATACCGTTCAAAGATACCTTGATAATCCTTAAAGATGCCCTGATCGATATGCAATTTATCGCCTTTATGAAATCTTGATAAATCAATCATCTTTTTTATGGAACAGTTTTCTTGTGCTTTAATAAGACTAATTATAAAGTTAGGCACTTTAGCAAATTGCAGACCAAACCGTACAAAATTTGACACACCTTTTGTTGAGCGAATAGGTGACCAATTTTGTGCTTTATTATCCAATTGAATAAATAAGTATCTCGGAAAAAGAGCAACACTCTTATTGTTCAAATTGATTTGGGGACTGTATACCGTATAACCTTGATTAACTAAATTTTTTTCAGCAATTTTTTCTTGATTGAATTTCGATTGAATGAGGTACCAATTTTTCATAGCGGTTCATTATAGACTATTATATATATTAGATCGGAAGAGCGTCGTGTAGGGAAAGAGTGTAGATCTCGGTGGTCGCCGTATCATTAAAAAAAAAACGAGTGACAAGACATCATCGTGTACGTACATGCAAACATATAAAACCAC
>CALCCK010000060.1 GCA_937899995.1 uncultured Gammaproteobacteria bacterium
AGATGGTTGCTGTTTTACCATCGTCACTAATGTTTATCTTTACAAGACCCTCAGCAGCGATACGACCTGATTTTTTAGCAGCTTTAGCAGCACCTGATGCGCGCATAAGGTCAATCGCTGCCTCCATTATATCACATGACCACTGAGTACACGAAGAAGAGGTTAGAGCTGTAGTTGAAACTTATCTGTACTATCAACGTAAACCATTGGCTGATGATATTGCTAAGACATTATTGTCTAAGCCAAAGCTACTTGAACGTAAGACTATTATCCCGCGAGTGCTTGATAAGATTATGGAACATGTTGAGAAATTTTACGAACAATGGTATCTTTTAATTATGGGTTATTTAATAACAGCAGCTTATATAGGATTTGGAATTTACTTTCATTACATGTTAATGGATTGGGTAGTCGCTGGTGTATTTCAGTGGCGTTACGGATAGTTTTTCAAATAATGATTCGTATAGCAAGAAAGAAACTGATGATGAATTGGTCGAGCCTCCTAAAAAGATTATTTTAAAGAGGCAAGGTCATCAAAAATCGCAATCAACAATAATTGATAAAAAAGCTGATACTAAATATAAACATAAAGTTGAGATAGTTGATGATAGAGATATAATTTTAGAGAATTGTAATAAATTATCACAAGAAAAAGGTTATAAGCTTGCCCAGACTCTTCTGGGGTTTACACATTGAATTTTTTATTGTATTAACTTGCACCCTTTAACTAAAGGGTTTATAGTGGTAATTCATTTTTTTTATTAGAGGAGTAAGTAATGAAAAAATCAATCTTAATAGTAGGTATTATTGGTGCATTCATTACCCTGTTGGCTTTGTTTTTACCAAAAGCAAAACCAACAGACGTGGTAGTTATGTGGAATACTGGTTTGTATAACGCAAATTATGACTTGGTTGAGAAACACACTTCTGCAACCTCGGTTGACTACATTAAAAACAAAGGTGGTATAGCAGGGATCATTAAAAACTACCAAGACAACGCTGACAAAGAAGGGCGAGGGCTGATTGAAATCATCAGTCATTCTATCAACGCTGATAAAGCGATTGTAAATTACAAATCCTACTATCGAAAAACAGGCGCCACTATATTTTTTCAAGACACTCTCTTTTTAGAAGATGAGTTATGGAAAGTAGCACCACAATTTGTAATCAAGGCTAAGTAACGTAATATAAGGAGATTTAAATGAAAGACGGAGAAGAAATAGACTTTTACCAATCCTAAAATACAGTTATTCTAGTCTGTAGGCACTGATAACCCTCAAACTTAAATTATTGAAATTAAGCGACTTGATTGAAGCGTAGTTTTTGCGTATAATTATTCAGATTTTGTTCAAGGAAATTATATATATGCCATCACGCAGAGATTTAGCAAACGCAATTCGTGCCCTAAGCATGGACGCAGTTCAAAAAGCAAATTCAGGACACCCGGGCGCACCAATGGGCATGGCAGATATTGCTGAAGTACTTTGGAATGACCACATGAAGTATAACCCAACTAGTTCTAAATGGGCTGATCGTGATCGTTTTGTATTGTCAAATGGCCATGGCTCAATGCTTATGTACTCATTATTACATTTAACGGGTTTTGAATTAAGCATAGATGATATTAAAGATTTCCGTCAACTACACTCAAAGACCGCAGGACATCCTGAGTATGGCTATGCAGAAGGTATTGAAACAACTACAGGTCCATTAGGTGGCGGTATTACCAATGCTGTCGGTATGGCGATTGCTGAGCGTACATTAGGTGCACAATTCAACAAGCCAGGTCATGATATTGTTGATCACAACACTTATGTATTTATGGGTGATGGTTGTTTGATGGAAGGTTTGTCACACGAATCATGTGCTATGGCTGGCACCCTAGGTTTGGGTAAATTAATTGCATTCTGGGATGATAACGATATTTCTATTGATGGTCATATTGGCGATTGGATGGAACGTGGCGTTCCAGGGCGTTTTAACTCATACGATTGGCATGTAATTTCAGTTGATGGTCATGATGCAGATGCAATCAGTAAGGCTATTACCGAAGCTAAGTCCGTTGCTGATAAGCCGAGTTTAATTTGTTGTAAGACAATAATTGGTTTTGGCGCACCGACATTGGCAGGCACACACGACTGTCATGGTGCACCGCTTGGCGATGAAGAGATTGCAGGCACTCGTGCAGCACTAGGCTGGGACGCAGCTCCATTTGAGATTCCTGCAGATATTTATGCTGGTTGGGATCATAAAGAACAAGGTGCGACTGATGAAGCGGCTTGGAATGATACATTTGCAGCATATAAGGCTGAATTCCCTGAAGATGCGGCTGAGTTTGAGCGTCGTATGGCAGGTGATTTACCGGCTAACTTTGAAGTTGAAATGGATAAGTTTATTGCGAAGACTCAAGACGAGATGCCAAACATTGCATCACGTCAGGCATCACAAAGAGCGATTGAAGCAATGGGCCCATTGCTACCAGAAATGTTTGGTGGTTCTGCTGACTTAACAGGCTCTAACCTAACTAACTGGTCAGGTACAGTTAAGGTAAACGCAGACAATGCCAACGGTAACTACATCTCTTGGGGTGTTCGTGAATTTGGTATGGCGCATATGATGAACGGCATGGTTCTTCACGGTGGTTTCAAAGTTTACGGTGCAACTTTCTTCATGTTTATGGAGTTTATGCGTAATGCACTACGTATGTCGTCAATGATGAAGATTGGCACAATTTATGTTTACACACATGACTCTATTGGCTTAGGTGAAGATGGTCCAACGCACCAACCAGTTGAGCAAATGTCAACCATGCGTATGATCCCTGGCTTCCATTCGTGGAGAGGTTGTGATGCAGTTGAATCAGCAGTATCTTGGAAAATGGCAATGTTGAGAGGCAATGCACCAACTGGTTTGGTATTCTCACGTCAAGCCCTAACGCCAATGGAAAGAACGGCTGAGCAAGTTGCTAACATTGAAAAAGGTGGTTATGTACTTAAGGATTGTGATGGCGATGCAGATATTATCTTTATCGCAACCGGTTCTGAAGTTGGTTTAGCAGTTGAATCTGCTGAGGCAATGGATGCTAATGTACGTGTGGTTTCTATGCCTTGTACAAATGCTTATGACGAGCAGGATCAAGCATACAAGGATTCAGTATTAACACCGGGTGTTAAGCGTATTGCAATTGAAGCCGGTGTTGGTGATTGTTGGTATAAGTATATTGGTCTTGATGGTGGTTTGGTTTGTATGACAACTTTTGGTGAGTCTGCACCAGCAGTTGACTTGTTTAAAGAATTTGGCTTTACTGTAGATAACGTGATTGCAACAGCTAAATCAGTAATTGGTTAAATAAAGAATTGAACTAAGACGTTTTATACAATGTCTTAGTTTTAATAAAAATTACATCCTTTTGATGTGATCGTAATAAAAAGTAAACAGGAGTAAGAAAAAATGGCAATTAAAGTAGGTATTAACGGTTTTGGTCGTATTGGTCGCATGGTATTTCGTGCAATCGCAAAAGATTTCCCAGAATTAGAAGTAGTCGGTATTAACGACTTATTAGATAACGAGTACTTAGCATATATGCTTAAGTATGACACAGCACATGGTCGTTTTGACGGTGAAGTTGCAGTAGAAGGTGACAACTTTGTTATCGATGGCAAGAAGATTCGTCTTTCAGCCGAGCGCGACCCTGCAGATTTAGCATGGGGTGATATTGATGTAGACATCGCAATTGATTGTACTGGTTTCTTCTTAACTGAAGAGTCTTGTCAACCACATATTGATGCTGGCGCTAAGAAGGTTGTTCAATCAGCACCTTCTAAAGATGCAACACCAATGTTTGTATACGGTGTTAACCATACTGAATACGCAGGCCAATCAATTATTTCAGCAGCATCATGTACAACTAATTGTTTAGCACCAATTGCTAAAGTGATCAATGATAATTGGGGTCTTAAGCGTGGCTTAATGACAACGGTTCATGCATCAACAGCAACACAAAAAACAGTTGATGGTCCTTCAATGAAAGATTGGAGAGGTGGACGTGCAGTATTTGAAAACATCATCCCTTCATCAACAGGTGCTGCTAAAGCAGTAGGTGTCGTTTTACCTGAGCTTAACGGTAAATTAACAGGTATGGCTTTCCGTATTCCTTCAGTTGATGTTTCAGTAGTTGACCTAACTTGTGAATTAGACAAGCCAGCAACTTATGAAGAAATTTGTACAGCAATGAAAGAAGCTTCAGAAGGTTCAATGAAAGGTACTTTAGCATACACAGAAGATATGGTGGTTTCATCTGACTTCCGTGGTGTTAGTGCATCTTCAATTTTTGATGCTAATGCCGGTATTGCACTTGACGATACATTTGTTAAGGTTGTTTCTTGGTATGACAACGAGTATGGTTACACGTGTAACATGCTTCGTTTAGTTGAGCATATTGCTTAACCAATAAAAAATTAGAGCTCGCTAATGCGGGCCGTGTTTTTATGCCAGATTTATATATTCAGACCTCTCAACTTAGTGTTGATGAAGTGATTGAAAATTTAAAAGAAGCCGTTCCAAACAATCAGTTTGGAATTTTGCATTCTTATGATATTAAACAAATACTGGCTGGTAAAGGTCATGAGTTGACAGAAGAATGTCATGTGTTTGAAGTTTGTAACCCGAAGGTTGCAAAAGATATCCTTGAGAAGGATATGAATTTGGCAACAGTGTTGCCTTGCCGTATTTCGGTATATACACAGGATGGTGTTACCAAAGTTGGGTTAGCACTACCCTCTAAACATATTACCCAACTGTCAGATGCTGATAACTTGTCATCACTGATTGAGCCAGTTGAACAGAGTCTGATTAAAATTATTGATCAGTCTATTGTGTAGTAAGCATAAATAAGCAGGAGAATTATTATGTCAATTATCAATTTATCAGATTTAGATTTAAGCTCAAAAAGAGTACTTATTCGTCAAGATCTTAACGTGCCGATTAAAGATGGCGTGGTTACCAGTGACAAGCGTATTAAAGCCTCATTACCGACGATTGAAATGGCAATGAAGCAAGGTGCTAAAGTCATGTTAATGTCTCACCGAGGTCGCCCAGTTGAAGGCGAAACGAGTGATGAATTTACTTTGCAACCAGTTGCAGATCGTTTAACAGAGCTATTAGGTGTTACCGTTCGTTTAGAAGCTAATTGGTTAGACGGTGTTGATATGAATGACGGCGAAGTTGTGCTTTGTGAAAATGTACGTTTTAACACGGGTGAGATGTCAAATGACGACGACCTATCGAAGCGTATGGCAGCGATGTGTGATATTTTTGCAATGGATGCATTTGGTACCGCACACCGTGCACAAGCGTCAACTCATGGTGTGGCTAAGTATGCACCAATTGCTTGTTCTGGTCCATTATTATCAGGCGAATTAGAAGCACTAGGTAAAGCTCTAGATAACCCTAAGCGCCCAATGGTGGCAATTGTTGGTGGCTCTAAAGTATCGACTAAATTAACTGTGTTAGAATCTTTATCTAAGATTGTTGATCAATTGGTTATTGGTGGTGGTATTGCTAATACCTTTATTGCAGCACAAGGCCATAATGTTGGTAAATCATTGTGCGAGCATGATTTAATTCCAATGGCTAAAAAACTTATGGAAGACTGTGAAATCCCAGTGCCAACTGATGTGGTTTGTGGCAAGGAATTTTCAGAGGAAACACCAGCAGAAACCAAGGCGTCTGACACAGTAGTTGACGATGACATGATTTTTGACATTGGCCCAAATTCTGCTGCTGAGTTAGCAGAGATCATGAAAAATGCTGGCACTATTGTTTGGAACGGTCCATTAGGCGTATTTGAATTCGACCAGTTTGAAGGTGGAACAAAAACAGTAGCGATGGCAATTGCCGAGTCAGATGCATTTTCAATTGCAGGCGGTGGTGATACCTTAGCAGCGGTTGACAAATATAACATTGAAGATAAAATTAGCTATATTTCAACAGGTGGCGGTGCATTCTTAGAATTCTTAGAAGGCAAGAAACTACCAGCAGTAGAAATTTTAGAACAAAGAGCGGCGGAGTAAAACTTGGCAAGAAGAACTAAAATATTAGCAACACTCGGTCCGGCAACGGATAAAGAAGGTGTCTTAGAAAGTATTCTAGCCGCAGGTGTTAACGTGGTTCGCATTAATTTTTCACATGGTTCTGAAGAAGAACATTTAGGCCGCGTAAAAGCAGTACGTCAATGGGCAAAAGCTAATGATACTTATGTTGGCGTTTTAATGGATTTACAAGGTCCTAAAATTCGTATTGCATCTTTTAAAGATGGCATAAAAATCCAGCTTAATAACGGCGATTCTTTTACCCTAGATGCTGATATGGATGAATTGTCAGGTAATAAAGAATCCGTTGGTATTGCTTATAAAACGTTACCTCAAGAAGTTAAACCTGGCAACGTGTTGATACTAGACGATGGTAAGATTGTTTTAGAAGTGATCAGTATTGAGAGTAATAAGATCAATACTGTGGTAACACAAGGTGGCGTATTGTCTGATAAAAAAGGCATCAACCTTCGTGGTGGCGGCTTATCAGCAAATGCATTGACTGAAAAAGACAAAAAAGATATTTTAATTGCTGCTAAGGCGAAAGCTGACTACGTGGCACTTTCATTTACTGTTAGTGGTGATGATGTACGTGAAACAAAAGCCTTATTGGCCAAAGCTGGTTGTGATGCAGGCGTGATTTCAAAAATTGAGCGTGCTGAGTCATTGGTAGAAGAAACTATTTTAGATATTATTGCGGAATCTGCCGGCATCATGGTGGCACGCGGTGACCTTGGTGTTGAAATTGGCGACGCGCAATTACCTGCGCAACAAAAACGTTTAATTAAACTCGCAAGATCTAATGATCGTATTGTCATTACCGCAACACAAATGTTGGAATCGATGATTACTAGCCCAATTCCAACACGCGCTGAAGTCTTTGATGTGGCTAATGCAGTGCTTGATGGTACTGATGCGGTAATGCTCTCAGCTGAAACAGCAGCAGGTGATTATCCTGAAAATGCCGTTAAAACCATGCATGATGTTTGCTTAGAAACTGAGAAGAATCCTATTGCAAAAACATCACATCATAGGCTTCATGAACATTTTAAAGGTATTGATGAAACCATTGCAATGAGCACGATGTATGCTGCTAATCATTTAGGGGTAAAAGTTATTGCTGCACTTACACAAACAGGAAAGACAGCCATGTGGATGTCAAGAATGAGCTCAAATATTTCTATTTATGCAGTGAGTGACAATATTTCAACACTACGAAAAGTAACACTTTATCGTGGTGTTTATCCATGTGGTATTGAAAAGACTAATGACGGTGATTGGGAACAAGTCAACGCACAGGTGGTTAAAACACTGATAAAAAACAAAGTTGTAGAAAAAATGGATTTGGTAATATTGACCAAAGGAATGTATAAAGACAAATCGGGTGGCACCAATATGATGAAGATTCTTCGTGTGGGTGATGGCAATTATTAAACAGTAAAAACAAGATAAGGAGAAAAATAATGATTAAAAAACAAGATGAATTAAGAGAAACAGCTAATCGCTTAGCCGCAAAAGGAAAAGGTTTACTTGCCGTTGATGAATCGACACCAACGATTGGCAACCGCCTCGCTGGCATTAATGTTGAAAACACAGAAGAGAACCGCCAAGCCTATCGTGGCATGCTGTTTACTGCTGAAGGCCTTGGTGAGTACATCAGCGGCTCTATTCTTTTTGAAGAGACACTCTATCAAGACCATGTAGACGGTGAAAGTATGGTTGCAAAACTGGATAAATTAGGGATCATCCCAGGTATTAAAGTTGACAAAGGTCTACGTCCACTTGCAGGTGCGCATAAGGTTGAAACCTGGTGTCAGGGTTTGGAAGGCTTAGTAGAGCGTACAGGAGAGTATTATGAGCGAGGTGCTCGTTTTGCAAAATGGCGTGCTGTCCTACAAATTACTGCCGATGGATGCCCTACTAATCTTGCTATCAAAGAAAATGCTTGGGGTTTGGCTCGTTATGCCAAAATTTGCCAAGAATCTGGTCTTGTACCAATTATTGAACCTGAGATTCTTATGGATGGTGATCACACTATTGAGCGTACTGCAGAAGTACAAGAGAGAGTGTTAACCGAAGTGTACAAAGCATGTGCAGAAAATGGTGTTTTCCTAGAAGGTACTTTATTAAAGCCTTCCATGACTGTTTCAGGTGCTGATAATACCGATAAAGCAAGCCCTGAAGAAGTTGCTAATACGACTGTACGTACCATGGATCGTTGCGTGCCTGCTGCTGTTCCAGGTATTATGTTCCTTTCTGGTGGCTTAACAGAGGAAGACGCTTCTGTTTATCTTAATACTATGAATAGTATTGATCGCAAAGGCCCTTGGAGCGTGACATTCTCTTACGGTAGAGCCTTACAACAATCTTGTTTGCAAGCGTGGAAGGGTAATGATCTTGAGGCAGGTCAAAAAGCTTTAATGGCAAGATCACAAGCAAATTCTGAAGCTTCTACAGGTGATTATGTTGCAGGCTCCCAGCCCTCTTCACAAGATACTTTATTTGAAGCTGGATATAAATACTAAACATCTAAAAGTAAAGTCTTAAAAGAGTTTAAGATTAGTTGGCGTTGTCTGGTGGATGAATTAGACGTTAAAATCAAATAGCGTGTTAAAGGTATAATAAGGGGTCCGCATTGCGGACCTTTTTTTTATTGTTAGAGAGAAAATGATTGAACAAAGCAAATATTATCCAGTGATTATTATTGGTGGTGGTCATGCCGGTACCGAGGCGGCACTGGCATCTGCGCGTATGGGTGTAAATACGTTGTTGATTACACATAATATTGAAACGCTTGGACAAATGAGCTGTAATCCTGCGATTGGCGGTATTGGTAAAGGACATTTGGTCAAAGAAATTGATGCTATGGGTGGCGCAATGGCAACTGCTATTGACAAAGCCGGCATTCAATTTAGAACTTTAAATGCTTCTAAAGGGCCTGCTGTGCGCGCAACGCGAGCACAAGCAGATCGTGTTCTGTATAAAGCGGCGATTCGCTATATTTTGGAGAATCAGGAAAATTTATCTTTATTTCAACAAGCAGTTGATGACCTCATTATCGAAAATGATGTGATTAAAGGCATTAAAACCCAAATGGGGTTAAGTTTTTTTGCCGATAAAGTTATTTTGACTTCAGGTACGTTTTTGGGTGGTGTGATTCACATTGGCCAATCTAATTATGAAGGAGGTCGTGCTGGTGATGCACCTTCTAACCCTCTATCAAGAACACTAAGGGCTTATGATCTCGGCGTAGGAAGATTAAAAACAGGTACGCCACCAAGGCTGGATGGTCGTACGATTGATTTTAGCGTATTGCAAGCCCAGCCTGGTGATACCCCATTGCCGACCTTTTCTTACATGGGAAAACTCTCTGATCATCCGCAGCAAATTCCTTGTTATATAACCCATACCAATGAACAAACTCATGATTTTATCCGGGAAGGTCTGAAGGATTCCCCGATGTATACCGGTAATATTAAAGGTATTGGCCCAAGATATTGCCCATCGATTGAAGATAAGGTAGTGCGCTTTGCTGAGCGAGATTCGCATCAGATTTTTGTTGAGCCCGAGGGATTGACCACTAATGAGGTATATCCAAACGGCGTGTCTACATCACTACCGTATGAAGTGCAGGTTGATTTTATTCGTTCGATTAAAGGTTTTGAAAATGCACAGATTATGCGTCCAGGTTACGCGATTGAGTATGATTTCTTTGACCCACGCGGTCTCAAGCAAACACTTGAGGTTAAGAAGATAGCTGGTTTGTATTTTGCTGGGCAAATTAATGGCACAACCGGTTATGAAGAAGCTGCAGCTCAAGGTTTGTTGGCAGGTGTTAATGCCGCTTGTAGTGTGCAAGAAATAGCAGCTTGGCATCCAAAACGTGATGAGAGTTATATTGGGGTAATGGTAGATGACCTAATCACTAAAGGCACCAACGAACCATACCGCATGTTTACTTCACGTGCCGAGTATCGTTTACTTCTGCGAGAAGACAATGCTGACGAGCGCCTGACGCCTAAAGCCAGAGAATTAGGTTTAATTGATGATGCTCGTTGGCAAGCATTTGAGAAAAAATATGATTTAATAACAAAAGAAAAAAAACGCTTAAAAACCACCTGGGTGCAGGCAAATGACCAGCAAGCAAGCGAGGTTTTGGGTACTAAATTAAATCATGAGTACAATTTAGAAACACTGTTGAAACGACCTAAAGTTAATTATCGATTACTCAGTAAAATTGAATCAGCCCAGCCTTTTTTACAGGATCGATTGTTGATTGAGCAAGTAGAAAATCAGGTGAAGTATGAAGGTTATATTAAACGTCAACTTGATGAAATTGAGAAATACCGAAAGAATGAAAATACATCTCTACCTGAGTCGATGGACTATGACACTATTCAAGCGCTATCGGCAGAGGTAAGGCAAAAGCTAAGTCTTCATCGTCCAGAAACCATTGGTCAAGCCAGTCGTATTCAGGGTGTAACACCAGCTTCTATTTCTATTTTATTGGTTTATTTGAAAACTTATAAAGTAGCTTCATGAGCGAACTTCGGCAGATCTTGCTAAGCGGTGCTGAGCAGATGGATCTGTCATTAAAGGATCAACAAACTGAGCAATTACTAAATTACCTTGAATTAATGACTAAGTGGAATAAAACTTATAACCTGAGTGCTATCCGCGACCCACAGCTAGGCGTTAAAAAACACTTGCTCGACAGCTTGTCGATCTTGCCTTATATTAATAATGGTTCACTTTTAGATGTAGGTGCAGGTGCAGGCTTGCCTGGTATTGTCTTGGCAATTATGAAACCAGATCTTTCGGTGAGTGTGCTTGACAGTGTCGGTAAAAAATGTCGATTTATGCAATTTGTAAAAACACAATTACAACTTGATAATCTCAGTGTGATTAATGAGCGAGTTGAAGTATTCAAGCCTCAAGCTTGTTTTGCACAAATTACTTCAAGAGCCTTTGCTGAAGTTAAAAAAACATTGAAACTCACTCGACATTTATTGTGTGATAATGGTCGTTACTTGTTAATGAAGGGCGATCATTTTTCTCAAGAAGAGGTGCAAGGTGTTTTGATAACACCACATCAAATTAACGTACCTTATGTGTCAGATGATCGGTTTTTATTAGAAATACAATTATGAAAAAAATACTGACTTATTTATTGCTACTAATGATTATTGTCATTGCTACTTTTGTCATATTTTTTGATGGAATAACTAAAACAGCAATTGAGTCTTATGCACAGCAAGCTTTAAAAACACCAGTCAGTATTGCTGAGTTTAGAAGTGATTTATTTGCAGGTAAGATTAACATTGATTTTGTCGAGGTGAAAAATCCAAAACACTTTAAAAATGAAAATGCTTTTGTCTTAAATCATTTAAGCTTATTAAAATCTGATGAGAGCACATTAGATTTGATTGTTTTAGAGCACCTAGAATTTGATGGGTTATTATTCACGCTTGAACAAAACGATAACCAAGTTAATTTGGTAACGTTGCTTAAGAATTTAGAACCAAAGTCAGGTGTATCTAGTCAGAATGCAGCCAAAGGTGAACCAAATAAAACTGAAAAACAAACTGAGGCTCGAGTCATCATCAAGAATTTAACCCTTATTAACACTCAACTTAAAATTGACACTCAGTGGTTTAAGGGTGTTGTTGATGTAGCAGATGTGAGTATTCGTTATTTTGGCACGCCTAAGGGCATCCCTATGAGTCATGTTGGTGCAGAGCTGATGAAAATAGCGCTTCGTCGTATTCAAGACGAAGTTGAGAATCAAGGGCTAAGATTGGGTGAAAAAGAAATTAAAGAAGGCATACGCCGACAATTAAAAGGTGAGCTAGAAGGACTAAAAGGCAGGCTAGATGGTAAAGCCAAAGACTGGCTTAGAAAATTAGGCTTATGAAAATTATCGACTCCCATTGTCATATTGACCGCGTTGATTTAGATCAGTTTGGTGGCAGCATGGAGAGTATGCTTGCCCACGCTAAAGACTTATCAGTAGAAGAATTTTTGTGTGTTTGTATTGATCTTGAACATTTTGATGATGTGTTTTCTTTAGCAAAAGCACATCAGCAAATTTATGCTTCGGTGGGTGTGCATCCGGTTGAGCAAGAAGGGAGAGACCCAAGTGTTGAAGAGCTGTTAACTCTGGCAGATCATGAAAAGATTATCGCCATTGGCGAGACAGGATTAGATTATTTCCATGTTAAAAAAGATACGGCTGATTGGCAGCGTGAGCGCTTCAAAAGACATATTGCAGCATCTAATCAATCAGGCAAGCCCATGATTATTCATACGCGTGATGCTAAGGCCGACACCATTGAGATCATGCAACAAGAACAAGCGCAAGCAGGAGTAATGCATTGTTTTTCTGAAGACTGGGAAACTGCTGAAGCGGCTTTGGATTTGGGTTTTTATATTTCATTCTCTGGCATTATTACCTTTAAAAGTGCAGCTGATTTACGTGAAGTTGCTAAAAAAGTTCCGGCTGATCGCCTATTAGTAGAAACTGACTCACCTTATTTAACACCAGTGCCATACCGCGGAAGAGCAAACTCACCAGCCTACACTTATTATGTTGCCGAAAAATTAGCCGAGATTCGTGGCGCTAGCACGAACGATATTGCCCAGACCACCACCGCTAATTTCAAGCAACTTTTTTCTTTATGAGTGTTAGCTTTCAAACCGTTGATGAGTTTTCCGAAGGCCAACGCCTAGACAACTATTTACTAAAGCATCTAAAGGGTGTGCCGAAGTCACATATTTACCGAGTCATTCGCAAAGGTGAAGTACGGGTAAATAAGGGGCGAAAAAAAGCAGAATACAAATTACAACTAGATGATGTAGTACGCATCCCGCCGATTCGAGTATCAGAGTCTGGACAAGTTGAAGCTTCAGATAATCTTAAGCAATTGTTAACTGACAGTGTTCTATATGAAGATAAGGGTTTATTGATTATTAATAAACCAAGTGGTTTGGCTGTGCACAGTGGTAGTGGTGTAACCATTGGTGTGATTGAAGCTTTACGCAGCATGTATAAAGATCCGGTTGAATTGGTACACCGATTAGATCGAGCGACTTCAGGCGTATTGCTCATTGCAAAAAAACGTAGTGTGTTAAAGAATTTACATGAACAGCTGAATAAGCATCAAATGGAAAAACGCTATACTGCTTTGGTTAAGGGTGCTTGGAGTAAAAAACGCCATACCATTGATGCGCCTCTGTATCAAAACTCACGTTATACGGTTGTTGATGCCAAAGGTAAAGAAGCGATTAGCCACTTTCAGCCTTTGAAGAATTTTCATCAACAAGATTTTGAAGCCTCATTGGTTGAAGTACTGATTGAAACTGGGCGAACACACCAGATACGCGCACATGCTAAACATGCTAATCATCCCATTGCTGGTGATGACAAGTATGGTGATCCAAGTTTTGATCAGAAGATTAAGGACAAAGGTTTGAAACGCTTATTTTTGCATGCGCATCAATTAACTTTTACTAACCCACTGACCAATGAAATTCAAAAAGTGCAGGCACCACTCACCCAAGACCTACAAGATTTCTTAGATCGGCTATGAGTGATCAGCCCAAGATAGCCTCCTTTAGTGTGTATTTCCGACTCATGCGCCTTGATAAGCCCATTGGTATTTACTTGTTATTATGGCCAACACTTTGGGCGCTATTTTTAGCCCAGGGTGGTGTTCCTCGCCTTGAGTTGTTAATTATCTTTGTGTTGGGTGTTGTCATAATGCGTTCGGCTGGCTGTGTGATCAATGACTATGCAGATCGAAACATTGACAAGTTGATTGAACGCACACAAAATCGGCCGATCACTTCAGGTGAAGTTAGCCCTCGATCTGCCTTGGTTTTATTTTTTGTGTTAATATCTATTGCTTTTGGTTTGGTGTTAATGACTAATATTCTTACCATTCAGTTGGCACTTGTTGCTGCAGGGCTGGTAACACTCTATCCTTTTACCAAACGATGGACACACTTGCCGCAGTTTGTTCTCGGCTTGGCATTTGCCATGAGTATTCCGATGGCTTTTGCTGCAACGAATGGTAATGTGCCTAATGGTGCTTGGTGGGTGTTTGCCGCTACCGTTATTTGGACAGTGATCTATGACACCATGTATGCGATGGCAGATCGAGAAGAAGACTTAAAAATTGGGGTGAAATCCACAGCTATTTTGTTTGCAAAGTTTGATAAATTGATTATTGGAGTATTGCAAATTTGCTTATTGTTGGTGTTAATAAAGATTTCAGAAGTTTTCAATTTAGCTTTTTTTTACGACATTTCGCTGATTTTAAGTGCATTTTTAATGATTTACCATCAAAATTTGATTAAAAATAGAGAAAAAACAGCCTGTTTTCAAGCTTTTTTACATAATAATTTTATCGGTATGGTGATTTTTGCTGGAATCATGGCCCAGCTTGTTATATAAGGATTTTAGCGTTGTAAAAAATACCAATATTATTATTTTATGTCTTTTTTAAGCATTATATTGCATTTTTTTAATTTGTAAAACTTGACAAGTACATTATTTGGAGTAAAAAGTTAATAACCAACAACGCTGTTGGGGTTTTTATAACTAAAGAGGGAAAACTATGTTTGATACTATTATCGGTTCATTCAAGAAGTTAACAGAAGCTGGCTTAGCTTTAATTTCATTAGCAATCGTATTGCAAGTGATTTTTGGCACTAGCGTTCCATTTATTGGTGGTGATATTATTGGCACCATTACTGGAATTGTTGCACAATTAGGCGCAAATGGCCTGGTTGGTTTAGCTGCAATTGCTGTTATTTATTCATTGTTTACGCGCGACTAGTAACACATAACTACCAATAAAAAACCCGCTGAAAGGCGGGTTTTTTAGTTTTAGAGGAAGGTTAAATACCTCTTAGTAGCTCATTAATACCAACCTTAGAGCGTGTTCGCGCATCAACTTGTTTTACAATCACTGCACAGTAAAGTGAATACGTGCCATCCTTAGAAGGTAAGTTACCTGAAACTACAACAGAGCCTGCTGGAATACGACCGTAAGACACTTCACCCGTTTCACGGTTGAAGATTTTAGTAGATTGTCCAATATAAACACCCATTGAAATCACCGAACCTTCTTCAACAATTACACCTTCGACCACTTCTGATCTTGCACCAATGAAGCAATTGTCTTCAATAATAGTTGGAGATGCTTGTAATGGTTCTAATACACCACCAATGCCGACACCGCCTGAAAGATGTACATTTTTACCAATTTGTGCACATGAGCCAACGGTTGCCCAAGTATCAACCATGGTGCCAGAATCTACATAAGCGCCAATGTTGACATACGATGGCATCAGTACCGTATCTTTAGCAATGAAAGAGCCACGACGTGCACTGGCTGGTGGTACCACACGTACACCTGCTGCTTTAAATTCTTCTGGGGTAAGGTCTGCAAATTTTGAAGGTACTTTGTCGTAGTATTGGGTAAAGCCGCCAGCCATTGGCACGTTGTCTTCCAATCTGAATGAAAGTAGCACTGCTTTTTTTAGCCATTCATTTACAGTCCAATTGCCTATAGATTGTTGTTCAGCGACACGGGCTTGGCCAGAATCTAATAAATGGATTGCCTCAGCAACAGCTTCTTTTATCTCTAAACTGGCTGTCTGTGGGTTTAAGTTAGCTCTGTCTTCAAAAGCCGCTTCAATAATATCTTTCATGGTCAATCCATTAAATAAAAAAAGAACATTATATCAGAGGCATGTTTTGATGCTGAATGCTTAGCTACGTTATTGACCTATATCAGTGTATCAATAACTGTATTAATGATATGACGCATTAATTGATTTAATGCCAAGTAAGTGGGAATGAGTAAAGACAATATTCAAATAGATAACCTCTATACAGAAGGTGAGCAATGGGTACAAAACTTAGGTGAAAAAACCGTTCATGCTAAGCGTATGGGAGGAAAGTTTCGATTACTTAAATGGTTTGGTACTTTAGTTTGGTTGCCTTTTTTTATTGGTCCTTATATTACTTGGGGTGGGCAACAGGCGATTTTATTTGATATTGAAAAGAGACAGTATCACCTGTTTGATATCACCATTTTTCCACAGGATCTCTGGATGCCAACCTATGATCATTATCGTGGAGAACAGCGTGGTAAACTTAAGAAAGGTGATTTTTTACAAAGAACCTCAGCCAAACTTTTTTCCGATTATTTTTCGTGGCAGTGATTGTGGTGGTGCTCGTAAGTCGCCATTAGTTCATCCATTTGATCGGCAAACAAATCATTAAATTGACTGTCCTTAATAATAGTTTCAGGTTGACCCATGCAGCAAATATGGTGATACAAACACAATACTTGAGTTGATTCTTTCATCACCCGGTGTAGATCGTGTGAGACCATTAGTACTGCACAACCTTGTTTTTGGTGGATGTCTTTAATAAGCTTGTACAAATGCATTTGACCATTCACATCTAGATTTTGAGCGGGTTCATCTAGAATTAAAATATTGGGTTTGTTTAGTAGGGCGCGAGTAAGCAAGACACGTTGCAACTCGCCACCAGAAAGACTTTTTAATGGCGAATCTAACAAAACTTCAATACCCGTTAATAAGGCTGTTTCATGTATAAAACTGGACTCTACTTTTTGATTTAAATTAAGAAAACCAATGACGGAAATTGGAATAAATGGATTAGGGTTAAAAGTTTGCGGTGTGTAGCCAAGCCTGATGTTGCTTGAGCGTTTAATGTCACCACTATCGGCTTTAATCAGACCTAACAAAACTTTAATCAAAGAGCTTTTACCTGCGCCGTTGGGCCCAATAAGTGTGATAAATTCACCTTGCTTGAGTTCGAAACTAACGTTATCTAATACGGGCTTTCCATGATGACTTAAGCTGATATCGTGGGCGCTAATGAGTGTTTGGGAAGTGGTCACAATAGTTTGATCAAATAAAGCTTATTTTATACCGTTGATATGCAAGTTAAGCTGTATCTTGCCGAGTAAAAATTGGTAAAATTTGGCGCATGTCACATCAACTCATTCTATTAGACGGATCGGCCTTTCTATTCAGGGCTTATTTCTCTACCCTTTCACAAAATTTAACCAACGACGATGGTTTTCCTACGGGTGCAATGTTTGGCGTTATCAATGCGATTAAGCATTTGCAACGAAAATACCCGCAAGCTAAAATCATTGCCATTTTTGATGCCAAGGGTAAAAATCATCGACACGAGCTTTATCCACAATACAAAGCCCATCGTAAGCCAGCTGATGAAGAGCTGGTGATGCAGATTGAGCCGTTGTATGAAATTATCCGTGCCATGGGTTTTCATTTTATGTGTGTGCCTGGGGTTGAGGCGGATGACGTGATTGCCACCTTAAGTCGTTGTGCAGATGAGAATAAATTAAAAACCATTATTGCTAGTGGTGATAAAGATTTGATGCAACTCGTGAGTGACAATATTACCCAGCTCAATATGAAGGGTGATTTGTATGACCAGGCGGGTGTGATAGAAAAAATGGGTGTACGTCCCGATCAAATTTTAGATTTATTGGCGTTGACTGGCGATAGTGCAGACAATATTCCAGGCGTACCAAGTGTTGGTCCGAAAACGGCGATCAAGTGGCTAGATCAATTTGGAGGTATTGAAGGCATCAAAACCAATGCAGATCAAATTAACGGCAAAGTTGGTGAAAAATTACGCGATAATTTTGAGTTGTTAGATTTGTCTTATCAGTTGGTGCAGCTTAAATTCGATGTTGATTTACCTTGTGATATTCTGACAGATGAGCCTGGCCCAGATAATGCTAAATTGGCCAATTTGTTTCAGCAGTATGGATTTTCAATGTGGCTTAAACAGTTAAATATCACGAATGAACCGCCTGCATCAAACTCAGCAGTACAAGCAACAACCGAACCCTTGGTTAATGTGGTTGAAAACGTGCCAAGTAATGATTTCATGGCTGACTACTCTCAAACGCTGGTATTGGACAGTCAAACTTTTGAAACATTGGTGCAAAGATTAGAGAAAAGCACGGCTTTTGTTTTTGATTTAGAAACGACTTCACTAGATTATATGAATGCTCAAATTGTGGGCTGGGTATTTTTAGTAGATAAGGACAGCTTTTATGTGCCGGTTGCACATGATTATTTAGATGCGCCAAAGCAATTGAATTTTGCAGATGTGTTGGAAAAATTAAAACCTATTTTAGAAAATTCTGCTATTCATAAAATAGGCCAAAATCTAAAATATGACACCCATGTTTTAGCCAATTATGACCTTTCATTAAAAGGTGTTAGTGATGACACCATGGTGAAATCTTATTGCTTAAATTCGGTGGCAACACGGCACAACATGGATGATTTAGCACAGCATTATCTGAATTATCAAACCATTCACTTTGCTGATGTGGCGGGCAAGGGGAAAAAGCAAATTACCTTTAATCAGGTCGGGCTAGAGCAAGCGTTTCCTTATGCTTGTGAGGACGTAATTGTGACTCAGGAACTGAATCAAGTATTGGATGGTGATTTGGCGCAATATCCTAAATTGGCTAAACTGTATCAGACTCTGGAAATACCATTAATCGAAGTATTGGTACGCATGGAGCGTAACGGTGTAGAGCTAGACGTGAGCGCTTTGAATATACAACAAATTGACATTGCTGCACAAATGAAAGACATTGAATCGCAAGCATTCGAGTTAGCAGGTGATGCATTTAATTTAGAGTCACCTAAGCAGATTCAACAAATTTTATTCTCTGAAGATGGTTTGGGCTTAGAAGCCAAAAAGAAAACACCTAAAGGCGCACCTTCTACCAATGAAGAAGCATTAAAGTTGTTAGACCATCCATTGGTTGATTTGATTCTAAGCTACCGTACACTGACTAAACTTAATTCAACCTATTTGGAGGCTTTGCCCAGGCAAATGGACCTTAAAACTGGGCGATTACATACTTCATATCATCAGGCGGTGACGGCAACAGGGCGCCTTTCTTCTTCCAATCCAAATTTGCAGAATATTCCCATTCGTTCTGAGCAAGGTGCACGTATTAGAGGTGCTTTTATTGCCGACAAAGGCAACGTGATTATTGCAGCAGACTACTCTCAGATTGAGCTTAGAATCATGGCGCATATTTCACAAGATGAAAATTTACTAGAAGCATTTAATAATGATGTAGATGTCCATAGTGCAACTGCATCAATGATGTTTAATGTGTCGCTTGATGAGGTAACGAAAGATCATCGTCGTAATGCTAAAGCCATTAATTTTGGTTTGATTTATGGCATGAGTGCCTTTGGCCTCGCCAAGCAGATCGATGTGTCTAGAACAGAAGCCAAAGCTTATATTGATGCTTATTTTGAAAATTACCCAGGCGTTCTGAACTACATGGATAACATCAAAGAAATAGCCAAGGCACAAGGTTATGTTGAAACTGTGATGGGTAGGCGCTTATATTTACCACAGATTAATGCGAAGAATAAAATGCTACAACAGCATGCACTACGTACAGCAATCAATGCGCCGATGCAAGGATCTTCAGCTGACATCATTAAAAAGGCTATGCTGGATGTTTATCAATGGATTGGCGATGACAACCTTGATATTAAAATGATCATGCAAGTACATGACGAGCTGGTTTTTGAAGTGAAAGCTTCAAAGGCAGATGAATTTGCACATAAAATACAAACATTAATGAGTGATACCTATCCATTAGATATTCCGTTGGTGGTTGATGTAGGTATTGGCGATTCTTGGCAACAAGCACACTAGAAGCTATGAAAGAACAAATACAAACCCTATTAACTCAAAGTTTAGAAACCTTAGTGACTAATGGCGTATTGACTGAAGTGCCGGACAATGTCCGTATTGATCACTCTAAAGATAAAGCACAAGGTGATTTTGCCTCTAATATCGCTATGATGCTTTCTAAGCAAGCTAAATGCTCACCGCGTGATTTGGCTCAGAAAATCATTGATAATCTGCCAGATTCTGTAAAAGTGGACAAGGTAGAAATCGCTGGCCCAGGCTTTATTAATTTCTTTATGTCACAAGGCTCGAATGCTTCGGTTATTAATCAAATCATTGACCAAGGTAAAACTTTTGGTTTATCCAATATAGGTGCTAAGCAGCGTATATTGCTTGAATTTGTATCGGCCAATCCAACCGGTCCGCTGCATGTTGGTCATGGTCGAAGCGCTGCTTATGGCGCTACCGTGGCTAATTTATTGCGCGCAGTTGGCTTTGAGGTAGATAACGAATATTATGTGAATGATGCAGGTCGTCAAATGGATATTTTGGCCACATCAGTTTACTTGCGTTATGTTGAAACAGATAAATTCCCAGACAATGGTTACAAAGGTGATTACATTTTTGATATTGCTAAACAAGTCAATGGCATTGATAAGTTAGATATTTTCTCAGATGTCCATGCTGATGAAAAAGACGGTGGCGACAAAGAAAAGCACATTGATGATCTGATTGCGAACTGTAAAGCACGGTTGGGCGATAATTATAAAGTAGTATTTGATTTGGCTATTGAGAAAATTCTTGACGGTATTAAAGTTGATTTAAGTGAATTTGGTGTTGAATACCAACAGTGGTTTTCTGAGCAATCACTAGTCGATAGTGGTTTATCAAAAACCACAGTTGAGGCGTTGCAAGCTTCTGGCCATATTTATGAAAAAGACGGCGCGCTTTGGTTTAAAACCACAGATTTTGGTGATGATCTTGACCGAGTCGTAGTGCGTGATAATGGCATACACACTTATTTTGCTTCGGATATCGCCTACCACTTAGAAAAGTTCGAACGTGGTTATGACAAAATTATTAATATTTGGGGTTCGGATCATCACGGTTATATTGCTCGAGTTAAAGCCTCTATTAAGGCGCTTGGGTTTGATGAAAGCAAGTTAGAAATTCTATTGGTGCAATTTGCTAATTTGTATCGAGGCGGTAAAAAAGTTGCTATGTCGACACGTAGTGGCTCATTTGTTACTTTAGAAGAATTACGAAAAGAAGTCGGCAATGATGCGGCACGTTTTTTCTACATATTACGCAAATCAGAACAGCATATGGACTTTGACCTTGATCTGGCCAAATCTAAAAGCAATGAAAACCCAGTGTTTTATATTCAATACGCCCATGCGCGTATTTGCTCGGTACTGAAGCAAGATTCTGGCGATGTAACAACGATTGATTTGTCATTACTTAATAACGAAGTAGAAAGCACTTTGATTAAACAATTGAATCGTTACAAGGATGTGGTGCAGTCTTCAGCACTTAATTACGAACCTCATGTGCTGGCGTATTATTTACGTGAATTAGCCGGTGATTTCCATAGCTATTACAACAACAGTGAATTTTTGGTCGAAGATATCACGTTACGAAATTCTAGATTATTACTCATTAGTGCGGTGAAACAAGTCATTTCCAATGGATTAAATTTACTCAGTGTGAATGCGCCTGAGTCAATGTAACGATAATATGTATGAGTGATCAGGCACAAAGAGATCAAGCCTTAGATACCACACAATCTTATATTGTTCAAGCCCCTGCTGGTTCAGGCAAAACTGAATTACTAACGCAACGATACCTTAAATTACTAACCACTTGTTCAGAGCCTGAGAATATCATCGCCATGACCTTTACCAATAAGGCAGTTGATGAATTAACGGAACGGGTTCTATCGGCTTTAAAGTCAATCGACCAACCTCGACCAGAGGAGTCGCACAAGCAAGTTACTTATGATTTAGCGCAAATTGTGATGCTGCGCTCAAATGAGCGAAATTGGCAATTATTAAACAACCCCAAGCGTTTAAAAATATCCACCATTGATGGCCTATCTAGTTTGATTAGTAGTCGTTACCCCTCTAGGGCGCAGTTAGTACCACGCCAAATTATGGCAGCGCAATGGCAACGCAATCATGCTTATAAACAAGCTGCAATGCAAACCCTGTTATTGGTCGATGATCTGCAGCACGGCAAAGCAATTGCCCATTTATTATTGTATTTGGATAACAATGTAGAGAAATTTTACCGCTTAGTTACGCACATGCTGTCTAAGCGCGACCAATGGCTGATGCGATTGTATCAGGGTGAAGCGTTAGATGCCAATGTTCTAAAAAATAGCGCAGAGAAGATTATCACTCAGCATTTGTCTTATTTAGAGCAAGTGGCTAAGCCATATTTGGGTCAATCATTTTTTAATCTAATGACATCAAGTGCTGATGGTGAACAAGCTCAAGTTAGCAAACTACCGGGTCACCAGTTGGCAGATTTGGCCAAGTGGCAGGCGATTGAATCTCTGTGTTTAAACAAAAAAGGCCTATGGCGCAAAAAATTAGATAAAAATTGTGGCTTTCCTGTTGAGTTGAAGGTGCAAAAAAATGCGTTAATGGAGCATCTGCAAGTATTATCAACGCAAGATTCATTTCGAGAGTTGTTGCACCAAGTGACGCAATTACCTGCACTTGATTTTTCTCAAGCGCAGGAAGATACATTGGCGGTGATTGCACAGGTATTAAAGCTTTGTGTTGCACAGTTAAGCTTGCATTTTGAACAAAAACAAGCGCATGATTTTATTGAGGTGGCTCTGAATGCTAACCAAGCGCTGGATGACCGATCTAGCGTTAGTGATATTGCTTTGTTTTTAGATTATCAGCTACAACATTTGTTGATTGATGAGTTCCAAGACACTTCTACTTCACAGTTTAATACTATTGAGAGGCTGATTAAGCATTGGCAACCAAATGATGGTAAAACCTTATTTTTGGTGGGCGACCCTATGCAATCGATTTATCGATTTAGAGAGTCTCAAGTAGGATTATTTTTACAAGTTAAAGTAAGTGGTATTGCTAATATTAAACCTGCTTCGTTATTATTAAGAACAAATTTTCGTTCATCTAAGAGCATCGTAGAAGGTAATAACCGATTTTTTCAAGACATTTTTCCCACTCATGAGGACATCTATCAAGGTGCTATTTCTTATTCATCTTCTCAAGCTGCTTCAAATAAAACACAGTATCAAGCGATTAATTTTCATCCTTTTACTAACGATCAATTCACACAAGAGGCGCAAACAGTATTGGGCATTGTACAATCCACTTTGGCTGAGCACCCTACTAATAAGATAGCGATATTGGTCAGAAGTCGAACACATTTGGTAGAAATCACTCCTTTGTTAAAGCAGCATAATATTGATTTTGAATCGTTAAAAATTACCCCGCTCAAAGATCATCTATTAACACGAGATTTATTCTCACTGGCGCGGGCGCTAATGCATCTTGGTGATAAATTGGCCTGGTTAAGTGTATTACGTTCGCCTTGGTGCGGGCTGACGCTGAATGATATTTTGATTTTATCAGCAGAGGATAGTCCAATTATTTATGCACAATTAACTAACGAAAAAACTTTAGCACAATTGAGCCAAGATGGCCAAAAAAGAGCACAACATTTGCAACTATGCTTACAAAAGGTTTTAGATAATCAGGGTCGGTTTAATTTTGTTGAATTACTCACTTTTGCGATTGACCAGCTTGGTATCACTCGAGCATTGTCACAATCTGATACGTTGATTAAAGACCAATTTTTGTCTATTGTTAATACCTGTGAGCAACAACAATCATTAGACATCGAAACAATTAAAGCTGCCCTAGATGAATTATACGCACCGAGTGAAAAAGCGAGTGTAAAACTCATGACCATTCACCAGTCTAAAGGTTTAGAGTTTGATACAGTGATTATGCCGGGGCTTGGACGTGGCGCCCGAAACGACGACTCACCGATAATGCACATGAAAGAATTTTCTGACCAGTCTTTGTTGTTAGCCCCTATTAAATCATCGCTTGATACGGATGAGGGGCAAACATATACGTATTTAAAATTTATTGAGGCACAACAAAATAAATTTGAAACTATGCGCTTGCTTTATGTGGCGATGACACGTGCTAAACACCAGTTGCATTTATTAGGCCATGTTAATCAAAATCATCAAACTTTGAAGAAGAGTCTGTTAGCATTGCTTATGCCGTTTTATCAAAATTTATTTGATCAAATACCAATATCCCATACACAAGTTGAAGCGCCTAATCAGGCGCCTTCTTTACAGCGACTCAAACAAATAGAAACACCACCAATCAAGGAACAAGAACCAGGTGAAATACTCGAATATCAGCAAAATTTTGAACGCTTATTTAAAAGTTTGTTGGGCACTTTAATTCATCAATATTATGAAAGAGGTTTGTTTAATCCAAGTGCAGATAATATTAAAGCTAGACTGCTTGAAATCGGCACACCGCTAAATGAAATTGATCAATGGCAAGGCTTTATATTAAAATTACTTAATAACACCAAATGTGACCCACAATTTGAGTGGCTGTTTAAGGATCGATCTTCGACATTAGTTGAAGCTGAATTTGTAATAGATGAACGCATGATTACAATCGATCGATTGTTTATTGAAGACGATGTTTTATGGATTATTGATTTTAAAACAGCAGAGCCTTTGGCTGATGAGTCGCTTGATCAGTTTATACGCCGGCAGAAATCACAACACGCTAAGCAATTAATGTTTTATAAAGAAGCGCTAACAGACGTTTACAATAACACCATTAAGTGCGCGCTTTATTGTCCTGCAGTGAGTCAGCTGGTTGAAATAACGCACTAATCATTGCCACAGCATCACACCCTGAATCAAACGCCTGATGTTGGTTGCTAAAGTCAATACCGCCAATGCCAACAATGGGAATAGTAAGCACTTGTTTTGCTTGAGTGATGACATCGAGCGAACATTGGGGGGCATCAGGTTTGGTTTGTGATAAAAACAAAGCGCCAAAAGCCACATAGTCAGCACCTTTATTTTGTGCAGTTTTGGCTAGTTTGAAATCATTATAGCAGGACACGCCAATCACGGCATCATCACCCAATTGTTGTCGAGCGGTGAGAATAGAAGCATCATTTGCTCCTAAATGTACACCATCGGCATCTATTTTTTGCGCCAGGTTAATATCATCATTGATGATAAATAAAGTATTATGTCTTAAGCACAGCTGCTGTAATTGTTTGGCTTCATTGAGTTTGATTGAGGCATCAGTTATTTTATGACGATATTGCAGTATGCTAATTTTATGCATAACCATGGCTTTTTCTATAGCATCAAGCTCGAGTATTTTGTTGGGCGTGATAGCATAAATGCCAGAAATTTTTTGATTCATGAATAGATATGAACTTTCAGTTTAGAAGTAATTTAATTATCACCTTATTCATTATAGTGATTATTGGTGTTACGTGGATTTTGATAGAATTATTATCCGATTCATCTGGCGAAGTAGGTCCAGCGTTGACTGAAAATGAGATTGTGTCACAAGAAGTGTCTTATTTAGAAAAAATTAATCAATTCTCTTTGCAAGAATTTGACGATCGTCAAATTCTTTCTCATTTTGTTGAAGCGAAAAGTTATTTTAATTTTAAAAATCGCCCTGCTTTATTGTTAGAACCTAGGGTGACTACCTATGATGAATCAGGAAAAGTAAACTATGTATTAAGCGCTCAACGAGCGAATTATTTAGACAGTGGTGAAATTAAATTCACAGAAGAAGTAGATATCCGCTCTAGTGGCGGTGTTACTCATAAAATAAATACAGAAGAGCTTATTATTGGCATAAAAACAGACGACTTAGTGAGTCATAAAAAAGTGACATATCTAGGTGAACGAGGAAAGATTATTGCTCAAGGGATGCACATGCATACCAAGCAAGATAAACTGAAGTTAACTGGGAAAACGATAATCTATCAAGATGGCGGGCAAAGAATATTAACCAAAAATTTGTATATTGATCAGTCTAATGGAAAGAAACATTATTATTCTAAGGAGGATACATCGTATTTGGCCAAATATAACAAGATTTACTCATCTGGCATTGACCTCAATATGCAAACAGAGCTATTAACGCTTGCTGGAAAGGTTGAGATATTGCAAAAATCAGGCTCTAAAATTAATACCAGAAATCTGAGCATTGATCAATCAAAGGGTGGCGAAGTGTATCGAACCAAAGAAAGTATTCGTTATCAATCTAAGGTGGCTGATATTAGTGCAATTGGTATGCATTATGATGCAAAGAACCAAAAGATAAAATTAACAGGCGGTGTTGTAGGTCGTTATGAATAGAGTTTTTTTGATTTATTTATATTGTGCATCTTTTAGTGCATATGCACTGCCTGATGATGCGAAGCAGCCTATTCGGGTAAAGGCCTATACTGTGGTAATTGATGAGCGTAAAGGTCTGAGTACTTATACTGGTGATGCCAAAGTTTCACAGGGTTCTTTGATGCTGAGTGCCGATAAGATTGAACTATATAGTAATCAGAAAGAAGTGACCAAAGTCCTGGCAATAGGTAGCAAGAAGAAGCTTGCTTATTACAAGCAAAATCAGCCGAATCGTCCTCGTTTTATTGAAGCTAGAGCTATTAAAATCAATTATCTAATTAAAAAAGAGTTTGTACAGTTGCGCGGTAAGGCTCGCTTGATACAGGGGTTTGATGTGTTTAGTGGTGGCACACTTGATTACGACATTAAAAATGACAAAGTTATTTTAGAACAATCAAAAGATGGAAAGGAACGAGTCAAATTTAAAATTAAATTGTAGTTTGTAATACTACGCGGTAGAATAACAAATCTATTCGTTCATTAATTTACACGGAGAAAGATCATGCAAGTAAAAGACATTATGTCAACTAACGTTAAAACCGTTACCTCAGATCAACTGGTTAAAGATATTGCCATTATGATGGTAATGGATCACATTAGTGGCGCACCTGTGGTTGATGATGACAATCAACTGGTTGGCATCATCTCTGAAAAAGACATATTACAACACATGTTTCCTAAGCTAGACGAAGTCATGAGTGATACATATTTTGACTTTGAAAACATGGAGCACAATTACAAAGACACCATGAACGTTAAGATTGGCGAACTGATGACTAAAGATGTTTCTAGCATTGATCTTAATGTGCCTTGTTTAAAAGCAGCAAGCATTATGTGGCTTAAAAAGTTCAGAAGAATCCCAGTTACTCACAACGGTAAACTTGTGGGAATCGTTAGTATTGGCGATGTACATCGTGCGATTTTTAAATCGTGCATGACGTCATAAACACGCCTTTTCTCGTTAATTCTTGACCTTTTTACTCTGTTTTTAGCAGAGTATCTCTTAGGGGGTATATTAAAATATCACCATAAAATAATGCGTTAAAAATGCCAGTCGGTATAATTTAGCCTTTTAAATTAATCTAGGGTTAGACATGTCAAAATTAGTCCCACCACACGGCAGCGACACAATTAATGCGCTAGCATTATCAGGCGATGCATTAACAGCAGAATTATCAAGAGCTGAATCTTTAGCAAAAATCACTTGCTCTTCAAGAGAAGAGGGTGATGTGGTTATGCTTGGTATCGGTGGTTTTAATCCATTAGAAGGTTTTATGGGTGAAGCAGACTGGAAAGGTGTTTGTGATAATATGACAATGGCTAATGGTTTATTTTGGCCAATCCCAGTAACATTATCTACCGATGATGAAGACGTTAAAGCAGGTGATGAAGTTACGATTGTAAGTGGAAAGTCAGGTGACATTATTGCCACAATGACAGTAACTGAAAAGTACACCATTGATAAAGACCATGAGTGTGAGACAATTTATAAAACCACTGAAGATGCACATCCTGGCGTTGCTATGGTTCAGGCACAAGGAAAATACAACCTTGCGGGCCCTATTAAAGTATTATCAGATGGTGGATTCCCTGCGAAGTTTGGTGATTTATACATGACACCAGCTGAGACTCGCGCTTACTTTGACGAGAAAGGCTGGAAGACAATTGCAGCATTCCAAACACGTAACCCAATGCACCGTTCACACGAGTACTTAGTAAAGCTTGCGGTAGAGATTTGTGACGGCGTCATGATTCATTCAGTATTAGGTGGCCTTAAAGCTGGCGATATTCCTGCTGACGTTCGTTCAGAAGCAATTTCAACCTTAATTGACAACTACTTTGTAGATAACACAATCTTACAATCTGGCTACCCATTAGACATGCGTTATGCAGGTCCGCGTGAGGCGTTATTACATGCATTATTCAGACAAAACTACGGTTGTTCACACTTAATCGTTGGCCGTGACCACGCAGGTGTTGATGACTACTACGGTCCATTCGATGCACATAATATCTTTGATGAAATTGCTGATGATGCACTAGTAACACAGCCACTTAAGATTGACTGGACATTCTGGTGTCATGAGTGTGGCGGTATGGCTTCAATGAAGACATGTCCACATGAAGCCAAAGATCGTGTGCTTTTATCAGGCACTAAAGTGCGTAAGATGCTTTCAGATGGTGAAGACCTTCCTAAAGAATTCTCTCGCCCTGAAGTGGCTAAAGTATTGCAAGCATACTATGCAGGCATTAAAGAGGAAGACAAAGTAGAAATTAAGTTGAGCGGACACTCAGCTAAGTAACAATAAGTAATAACTTATATTGGTTATTTCTTGTAAAGAAAACTTTTTATAAGTATAATAATTTGATTTTTGGCGCGCTCAAGTCAAGCGCGTCTAAGATTGAAAAGAACTACCAAATTATTAGTAAGAAGCTTGCTAATAATTTTAGTTTGTGATTAATAAAAACCCTAAGGAGGAAAGTATATGTTTGAACAAACACCAATTGCTGATCTATCAGCAACTATTTCATTCGAAACAATGCAGATGTTTGTAATTGTTATGATTGCACTTGTAATCGTGATGACAATTGTAGACGTTATGCATAAGAAGAGCATGAGATGGTTTAACGAGAATGTAGCTGCTGGAAAGAAAAATGCAACTAAAGAACTAGGTGCTGGCGATAAAGTGGGCATTGCAGTATCAACAATTATAGAAGATGTTGTATTGTCAGGTGAATTCTGTAACTTCAAGCGTAGACTTGCACACCTCCTTACTATGTATGGTTTTGTTTTATTTAACGCCATGACAGCAATCATCATCTTTGGTGGCGCTGAAGCAGCTGCAAACACACTATATGCTCAATTATGGCACTTAGGCGCTATTATGTTGGCAGTTGGCAGCTGGTGGTTCTGGTTATTCATCAGAGTTGACGTAGCAGCTGGAGGCAATAAATGGTATAACGTTTCAGCAATGGACATGTTCAGCATGTCATTAATCGCAACTTCTACATTTGCTTTAATTTGGTCTTATGTTGGTGGCGGTACAGGCGCAACATTTATCTTATTTATCCTATCTGCAGTGTCATTATTTGGCGGTGTATTATGGTCTAAGTTTGCGCACATGTTCTTCAAGCCATTTGCAGCGTACGACAAGCGTACAACGAAAGCAGATGGTTCATATATGAACTTGCCAACCCTTACTAGAGATGATCCTGAGCAACGTGCAAGACACTCTATGGAACTACTTGTAGATGCACCTATGGACATGGGCCTTGGTATTAAGCGCGAAGCGCCTAAGCACTACTAACATTAATTAACTAATTTAAAAAGAGAGGAAAATAATATGCCAACTTTTGTATATATGACTCGTTGTGATGGTTGTGGACATTGTGTAGATATCTGCCCATCTGACATTATGCAGATCGATAAGAAATATCGTCGTGCTTTGAATATTGAACCTAATATGTGCTGGGAGTGCTACTCATGTGTTAAAGCATGTCCACAAAACGCGATTGACGTGCGTGGTTACGCAGACTTTGCACCATTAGGACACAGTGTTCGTGTAATTCGTGATGAAGAAAAAGGCACGATTGCATGGAAAGTTAAATTTAGAGATGGTCGTGAGAAGAACTTCTTGTCACCGATCACGACTAAGCCATGGGGTTCAGCGATTCCTAACTTCAGAAACGAAGCAGAGCCTACTCAAGAAGCTCGTGATAGTGAATTATTATCACATGAGCCAGAGTCAATTCGTTTAGATGATGGCGGCTTACATACGTTAGAGTCTAACGGTTTGAAACTTGTAGAAGGGGTATATTACTAATGAAAACAATTATTGAAGATAACATTGACATTTTAGTTGTTGGTGCAGGCTTAGGTGGTACAGGTGCTGCTTATGAAGCTAGATATTGGGGTCGTGACAAGAAGGTTGTAATTGCTGAGAAAGCAAACATCGATCGTTCTGGTGCGGTTGCTCAAGGTCTATACGCGATTAACTGTTACATGGGTACTCGTTGGGGTGAAAACAATCCTGAAGATCACGTACGTTATGCACGTATGGATTTGATGGGCATGCTTCGTGAGGACTTGGCATTTGATATGGCTCGTCACGTTGACTCTGCAGTACACAAATTTGAAGAATGGGGTCTTCCATTAATGAAGGATCCTAAGAGAGCAGACTTACCTGAAGGTGATATTGGTAAAGGCGCATATATGCGTGAAGGCCGTTGGCAGATTATGATTCATGGTGAATCTTACAAGCCTATCGTTGCAGAAGCTGCTAAAGTTAATGCTGATAAAACCTTTAACCGTATTATGGTGACACACTTATTAATGGATGATGCACAAGAAAATCGTGTTGCGGGTTGTGTTGGTTTTAACGTCCGTACAGGTAACTACCACATCTTTAAATCTAAGACAGTTATTGTCGGTGCCGGTGGTGCGTCTAACATCTTTAAGCCACGTTCAGTGGGTGAAGGTGCTGGCCGTGTATGGTACGCACCGTGGTCTTCAGGTTCAGCATATGGCTTGTTAATCGAAGCTGGTGCGAAGATGACGCAAATGGAAAACCGTATCGTTTTGGCTCGATTCAAAGACGGTTATGGTCCAGTTGGCGCCTACTTCTTACACCTCAAGACTTACACGCAAAACGCTTATGGCGATGAGTATGAGTCTAAGTGGTTCCCTGAATTAGCAGAGAGAGTGGGTAAAGAATATTTAGATCCAGAAAACCAGCATTTCTCTCACAATCCTATTCCAACGTGTTTACGTAACCACGCCTTCATTTCTGAAGTAGCTGCAGGCCGTGGTCCAATCCACATGGTGACAGTTGAAGCATTCCAAGACCCACATTTAGAAGAAGTAGGGTGGGAAAACTTCCTAGGTATGACGGTTGGTCAAGCGGTATTATGGGCTGCAACAGATATTGATCCTAAGTACGTCAACCCTGAGTTGACAACATCTGAGCCATATGTAATGGGTTCACACGCAACAGGTTGTGGCGCATGGTGTTCAGGTCCTGAAGATATTTCAGGTAATATTCCTGAGTACTTCTGGGGTTATAACCGTATGACAACTGTTGACGGTTTATTTGGCGCAGGCGACTCTGTAGGTGGTACGCCACACGCATTCTCATCAGGTTCATTTACTGAAGGTCGTTTGTCTGCGAAAGCTGCTTGTAAATATATTGATGACGGTAAAGCGGAAGGTATTAATATTTCTGATAAGCAAATCGCTGATCGTAAAGAAGAAATCTTTAGACCTTTAGAGACTTACACAATTGGCCGTAACGAGATTGTTGGTGGTACTGTATCTCCAAGCTACATCTTGCCATTCCCTGGTTTACAACGTTTACAGAAGTTGATGGACGAGTATGCAGGTGGTGTAACAGTGCAATACATGACTAACGATAAACTTCTAAATATAGGTCTGCATAAGTTGAAGATTCTAGAAGAAGACTTAGAGAAAATTGGTGCGGAAGATATTCATCAGTTATTACGTGCATGGGAGCTTAAGCACCGTCACCGTACTTCTGAGTGTGTTGTTCAGCATACATTATTCCGTGAGGAAACTCGCTGGCCTGGTTACTACTATCGTGGTGATAAGATGAAGTTAGATGATGAAAATTGGCATGTATTGACAACTTCTCATCGTGATCGCGTTACTGGTGAATACAAGATGGAAAAACAACCCTTGTATCACTTAATTGACGATAAGTAAAAAAACTTGCTTAATAAAGGCTTAGTAATAAGGCTTTATTAAAATTTTAAAAAACCAACATAAATTTATGTTGGTTTTTTTAACTTTTTTTTAATGGAGAACATTATATGAACATTCTTGATAAAACTGACAAAGAGCTATTAGATATTGCACGTCCGATGTGGGATGATTTGGTAAAATTTTCTAACAATGCTAATTATGGTGCATTTACTAGAAATTTTTCTGAAGAGATGCTTCGTGGTGCCAATGAAATTGAGATGGGTAAGCAGTTTGCTAGAAGCGAACTAACCAAGAATTTAAATGAAGAGGTTGAATTCTTAGGTACAATTCGTCGTGGTGATCATGTTACTGTTTTATTTAAACAAAAACACAAAAAGAAGCAGGGTGAATGGTTAGGTCGTTTAGTGCTTGGCTATGAAGATGGGGAAATTAAGATCTTTGGTGCAACTATTTTTTAATGGATTATGAGTAATATGATTATTGAAGATGGCAAGTTTGTTGAGCTTACTTATAAAGTCGTTGATAAGAAAACTAGTGAGGTCTTATCTTCGGTTGAGTTTCCATTAGGCTATATTCAAGGTATTAGTGAAATCTTATCACCAGAGGTAACAGCCGGGCTAGTGGGTCAGGTTGAGGGTGATATTGTTGAACTACCCGTTGATGTGGACCAAATATACGGCCCTCGCGATGAATCTTTAGTGACAACGATGCCACTTGATAGTCTGGATGAAGATTTAAGAAAAGTTGGTACCATGATTCCAATGGAAAATGACAAAGGCGAGCGTATAAATTTCACCGTGATCCAAGTTAATGAAAATTCTTTAACAGTTGATGGCAACAATCCGCTCTGTGGTCGAAAAGTAATTTTTGTACTTGAGGTGATTACAGTACGTAACCCAACAGATGAAGAAGCGAGGCTGGGTGGCCCTGTTGACAATACCCCTAACTTTGCAAACGCACAACCAATACATTAAATATTATTATGGACTTTACGCAACTAGAACTTGATACAATTCAAAAACACGTTGATGATCGCTGGAGAGAGAAAGATCATGGTGTACACTTAGCTGATATTGAGGTAGATGGAAAAGAGCAACCTGCTGCAGTTTGGGAGCATAAACACTACACCTTTATTATTCTTAAAATAGGTGCTTTCACTTATAGGAACTTATTTTATTTTTTAAGAAAAGACCGTTTTGATACAGGTGTTGATGAATTCAATGATCTTGATGAATGTGTTGATACTTTGATGAAGTGTCAAGCAGATTTTTCTCTTTCTAAGAGTACCAAAAATTTAAAAACTAAAGAAGATAAATAACTTTTATTATATTGGATTAATTAAAAAGGCGTGCTATAGCACGCCTTTTTAATGACAGTGTTTTGATTTATTCCCTTATAATTCTGTTAGTTGAATTAGTATTATGAGGAGAGTGTAAATGAGTGTACCTATTCTGGTTGAGTTTGGTGAGGTTGAGGCGTTATTTTTCGTCATATTTTGTGTTTCTATTGTTTTTGGTGCAGTAGCACGTAAGACTGATTTTTGCCCTCTAGGCGGTATTGCAGATGTTGTCCATAGCGGTAACACTGGTCGCTTATCAATGTATTTCTTTGCCATTGCTGTTGCTATTTTTGGCGTCACTATATTTGAAGCATTAGAAATTATTAGTGCAGATAGTACACGTCCTCCATATCGCATGAGTCAGTTTCGTTGGCCAGCTTATTTAGTCGGTGGTGCATTTTTCGGTATTGGTATGACTTTGTGTCGTGGCTGTGGCATGAAAAGTATTCTCAATCTAGGTGGTGGCAACTTAAAAACTATCGTTGCAATTTTAGGTATGGGTAGTGCAGCAGTGTTGATGTTGTATGTTGAAGGATTTTTCAACGATTATTTCTTGTCTTGGGTTTTACCTATCTCACCTAATTTAGACGATTATGGTTTTGAAATGCAAGATCTAGGTACAATCTTTGGCAGATTTATAGGGGTTGAAGTTTTCTCAATGCGTATTATTATTGGGCTGGTGTTATCGTTATCAATCATGAGTTTGGTTTTTAAAAGCAAAGACTTTATTGCTAGACGTGATAATTGGATTGGTGGCTTTATGATTGGTGCGTTGATTGTGAGTGCCTTTTACATCTCTGGTGGACCAATAGGTGAGTTAGCTAATGAAGCCTCTAATTTTAGTGATAGCCCTCAGTATGGCATGGGTACACAATCATATACCTTTATCCGTCCAATGGGTGATTTGCTTTATATTGCTTCAAATCCTGAGTGGTATATTTTAACCTTCGGACTGGTGGCTTTTTTGGGTGTGGGCACAGGTTCAGTGTTGATTTCTATTTTGACTAGACGCTTTAAAATTGTTTGGTTTAATTCTGCTGGTGAGGCGCTACGTTATGCTGTTGGTGGTCTTATGGTCGGTATTGGCGGTATTTTAGGTATGGGTTGTACATTAGGTCAAGGTATTGCCGGTACATCTACTTTGTCATTAGGTTCATTTGTAGATTTATTTGCACTTATGCTCGGTGCTTATATTGGTATACGTATGCAAAAACAATTCATGAATGATCATGAAGTGCCAAGCGCTGATTAGCTGTTTTATCTAGGCGTAAAAAAAGGCGGCTAGTGCACGCCTTTTTTATTACTTTTTAATTAACTACCCTAGTACAGGGGTACCTAATAAAGGAATAATCATGATTGCCACGATGTTGATAATCTTGATTAACGGGTTGATCGCAGGACCAGCCGTATCTTTATATGGGTCACCTACAGTATCACCAGTTATTGCTGCCTTGTGAGCATCAGAACCTTTACCACCAAAGTTACCATCTTCGATATATTTCTTAGC
Organism: uncultured Gammaproteobacteria bacterium; assembly: GCA_937899995.1. Taxonomy (GTDB): domain Bacteria; phylum Pseudomonadota; class Gammaproteobacteria; order PS1; family Pseudothioglobaceae; genus Thioglobus_C. Next base: position 34,865 of record CALCCK010000060.1, read on the forward strand.
GTTATCCCATGCACCACCACCAGTAGTCATTGATATAGCCAGGAAGATACCCGTTGTAATAGAGCCAATCAATAAGCCACCTAGAGCTTCAGCGCCTAGTAACAAGCCAACGGCTACTGGGAATAGAATTGGTAGAGTAGAAGGCAAGATCATTTCTTTAATCGCTGACTTAGTTAGCATATCAACGGCTTTAGAATAGTCAGGCTTTTGTGTGTAATCCATAATGCCTGGCATCTCTCTAAACTGACGACGTACTTCTTCAACAATATCACCTGCTGCACGACCAACTGCTTCCATCGCCATCGCGCCAAATAAGTAAGGCACTAAGCCACCTAAGAACAAGCCGATAATAACCTTATGGTTTGATAAATCAAATGTAATGTCCTTAAATTGTTCCATGGTATGTAACTCGTTAGTAAAGTCAGCAAACAATACCAATGCTGCTAAACCTGCAGAACCAATTGCATAACCTTTAGTTACCGCTTTAGTTGTATTACCTACTGCATCTAAAGGGTCAGTAATGTTACGGATCTCTTCTGGTAAGTTTGCCATTTCAGCAATACCACCGGCATTGTCTGTGATTGGACCGTAAGCATCCAAAGCTACAATAACACCTGTCATTGACAACATTGCCGTTGCAGAAATTGCAATACCATATATGCCACCTAATGCATATGCACCCCAAATACTAGCACAAACGGCTAATACCGGTAATGCTGTAGATTTCATACTTAAGCCGATACCAGCAATAACGTTAGTACCGTCACCTGTTAATGAAGCTTCAGCAACATGCTGAACCGGCTTGCGTTCAGTTGAAGTGTAGTATTCAGTAACCACAACCATCCACGCAGTTAGCGCTAAACCAATGAGTGATGCGTAGAATAAATCCATACCCATGTTCATATCGATAGTGACAAAATAGAAAGCAACTGCAGCCAATACAGCAGAAACAATTAAGCCTTTGTATAAAGCGCCCATAATTGAGCCACCATCAGACACTTTAACAAAGAATGTACCGATGATTGAAGCGATGATAGATACTGCGCCTAATGCTAGTGGATAAAGAATCGCATCGTTGCCCATACCTAGTACACCAGCCAACATCATTGTTGCAATGATGGTTACTGCGTAGGTCTCAAACAAGTCAGCTGCCATACCTGCACAGTCACCAACGTTGTCACCAACGTTGTCAGCAATTACTGCAGGGTTGCGCGGATCATCTTCTGGAATGCCAGCCTCAATCTTACCAACAATATCAGCACCAACATCAGCGCCTTTAGTAAAGATACCACCACCTAAACGAGCGAAGATTGAAATAAGTGAGCCACCAAATGCCAAGCCAATCAATGCGTGTAACGCCTCTTTCTGTTCTACGCCATTGGCTTCCATTCCAGCATAAAAACCAGCAACACCTAGTAGCGCCAAACCAACCACTAACATACCAGTAACTGCACCACCTCTAAAAGCAACTTGGAAAGCGGCGTTCATGCCATTCTTAGCAGCTTCCGCTGTGCGAGAGTTAGATTTAACCGATACGTTCATACCAATATAACCCGTTAAACCTGATAACACAGCACCAATTAAGAAGCCAATACCAACAGTCATTCCTAAGAAGTAAGTGATCACAGCTAACAACACAGCACCAACTATACCGATAGTTGCATATTGACGATTAAGATAGGCTTTGGCGCCTTCTGCAATCGCATCTGAAATCTCTTTCATTTTGTCACTACCTGGTGATTGTTTGTAAATCCAGGTCATTGTGTATAAGCTGTATAAGATAGCAATAATTGAAGACCCGATGGCCATAGCTAGTATATCCATTTACAGATCGGAAGAGCACACGTCTGAACTCCAGTCACAAGCCTATCTCGTATGCCGTCTTCTGCTCGAAAAAAAAAACCCCCCCCCCACCCCCACCCACCCCCCCCCCTTACCCACCCACTACTACCCTCTACCAACACACACGTCTCTTCTACCC
>CALCCK010000061.1 GCA_937899995.1 uncultured Gammaproteobacteria bacterium
GGCATATGCTAGTACGAGCAGCACATGCACGTGGAGTGATGGCTGCGCGATTAGACGGGTTGCTGTGTGCGAACAGTGGCAGTCATGTTATTAGCTTCCCCTATTTTCTACTTGGAATTTTATTATCTTTTTTTTTTTTTTTAATGATACGGCGACCACCGAGATCTACACTCTTTCCCTACACGACGCTCTTCCGATCTACCATTAATATTGGCGAGTCTAAAGAGCAGATTATAGAATTTATGAAAAAAGTAAAACTTGAATTGCCAATTATGATGGATGCTGATGGACAGGCGGTAAAAGATTGGGGTGTATACGCTTATCCTTCTAGCTTTATTTTAGACAGAAAAGGCGTTACTCGTTACGCTTATCGCGGCGCTTTAGAGTGGGATTCACAGTTAATTGTCAACACTATTAAAAAACTCCTTTGAAACAATATGATGTCATTATTATTGGTGCAGGTGCTGCCGGGTTAATGTGCGCTATTGAGGCCAGCAGACGCGGGCGAAAAGTACTAGTTTTAGAAAGCAGTGATAAAGTTGGAAAAAAGATTTTGATTTCAGGTGGTGGTCGTTGTAATTTCACCAATTTACATATTGATCCTGAAGCTTATCTTTCTCACAATTCGCATTTTTGCAAATCAGCACTAGCGCGTTATACCCAGTGGGATTTTATTGCACTGATGGATAAACACAAGTTGAGTTGGCATGAGAAAACACTGGGCCAATTGTTTTGTGATGACAAGGCACCAGCTGTATTAAATATGTTGCTTGAACAGTGTAAGCGTGTCGGCATCAAATTAGAGTCAAAGGTAGGCACTATTGACTTTAAAAACCAATATGTTGTAGTTGCAGATGGACAGAAATATCAGTCAGGGTCATTAGTGATTGCCACTGGCGGGCCCTCTATTCCTAAAATGGGCGCAACTGATTTTGGTCTGCAAGTGGCTAGACAATTTGGCATTAAAACAATTTCTTTTAGGCCAGCACTGGTGCCTTTTACTTTTCATCAGAATGATATTGACAGATACTTTAAAGATTTGTCAGGTTTATCAATTGATGCCTTAGTAAGTTGTAATGGACAAAGTTTTAGAGAAGGGGTATTAATTACTCATCGAGGTATTAGTGGCCCGGCAATTTTGCAGATTTCGTCTTATTGGTATAAGGGTGATGAAATTAGTGTTGATTTATTGCCAGATTTAGATGCCAGTGATTGGCTGTTAAAAATGCAGGCAGATCGCGGAAAGGCAGAGCTAAAAACCATTTTATCCAAACTTTTCCCCAAGCGTTTAGCCATTCGTTTGGCCGACACTTTAACTGATCAGCACCTGTCAAACTTGCCTTTAGGTCAAATCAAGCAAAGTGATTTAAAAGCACTAGGCGCTACGTTGAATAATTGGGTATTACGCCCGAGTGGTACTGAAGGCATGCGTATAGCAGAAGTATGTACAGGTGGTGTCAATACAGATGAGCTATCTTCTAAAAGTATGGAGGTTAAGTCACAAACAGGCTTGTACTTTATTGGTGAAACAGTAGATGTGACTGGCTGGCTAGGCGGTTACAACTTTCAGTGGGCTTGGTCGTCAGGCTGGGCTGCCGGCCAAGTGGTGTAGAATTTAGATAATTTCGCAAGCCTCATCAAAGCTCAAGCGCGGAGATCTTGGAAAAATTTTAGTGTTGTCGCCATGACCAATGCCACATAAAAAGATGGATTTAGTCTTGCCATCAGGGAAAAATTCTTGATTCAATGTTTCAGCGTTAAAACCAATCATCGGCCCACAATCGAGACCTATTGAACGCACAGCAATCATAAAATAAGCGCCTTGTAAGATAGCATTCAGAGATCCGGCCGCTGTAATTTTATCGGGCTTGTCTGCGTACCAACTCCTAGCATCAGCATGTGGAAAAAGGTAGGGTAGTTTTTCGTAAAATTCTGTATCGTAACTAATAATAGCCACTGCGGGCGCGCTCATTGCCTTGTCAATATTGCCTTCGTCTAAGTGTGGTTTGAGTTTGTCTTTAGCTTCTTTAGATTTGACAAAAGTAATACGAGCAGGGCAAGTATTAGCTGATGTTGCGCCAAATTTCATTAATTCATAAATTTGATGCACCTTCTCATCAGAAATATCATGATCCAACCAACCATTATGACTTCTTGCCTTTCTAAATATAATGTCTAAACTTTCTTCTGATAGCATTAAAATATCCTTATAAATTTAATTAAAATCTTATGATAGATTATATATTTTTTGATTCGAAACTCTCAGGAAAATTTAAAAACCATTTGACAAAGGTGGGAATAGAATTTTAATGTAAAGATGATGAATGGCGCAGGCATAGAAGTAAGGCTTAAAGACAGTAGTATGTGTGCACTGAGAGTATCATCAAATGTAGTAAATTTTTTTAACTGTGTTAGAATTTGATGAATTACAAGCGTTTGTAGACAATATTTCGAGAAGTGTTGAGGAGCCGGATAGTGGCCACTTTTGCCATAATTTAGAAAAGGATTAGTATGAAAAAGATTACCATCATTGGTTCAGGTTTTGCAGGCTTAACTGCGGTTAAAACTCTGAGAAAGAAAGACAAACAATGTGAAATTACCTTGATATCTCCCAAGGCAGAACTGGTTTATATGCCAAGTCTAATTTGGGTGCCATCAGGTGCAGCGAGTAAAAAAGACATTGTTGTGCCATTAGATAATTTTTTCAAACGTATGAATGTTCACCATGTAGCCAGCGAGGTGACAGGTCTAGAAGAAGGCGGTCGTAAAGTGATCACTCCTATTGGTCTGTATGAAAATGATGCATTGATTATTGCTTCGGGTGGACGGTTTATTAAAAAATTACCCGGTATCGAGCATGCGATCACGCCTTGTGAAGGATTAAGTGCAGCAGAAGCAATCCGTGATCGTTTAAGGGTGATGGATGGTGGTGATATTGCTATTGGGTTTTCGGGCAATCCAAAAGAGCCAAGTGCGATGCGTGGCGGTCCAATGTTTGAATTTTTGTTTGGCATTGATACGCAGCTTCGACAAGAAGGGCGACGTGATAAATTTAATCTAACGTTTTTTACCCCTGCAGAAAAACCCGGTGCACGTTTAGGTAAAAAAGCGGTTAAAGGTTTGCTGGGTGAAATGAAAAAACGCAATATTGTCACGCATCTTGGCAATAAGATTAAAAAATTTGAAGTTGATAAAGTGACTACTGAGGGTGGTGAGTTTGCTGCAGATTTAATCTTGTTTATGCCAGGCATGACAGGTAACCAATGGTTTGACAATTCTGATCTTATGCGTAGCGAAGGTGGGTTACTTAAGGCTAATAGTTTTTGTGAAGTAGAGGGTGCTAACAAGGTTTTTGTCGCGGGTGATTCGGGTTCTTTCCCAGGGCCTGAGTGGATGCCTAAGCAAGCGCATATGGCAGACCTTCAAGCAGAGGCAGCTGCTAAAAACGTATTAGATGTGCTGGATTCAAAACCTGCGAGCCACACCTTTAAGATTGAATTGATCTGTATTGTTGATTCAAATAATAAAGGTATGTTTGTCTCACGTACGCTAAAGGGTGGATTAATGTTGCCGAGCTGTCGACTGATGCACTGGGCTAAGAAAGTCTTTGGCTGGTGGTATCTTAGAGGCTATCGATAAATTATGAGTGATTGTTTATTTTGCAAAATTATTGCTGGTGATATCCCAGCCGATAAAATTTATGAAGATGATGATGTGCTGGCTTTTCATGACATTGGTGCACAGGCGCCCCACCATTTTTTAGTCATTCCTAAAAAACACATTACAACTCTGAACGACACAGATGATGCTGCATTAGTTGGCAAGCTTGCTTTAACAGCTAGCAAGCTTGCCAAAGAGTTTGATTTTTCTGAAAATGGCTACCGCGTGGTAATGAATTGCAATGAACAAGGCGGGCAGACGGTATACCATATCCACTTACATTGCTTGGGTGGGCGCCAACTCACTTGGCCGCCAGGTTAGCGATAAACAGTAATCCTCTGGGAAGGTTAAATCCCTATTCTTTTTAGGTTGCATTTCTTTGAAAGAAGGCTAAAATTCAGGCCTTAATTTTTTTATATTTTGATATCATGAGTAACGAGTTTTTAGACAGACATATTGGCCCAAGCCAAACAGAAATTGACGCAATGCTAAGTACCATTGGTTGCGACTCTGTAGAGCAAGTTGTTGCTAGAACAGTGCCAGAAAGTATCTTGTTTGGTAATCGTATGGAAATTGAAGAAGGGATAACTGAGCGCGACAGCTTAGCACTTGCTAAAAAATTGGCAGGTCAAAATCAGTTATTCAGTAATTTTATTGGTCAAGGCTATTACGGCACTTTGATGCCAACGGTGATTCAACGCAATATCTTAGAAAATCCGGGTTGGTACACAGCCTACACACCATATCAAGCAGAAATCTCGCAAGGTCGTTTAGAGATGTTGCTGACATTCCAGCAAATGATCATGGATTTAACGGGTATGGATATTTCCAACGCCTCTTTGTTAGACGAGCCAACGGCAGCAGCAGAAGCGATGATGATGGCTAAACGTGCCAATAAAAAGAATAAATCTAATCGATTCTTAGTTGATAGTAATACTCACCCACAAACAATTACTATTTTGCAAACCCGCGCTAAACCAATTGGCATTGAGCTGGTTGTTGAAGATATTCAAAACAACGATTTTTCTGATTGTTTTGCTATGCTTATGCAGTCGCCAGGTACAAATGGTGAGGTTCGTGATCTTACCGCTGATATTGCTAGGGCAAAAGAGGCTGGCATATTGACTATTGTTGCTTGTGATATCTTGGCGTTAACTTTAATTAAAACACCGGCCGAAATGGGCGCTGATATTGCCATTGGTAATTCACAACGCTTTGGCGTACCAATGGGTTTTGGCGGTCCACACGCAGCATTTTTAGCCACGCGTGATGAGTTTAAACGCATGGTGCCAGGGCGTATTATCGGTGTATCACAAGATGCCCATGGCAACCCAGCAATGCGTATGTCGTTGCAAACGCGTGAGCAACATATTCGTCGTGACAAAGCCACCAGTAATATTTGTACGGCTCAAGTATTATTAGCGGTATTGGCAGCGGCCTATGGTATTTACCATGGCGCTAACGGTTTAAGGAAAATTGCCAACAAAGTACATTCTAAGGCGAGCAGTCTTGCCAAAAGCCTAACTCAGGCTGGTTTTGAGTTAGCGAGTGAGCAATTCTTTGACACGATTACATTGAATACAACAGATGCTCAAGCCTTATTTGCTAAAGCGCAAGCACAAAATATTAACTTACGTTTATTAAGCGATAATCAATTAACTATCGCTGTTGATGAAACCACAACAACACAAGATTTATCTGAATTATTGGCAGTTTTCTCTGTTGATTCTTTAACTGAATCTGAATTTAGCCTAACATCTGTTATGTTAAGAGATTCAGACTACTTAACCCACTCAGTGTTTAGTCGTTATCACTCTGAGACAGAAATGATGCGTTATTTAAAGCGCCTAGAAAACAAGGACATTGCCCTTAATCATTCAATGATTGCGCTTGGGTCTTGTACGATGAAGCTTAACGCTGCTACGCAAATGTATCCAATCAGTTTACCGGGTTTTTCATCAATGCATCCATATGCACCAGTGGATCAAACAAAGGGCTATCAACAATTATTTAAAGATTTAGAACACGCATTGGCCGAGGTAACAGGTTACGATGCAGTATCGTTACAACCAAATGCCGGCTCTCAAGGTGAGTTTGCAGGGTTATTGGCAATCCACTCTTATCACGAGTCTCGTGGTGATTTCGACCGTAATATTTGCCTTATACCATCATCAGCACATGGCACTAACCCTGCCAGTGCAGTAATGGCAGGCATGAAGGTGGTGATTGTAAAATGTGATGAATCAGGTAATATTGATATTAATGATTTAAAATCTAAAGCAGAAAAACATGCTGATAAACTCTCAGCAATCATGGTGACATACCCATCAACTCACGGTGTGTTTGAAGTTGAGATTAAGCAGGTTTGTGATATTATTCACAACCATGGCGGTCAAGTTTATTTAGATGGCGCTAACCTTAACGCTATGGTGGGCATTACTCGCATGGGTGAATTTGGCGCTGATGTGTCACACATTAATTTACATAAGACTTTTGCTATTCCGCACGGTGGTGGTGGTCCAGGCATGGGGCCCATTGGCGTTAAAGCGCATTTAGCAGAATTTTTACCAGGCAATCCTTTAGAAAGAGATTCAAATGCAGTATCAGCGGCAATGTATGGTTCTGCCTCAATTTTGCCAATTTCATGGTCGTATATCAAGTTATTAGGCAAGTATGGCATGCAACGTTCAACAGAAATTGCCATTGTTAGTGCTAACTATATGGCTAATGAATTGAAAGCATTTTTCCCAATCTTGTACCAAGGAGGCCAAGGCTTTGTTGCACACGAATGTATTATTGATATTCGCCCACTTAAAGAGCAAAGTGGTATTTCTGAAGAAGACATTGCTAAGCGTTTGATGGATTATGGCTTTCATTCGCCAACCATGTCATTCCCAGTGGCAGGTACATTAATGATTGAGCCAACTGAAAGTGAATCAAAAGGTGAAATGGATCGTTTTATTACAGCGATGGCGAGTATTCATAGTGAGATTCAGAAAGTGATTGAAGGTGAATGGGATAAAGATAACAACCCACTTAAAAATGCGCCACACACAGCGCTTGAAATGGCTGGTGAGTGGAACTACCCATACTCAAGGGAAGTCGCGTTATACCCAGTAGAGTCGTTGAAACAAAGCAAATATTTCCCACCGGTTAAACGTATTGATAACGTCTATGGTGATCGTAATTTATTCTGTTCGTGTATCACCACAGAAGACTTTGCATAATTCGTCCATCCTAGACAAAAAGTTGCATTAAAATAACTCAAAACTTTTATATAAAAGTGAGTTATTTCTAGGGGGAGAATGAGCCAAATTGGCCTTGAGCAGCAAAGCGTAGCAGAATTTAGTGAACGCGCTTATCTTGATTATTCAATGTACGTCATTCTTGACCGTGCATTGCCTTTTGTCGGTGATGGCCTCAAGCCTGTACAAAGACGCATCATCTACGCGATGAGCGAATTAGGTCTTAAATTCACAGCAAAATTCAAAAAATCAGCCCGTACCGTGGGTGATGTTTTAGGTAAGTTCCATCCGCATGGCGACAGTGCTTGTTACGAAGCCATGGTGCTCATGGCACAGCCTTTTTCTTATCGCTATCCTTTAATTGATGGACAGGGTAACTGGGGTGCACCCGATGACCCTAAGTCCTTTGCTGCCATGCGTTATACCGAGTCTAAATTGTCTCGTTACGCTGATTTATTACTAAGTGAAATTAACCAAGGTACAGTCAATTGGGCAGATAATTTTGATGGGTCTTTGCAAGAGCCTAAAAATCTGCCTGCACAGGTGCCTAATTTATTACTCAACGGCACCTCAGGCATTGCCGTGGGTATGGCGACCGATGTACCACCGCATAATTTAACTGAAGTGGTTTCTGCTTGTATTCAATTATTAGACAAGCCTTCGACTGATTTGGATGAAATTATGCAACTCATCCCAGCGCCAGATTATCCAACGTCTGCCCATATTGTTTCGTCGGAAACAGACTTAAAGCAGATTTATGAAACCGGTCACGGTTCAGTTAAGATGCGTGCTACTTATAAAAAAGAAGAGAGTGATATTATTATTGAAGCACTGCCTTTCCAAACATCAGGCTCTAAGGTGATCACCCAAATTGCCGCACAGATGCGGGCAAAGAAACTCCCATTGGTGGATGATATTCGTGATGAGTCAGATCACGAAAACCCAACCAGAATTGTGATTGTGCCACGCTCTAACCGTGTTGATACTGATGCATTGATGTTGCATTTATTTGCTACGACAGATTTAGAAAAAAATTATCGTGTTAATATGAATGTGATTGGTCTTGATGGCAAGCCTCAAGTCAAACCATTGATACCAATGCTGAAAGAATGGCTGACGTATCGTACAAAGGTAGTTACTAATCGTTTAAGTCATCGTTTAGATAAAATTTTGGCACGTTTGCATATTTTAGAAGGTCTGTTAATTGCCTTTTTAAATATTGACGAAGTGATTGCCATTATTCGTTCTGAAGATAAACCTAAGCCAGTGCTAATGTCACATTTTAAGCTGAGCGAAATACAAGCGGAGGCAATTTTAGAATTAAAACTTCGTCATTTAGCCAAATTAGAAGAAGTAAAAATTCAGGGCGAGCAAAAAGAATTAGCCGTCGAAAAAGAAAAATTAGAGCTGTTACTGTCAAGCGATACACGCCTAAAAACTTATATCAAAAAAGAGCTTAAAACCATTGTTAAAGATTTTGGTGATGATCGTCGTTGTAAAATTGTATCGAATGTTAATTCTGCTCAAGCCTTCAGTGAAGATGATTTAATGCCAGCTGAAAATGTCACCATTGTGATGAGTGACAAAGGCTGGGTGCGTAGCGCCAAGGGCCATGACATTGACCCAACCACACTGAATTACAAATCGGGTGATGGCTATATGGTGAGTGTTAAGGGTCGTAGCAATAAGAGCGCTATCTTTATTGATTCTACGGGTCGATCTTATGCTTTGGCTGCCAATTCTTTACCAAGCGCTAGAGGGCAAGGCGAGCCGTTAACAGGCAGATTAAGTCCACCAGCTGAAGCTGAATTTATAGATGTGATTATGGGTGATATGGATCAAACAATCCTACTGTCTTCTGATGCAGGCTATGGTTTTGTTTCTACCATTGGTGATTTAATTTCGAAAAAGAAAGCCGGCAAACATGTACTGTCTTTGCCGATGAATTCAAAGGTTATGCCAATAGTGAGTGTGGATGATCTTGAAGCTCAATTTGTTGCTGTGGTGACTAATCGTGGGCGTTTGTTGGTTTTCCCAATTGCTGAATTACCAATTTTGTCTAAAGGTAAAGGCAATAAGTTGATCCAAATTCCAAGTAAGGATATCAAGGAAAGACAAGAATTTGTTGTTGGTATTTGTGTTTTATTAGACACGCAAAACCTTAAGGTTTATGCAGGTAAACGCCATCTTACCATCAAATTTCAAGACTTGACTAACTATGTGGGTAATCGCGCTCGTCGTGGCAATGTATTACCTAAAGGTTATCAAAACGTTGCCTCTATTGAAGCGGTCGATTAAGATTTACCCCAACCACCTAATAATTGAGGGTGTAATTAATCGTGATAAATCGGTATAATGATTGGTTTTTAACGATTTTTCCGAATTATGTTCGTCCTAAAAATTGTCACTGATTTTGCTTCTGCGCATTCGCTGAGAGATTATCCAGGTAATTGTTCACGTCTACACGGTCATAATTGGCAAGTTGAGGTATCAGTTGAATCCGAAGTGCTTAATGCTTTAGGTATTGCAATCGATTTTCGTGAAATTAAAAAACAAACTAAGGCCGTTGTTAAGCGACTAGATCATCAATATTTAAATGAAATCCCTCCATTTGATGAGCTTAATCCGACGGCTGAAAATATCGCCAAATATTTTTATGACGAAGTGGCGAAACTTATTAACAATCCAGATGTTCGCGTATGCGAAGTTATTATCTGGGAAACCCTTAGAGCATCAGTTGCTTATTCGGAGAATAAATGATGAAATCATACGATTTACCTGATACACAAAACAACGAAGACACGCGTCAAATCGTGATTGATAAAGTGGGTATTAAAGATATCTCACACCCAATTACATACGTTGATCGAAATGGAAAGCACATGCCAACTATTGGTAATTTCACCATGACAGTAACACTGCCAGAGCACGTTAAAGGCACACACATGTCACGCTTTATTGAAATTTTGAATGATGGCCCATGTGAGTTTAACAGCGGTAATTTTGATAAAATTCTTAAGAAGGTTCGTGAAAAGTTAGAATCTGACACAACACACATCACTCTAGATTTTCCATTTTTCAGAAAGAAAGTTGCTCCCTCTTCAGGTGTGGAATCCATGATGGATTATCAGGTAACTTTGTATGGTGTATTAGATAAAGGCGAATCAGAGGTAATGATGAAAGTCGTAGTACCAGTGACCAGTTTATGCCCTTGTTCGAAGAGTATTTCTAAATATGGCGCACATAATCAGCGTTCGCACATTACTATCAAGGCTAAAGCTGCTAAAGGTCAAACACTTTATATTGAAGATCTAATTGATTTGGCTGAGCGCAAGGCTTCGTGTGAGTTGTACGCTATTTTAAAACGTGAAGATGAAAAGATTGTGACCGAAAGGGCGTATGACAACCCTGCCTTTGTTGAAGATTTAGTACGAGATATTGCTGTTGAACTCAATAACGATGAAAAAATTAGTTACTACTGCCTTGAGTCAGAAAATTTTGAATCGATTCACAATCATTCAGCTTACGCATTAATTGAAAAACAGAAATAAACCTTGAAACATAATACTGATAATTTAAGAATTACCTCAAGCGCACCGATGGTAGCACCCCACGAATTAATGGAGAAATATCCATTAAGCGAGAACGGCTCAGCGCACATCTTTTATACAAGAAAAGCTATTAAAGATATTTTAGAAGGCCGAGATAAGCGCTTAATGGTGATTGTAGGCCCTTGCTCTATCCATGATTCTAAGTCTGCACGTGAATATGCAGAAAAACTTTTAGTACTAAAAAAACAATTAAGCGATAATTTGCTTATTGTGATGCGTGTCTACTTTGAAAAGCCACGTACTACGATTGGTTGGAAGGGGTTTATTAATGATCCAGATTTGGACGAAAGCTTTAACATTGATAAAGGCCTTAAAATTGCACGTCACTTGCTTACAGATTTGGCAGAGATGGGTGTCCCTGTTGCCGTTGAGTATCTTGATTTGATTACGCCACAATATATTTCAGATTTAATTTCGTGGGGTGCAATTGGCGCACGTACGACTGAGAGTCAGTCTCATCGTGAGTTGGCCTCAGCCTTGTCTTGCCCTGTTGGCTTTAAAAATGGCACTACAGGCTCGCTTAGCGTAGCCATTGATGCGATTAAATCAGCTAACAATCCACATCATTTACTCTCAGTCAATAAAGAGGGTGGTGTGAGTCATTACACCTCGTCAGGCAATGAAACAGCACACATTATTCTGCGTGGTGGTGCTGACGGCCCTAATTATTCAAAAGCACACATTGATAAAACGATTTCTCAATTAAGAGCAGAGAATTTATTGGATAAGATTATGGTTGATTTTTCGCATGCCAATAGTCAAAAACAATTCAAAAACCAGCTACTGGTTGGTGAGGATATCGCTGGCCAAATTAGCGCTGGATCGCAAGAGATTTTTGGGGTGATGATTGAGTCGCACATTAATGAGGGGAACCAAGCTGTTGGCCCTTTAAAATCACTTAAATATGGGGTTAGTATTACCGACAGTTGTATTGGCTGGGCTGATACTGAAAACTTGCTAAAAACACTGGCACAAGCCGTGCAAAAAAGAAACGCATAAATAATTGATTTTTAATTAATTTTTTTAATTAATTTTTTTCTAAAAAACCCTGCTTTATTTCCATATCTTTGTTGTCTAAAAATACCAGTTAGGGTACAATAAAAGTTAATTTAATTAAGCCTTTTTTGTATGTCTGAAAACACCGATAATCCAGAAAGTTTCGAGCCTAATTTCCCGATAGTTACCATTGAAGATGAGATGCGAGATTCCTATTTGGAATACGCAATGAGTGTCATCGTCGGTCGTGCTTTGCCCGATGTTCGAGACGGCCTCAAGCCGGTGCATCGTCGAGTGCTTTACGCAATGGAAGTATTGGGCAATGACTATAACAAATCTTACAAAAAATCAGCCCGTATTGTCGGCGACGTGATTGGTAAATATCACCCGCATGGTGACACAGCCGTATATGACACCATTGTACGTATGGCTCAGCCATTCTCAATGCGTAACATCCTAATCGATGGCCAGGGTAACTTCGGCTCGGTTGATGGTGATTCGGCAGCAGCGATGCGTTATACGGAAATCCGTATGGCCAAGCTTTCGCACGAATTATTACGCGATCTTGAAAAAGACACGGTTGATTTTAATGAAAACTACGATGGCTCTGAGTCTGAGCCATCGGTACTTCCAACCCGTGTGCCAAACTTATTAGCCAATGGTTCATCTGGTATTGCCGTTGGTATGGCGACTAACATCCCACCACATAATCTAGGCGAAGTGATTGAAGCTTGCCTTAGAACCATTGACAATGAAAACATCACCGTTGATGAGTTATTAGAAATTATGCCGGGACCTGATTTTCCAACAGCCGGTATTATTAATGGCTCGGCCGGAATTCGTCAAGCTTACGAAACGGGCAAGGGTAAGATCTACCTGCGTTCAGTTTCTCATGTTGAGGGTGAAGACAAGCAAAGCATTGTGGTTACAGAATTACCTTATCAAGTCAATAAAGCCAAACTTATTGGTAAGATCGCAGAGCTTGTTAAAGACAAGCGTATTGATGGCGTTACTGGCCTTCGAGATGAATCTGACAAAGATGGTATGCGTATGGTGATTGAGCTTCGTCGTGGCGAAGTACCAGAAGTCATGCTCAATAATCTTTACAAGTTGACCGAAATGCAAACTGTATTTGGTATCAATATGGTGGCGATTGACAAAGGCATGCCTAAATTAATGACACTCAAAGGCATACTAGATGCGTTTATTGCGCATCGTCGCGATGTGGTGTCCCGTCGTTCTATCTTTGATCTAAACAAAGCTAGAAACCGCGCTCACTTGTTAGAAGGCTTATCAGTTGCATTACATAACATTGATGAAATCATTGAGTTGATTAAGGCTGCAGCCAATCCTGCCGAAGCAAAAGCCAGCTTAGCTGCTGAAACATGGCAAGGTTCTGTAATTAAAGAACTTATTGGTGATCGTGATATGGCAATGTTCAAGCCAGAAGATTTACCAGCAGAGCTTGGCTTACAAGCCAGTGGTGATTACCAATTGTCACAAAAACAAGCGCAAGCAATTCTTGACCTTAAGCTTCATCGCTTAACTGGTTTAGAAAAGGATAAGATTTTTGATGAATTTAATGAATTGTTAGAACGCATCAAGTACCTATTAGACATCCTACAAAATCCTGACAGACTAATGCAAGTGATTCGTGACGAGCTAATTGAGATTCGTGATAATTTTGCAAATGATCGCATGACTGAGATTCTTGAACATAAGATTGATTTAACGCTTGAAGACTTAATCATTCAAGAAGAACGTGTAGTGACCTTGTCTCATGGCGGTTACGTTAAGGCGCAATCGCTCAGCGATTATCAAGCACAGCGTCGTGGCGGTAAAGGTAAGGTAGCAACGAAGATGAAAGACGAAGACTTTGTTGATCAATTATTTGTGGCTAATTCCCACGATACGGTATTGTGTTTCTCATCTACTGGCAAGGTGCATTGGCTCAAAGTTTATGAGTTGCCAATGGCATCACGTACAGCGCGTGGCAAGCCAATTATTAATTTATTACCATTAGAAAAAGAGGAAGTAATTAATGCGATTCTTCCGGTTTCCGAGTTTAATGATGAGCAGTTTGTATTTATGGTGACTAGCAGTGGTACTTGTAAGAAGACTTCACTGACTAATTTCGCCCGCCCAAGAAAAGGTGGCATCATTGCTATTGAACTTAGAGATGGTGACAAACTGGTTGGTGTAAAAATCACCTCAGGTGAGCACGACATTATGTTGTTCTCAGCCAATGGTAAGTCGATTAGATTTAAAGAGTCAGACGTGCGCGCCGTAGGCCGTACTGCTATCGGTGTACGCGGTATCAAGCTCACTGATGACGAAGTAGTATCATTGATTGTTGCAGAACAAGACAGCCCAATTCTAACTGCCACTGAAAAAGGCTATGGTAAGCGTACTGCACTCAATGAGTATCGCGCTCAAGCACGTGGCGGTTCGGGTGTTATCTCTATTAAGACTTCAGATCGTAATGGTAAAGTCGTGGGTGCTATTCAAGTCACTGATGAAGATGAAATGATGCTGATATCTAACAAGGGCACTTTGGTTCGTGTAAGAGCTATTGATGTCTCCATCATTGGTCGTAACACGCAAGGTGTAACCTTGATTAACATTGCCAAAGGTGAGAAGTTAGTATCAGTTGCTAAGATTGCTGAAACCGAAGAGAAAGACGCAGACGCAGAAGGCGAAGAGCAAGCTACTGAAGAATAGCTTTAATAGACTTTAGTTATTAACAAAACAAAAGACCTTGAAGTTAATTATTACTTCAAGGTCTTTTTTATTACAATAAGTAAATAATATAATTGATTAGTAGGAGTGAGTATGCATTTGATAAAAATAAGTTTGAGTATTGTTGCTATGATCATAGCAATGCCTATGGCCAGTGCACACATGCATCATGCCAATATGAACCACGCGGCAATGATGGGCAACAATACAGCAGCTACTCCAGTAATATTAACAGAATCAGGCACTGACCCATTCGCAACCCTGCAAGAGGTGATTACTGCGATGGAAGCTAACCCTGGCACCAATTGGGAAAAAGTCAACATTGAGGCGTTACGATTGCACTTAGTTGAAATGCAAGATATGACGATCAATGTCGATGTTAAACAACAGCATATCGATAATGGTTTTCAGGCCGTAGTTACGCCGACAACCAATAGAGCGGTAAAGTCACTCACTAGAGTACTATCAGGGCACCCAATGCAAATGAAAGCAGAAACGGGCTGGGACATGCAAGTACAAAATAATAACGGTGTATTTACCCTAACTGTAACTACCAAAAAAGCACACGATATTGCTAAAATCAGAGGCTTAGGTTATATTGGTGTTATGGCCTACGGCAACCATCATCAGCCCCATCACCAGGCACTGGCATCAGGTGAGAATCCTCACTCTGAGCATAATATGAAATACTAATCAGAGTACTATAAATAGAAGAGCGAAGGGTGTTAGTAACACCCTTTTTTTTACGTCATATAATTAAATTAAGAGTATAGTAAAAACCAATTCATTCATTTTTCTATCTAGGGGATGTTTATGAAAAAGCTACTAACCATACTACTAACTATATTATTTATCTCCATAAGTACGTTTGTAAATTCAAATGAGCCTATATATTATGAGGTTTTATATCCAGAAAGTGAGGAACCAGCTCCAGCTATTATAGTACTGTATACTAGTGGTGGTCTTGAAAAAGGAACACAAAGAAAAGCTGAAGACTATGTAGATGAAGGTTTTGTTGTATATATGCCAGATTTTTTTGAAAGACACGATATAGATAAAAGTAATAGATTTGAAACTTGGACGACTTATAGAGAGCCAATTGAAAAAGAGTTAAGTCAAATTGTTGAGATAATGAAGCAAGATAAACGAATCAATCCAAATAACATCTTTGCACTGGGTCACTCGAATGGTGGTTATTGGGCTACGTACCTTGCAGCAACTAATCAAGTAAATGCTGGTGCTTCACACTATGGCGTATGGCAATGGTATGGGAGTCATAATGGTTATCCTGCTAATTATTTTAATGACAATAGTAATCCCGTGCTGGCACTACACGGAGAGAATGATAAAGTGCAAAAATACTACCGTGTTGAAACTGAATGGAATATGGCTAGAAATAAAGGTGCAAATCTAACAACACATACTTATTCTGCAGGACATAAATGGGATTGTGGAAATTGTGGCAGACGAGACGATTCAGTTACTAATGATGCTTTTTGGAAAACAATTAATTTTTTTAATGAGCATAAAAAATAGTTAAATCTCACACGGACTTAAACCCCAGAGGGGCAAATATTGGCGCTGATGTATTAGTAAACCCTCCCTTTCAAATCAAACACAATTTCAAATTAATCATCTAGTGATTTATTTAGGTCTACAATTGACCTATGAAAAAACTACTAACCTTACTACTAACTCTATTCCTATTCAGCTCAGTCTATGCAACTGAGAAGTCAGTTCAAACACAACAACAAAAGGTAAATATTTACCAGCAGTGGCAAACTCTACACCAGCAGGTGGTGGTGCTTTACAAGCAAGGTGGATATGTTGAAGCGCTTGCACAAGCGTTTAAATCACTACAATTTGCACGAAGTAATATCGGAGAAAAACATCCAAATACAGCCAGTAGTCTCAATACTTTGGCTTTTATTTATCACACACTTGGCGATTACCAAAAGGCATTACCTTTGTATAGAAGTGCACTCCGTATCCGCATCGATACACTGGGAGAAAACCATCTTGATGTGGCGAGGACGCAGACTAATTTAGCCTTATTAACCAATCACCTTGGTCGATTTGACGAGGCTGAGTTGTTATATAAAGGCGCATTAACTTCAGTAGAGCAGAACCTTGGATTATTTCATGCGGATGCAGCTATTATTCTTGAGAATTTATCGTTATTATATAAAGACACTAATCGCGAGCTATTGTCTAAGCAGTTACATCAACGTGTATTAGAGATCCGAGCCATGCAGGAAAAAAATAAAAAGGAGAAATTATGAAAAACTATATCGCAATATCAGGATCAATTTTTGCCATTGTAGCATTTGCGCATTTGCTTAGAATTATTGATGGATGGGAAGTTGTTGTTAATGGTCAAGCAGTGCCTATGACTATTTCTTATATGGCTTTTGTGGCAACAGGGCTATTAGCTGTTTGGGCATTTAGAGCTAAATAATTAGTGCTCTCTGGTTGCGGAGAATACAAGATTTGGATGACGCTCTATCGTCAACTGTAGATTAACCATAGAAGGCGCTAGATAAGTCAGCATACCAGCAGAGTCAATCGCTACATTATTACCAGCCTTTATTTTAAGCTGTTCAATATCTTTATCATCACCTGTTACCCAGCGCGCAGTGGCAATGGCAATGGTTTCAAACTGACAATCAACTCCGTATTCATATTTGAGTCGATGAGCAACCACATCAAACTGCAAAATACCCACTGCACCTAAGATCTGAGCACTATTCATTACTGGACGAAACACTTGAGTTGCACCTTCTTCTGAGAGTTGATTAAGGCCTTTTTGTAGCGCCTTAGCTTTAAGTGGATCTTTGAGTTGGGCACGGCGGAATAGCTCTGGGGCGAAGTTTGGAATACCTTGGAAGGTTAGCTTTTCACCTTGGGTGAAAGTATCACCAATACTAATACCACCATGATTGTGAATACCAATCACATCGCCGGCATAGGCCACTTCAGTTGAGATGCGTTCGCGCGACATAAAAGTCACTGCGTTAGCAATTTTGATTTGTTTTCCAGTGGCTACCTGTAAGACTTTCATGCCTTTTTTATACTCACCACTAACGATGCGCATAAAAGCTAAGCGATCATGGTGCTTGGGATCCATATTCGCCTGAATTTTAAACACAAAGCCTGTCATCTTAGCTTCATCAGGCTTTACTTCACGTACGTCTGATTTACGATTTTGAGGAGCTGGAGCATACTCAATAAAGCCGTCAAGTAGATTTTGGATACCGAAGTTTGAGATAGCAGAGCCAAAGAATACAGGTGTTTGTTTTCCTGCTAGGAATTCATCCAAATCAAATGGCGTTGTAGTCTCGCGAATCAGTTCGACTTCTTCACGCATCTCAGTTACCATTTCTTCACCCAAAATGGTATCGAGTTTAGGATTATCAACACCATCAATAATGATGTTTTCACCAATTTCAGAGTTTTTACCAGCTTCGTATAAATAGACTTTATCCTCGAGTAAATGCACCACACCTTTGAAACGTTTACCCATGCCAATTGGCCAAGTAATAGGCGCACACTCGATATTAAGTACAGATTCAACTTCGTCTAATAGGTCAATGGGTTCTTTGCCTTCACGATCAAGCTTATTAATAAAGGTAAGGATAGGAGTGTCACGTAAGCGACAAACTTCCATGAGTTTGATGGTGCGCATCTCGACGCCTTTGGCGGCATCAATCACCATCAGCGCCGAATCTACTGCCGTTAGTGTGCGATAAGTGTCTTCAGAGAAGTCTTCGTGTCCTGGGGTGTCGAGCAGGTTGATGACATGATTGTCATAATTAAACTGCATAATCGATGAAGTAATCGAGATACCTCTTTCTTTCTCCATTTCCATCCAGTCGGATGTGGCATGGGTGCTGGCTTTTCTGGCTTTAACACTACCGGCAGTTTTAATGGCACCTGCGTATAGTAAGAGCTTTTCAGTAACCGTAGTTTTACCGGCATCAGGGTGAGAGATAATCGCAAAGGTACGACGTTTAGATACTTCAGACATTATTCGCCTTTAATGATAAGTTCGACACCCGCTTCATCAAACATTTCTTGTGAAAGTTTAACGCTGTCATTCCAATTACTGAGTTCTTTAGATTTTTCAATCACCACTTTTTTAATACCGACTTGGATAATGCCCTTGGCACACTCTGAGCAGATTGGTAGTCCGTGTACATACAAAGTAGCACCATCGAGTGAAGCGCCTGAATAAGTCGCGTTATAGATAGCATTCATTTCTGCATGTACGACAAATTTGTATTTGGTTTCTCGGTCATTGTAGCGCTCATCGGTGTCATGAATACCACGAGGAAAGCCATTAAAACCTTGAGATAGTACTTCTTTTTTACTGCCAACAGTGACAGCACCTACTTGTGTAGAAGGATCTTTTGACCAAGTTGCTACCTCAGCAGCAAGTGATAAGTAGCGCTCATCCCATTTGTCTAAATTACTCATAAGGTGCTATTTTAACGTATCTTGATTGAGGCTAGACTGATCAACACCAAGATTAAAGTTACCATCCAAAAACGCACAATGATTTTAGGCTCTGACAGGCCTTTTTCCTCAAAGTGATGGTGTAGTGGTGCCATCAAAAATACTCGTGTTTTGGTACGTTTGTACCAGCCAACCTGAATAATAACACTGAGAGTTTCAGCAACAAATACGCCACCCATAATAAATAATAATATCTCTTGACGAACAATAATGGCAATAACTGCCAAGATAGCGCCTAACGACAATGAGCCGACATCACCCATAAAGATTTCAGCGGGGTAGGTGTTAAACCATAAAAAACCAAATCCTGCACCCATCAGTGCGGCGCAAATGACAAATACCTCACCAGTACCGGGCATAAATGGCATATTAAGATAATCAGAAAAATTATGATTGCCGCCAATATAAGCAAAAATCGATAAGCCACCGGAGATTAAGATTACTGGCATGATGGCTAGACCATCAAGACCATCGGTTAGATTGACCGCATTTGAACTACCTACAATAACAAAGTAAGAAAAAATAACCAGTCCGAAAGCGCCTAATGGAAGACTCCAATCTTTAAAAAATGGAATCAGTAGTTCAGTAGAAATAGGTTGGTGTGTATTGGTAACTAGCCAAAATCCAATTAAAATAGCACCCAAAGATTGCGTTAGATATTTTTGTTTAGAGCTCAGACCATCAGAAGATTGGTGTTTGATTTTCAAATAATCATCAGCGAATCCAATAGCGCCAAAAATAAGCGCAGTAGCAACTATAATCCATAAAAAAGAATTATGCCAATCACCCCAAATAAGGACACTAACAAGAAAACAAAATAGAATAATTATGCCACCCATGGTTGGAGTACCGGCTTTTGCTAAGTGTGATTTTGGGCCATCAGTGCGAATAACTTGGCCAATTTGATATTGTTGTAACTTAGCAATAAAAAAATGACCTAGAAATAGACTAATAAATAATGCTGTCAACATGGCAAAAACAGCCCTAAGTGTTAGATAGTTTAGGACATTGAAGCCTGAATCATACTGAGACAGAAAGTTGACGAACTCTAAAAACATTATTTAGACAGTAATTCTAATTCAAAAATCAAAATAGATTCTCTACTTAGAAGGCTTGATTGAGGTTCTTCATCGCCAAAGACCAAAAAGTAAGGTGCAACAACAGTTCGTTTTTCTCCTGCTGTCATTGTCATGACAGACTTGTCTATCGCGTCGACTACTTGACCCGTTCCAGGTACGAATAGTAAAGGCCTACCTGCTTTTCTAAGTACAGTGCCATCTTCAATTTTAAGCTCATAATTTACTTTGGCTAATTTACCTAACACAGGTATTTTTTTGCCATGTCCAGCCAATTTAATTTGATAATAAAATCCTTCTTCAGTTTGAATGGCATCTGGGTAATTAAGATCAATATAGGCTTGAAAACCCCTTAGTTTCTCTTTTTTTGCTTGTTCTTTAGAGATTAAAGATTTTTGTGCATGCTGTTTAAAGGCTGTTTCATCAGTTTGAAAATTCTCTGCTTCTGTGCCAATACGAATAATTTTTACTTTACGAATAAAGTCGCCTTTTTTAATACGATTAACCACATCCATTCCGTCAACTACATGACCAAAAACTGTGTGTTTTCCATCTAACCATGAGGTTGCCTTATGGGTGATAAAAAATTGTGAGCCGTTGGTATCAGGACCTGAGTTCGCCATTGATAAAATACCACCTTTATCATGTGTTAAATCTGTAATCTCATCAGCAAACTGATAGCCAGGACCGCCAGTACCATCGCCTTTTGGGTCGCCGCCTTGAATCATAAAGTTATTCATAACTCGGTGAAATTTTAAGCCGTTATAAAAAGGCTTCCCTGTTTGAATATTTGATTTTTTTGTACCTTCAGCCAGGCCAACAAAATTAACAACAGTGAGTGGGGTTTTTTCAAAGGCAAGTTTGATAATAATATCGCCTTGATTTGTATGTAAATTAGCATACAAACCGTCGTTTAATTTCGCATGAGATTGAAGTGATAAAAAAAGTGTTAAAAATATGGCTAGAATTCGCATGATTACCCCCAAAAAGAAAACCAATATGTTACCAAAGATATTGATTTTAATCAGTTAAAATACCGTTGTTGAGCTAATAACAATTATTAGACGTTTAATTTAGGAAAAAAAAATATGTCTTTATTGATTACTGATGAATGTATTAATTGCGATGTTTGTGAGCCAGAGTGCCCAAATGAAGCGATTTATATGGGTGATGAGATTTATGAAATTGATCCTGACAAATGTACTGAATGTGTTGGCCATTTTGATACGCCGCAATGTGCAGAAGTTTGCCCAGTCGATTGCTGTTTGTCTGATCCTGATAACGTTGAAACAGAAGAAGAATTACTAGCTAAGTTAGCGTAAATAGTATTTATTTCAAAAAAAAGGCGACCATTAGG
Source organism: uncultured Gammaproteobacteria bacterium (assembly GCA_937899995.1). Taxonomy (GTDB): domain Bacteria; phylum Pseudomonadota; class Gammaproteobacteria; order PS1; family Pseudothioglobaceae; genus Thioglobus_C. The sequence continues at coordinate 21,200 of CALCCK010000061.1, forward strand.
TCGCCTTTTTTGTATTGGCTAATTGAAATTATTTACTTAATATATCCTTAAGTGCAGCTAAACATAAGGTAATATTTTCCAAACGTGAAGTGTGACCCATTAAACCAATACGCCAAACTTTACCTGCGTAAGCGCCTAAGCCTGCACCAATTTCTAAATTGTAATCATTTAACAAAGTAGAGCGAACAGCAGCATCGTCAGCACCTTCTGGAATAAACACAGCGTTTAGTTGCGGTAGACGGTCTTCTTTTTTCACTAGTAAATTAATACCCATCGCCTCTAAACCATCTCTTAAAATCTCGTGGTTACTTTGATGACGTGCCCATGCATTTTCAAGACCTTCATCAGTAAGCATTACTAATGATTCGTGTAAGCCATATAAAGTATTAACAGGTGCTGTATGGTGGTAAGTACGCTTAGCGCCTTCACCCCAATAACCCATCACTAAGTTAAGGTCTAAGAACCACGAAGTCACTGGTATTTTGCGATCAGTTAATTTTTTAATGGCACGTTCACTAATACTGATTGGTGAAATACCTGGCATTGCTGATAGACATTTTTGTGTACCTGAAAAAATCGCATCGATTTCCCACTCATCTACACGAAGTTCAACACCACCTAATGAAGTCACCGCATCAACAATAGTAATACAATCGTGTTGATGTGCCAGTTGACATAAGGTTTTAGCATCAGAAAGTGCACCCGTTGAAGTTTCTGCATGAACAAACGCTAGAATGACTGCATTTGGGTTATCTTTAAGTGCTTGCTCAACCTTATCAGTTGAAACCGCTGTACCCCAGTCGTCTTCAACCACAATCGCTTCACCACCAAAACGTGTGATGTTTTCTTTCATACGCATGCCGAATACACCATTGATACAGACGATTACTTTGTCGCCAGGCTCAACCAAGTTAGCAAAGCAAGTTTCCATTCCTGCAGAACCTGGAGCCGATACAGGCATAGTTAGGTCGTTCTCAGTTTGGAACGCATATTTAAGCGCTTCTTTGGTTTCATCCATCATGCCAACAAAAGCAGGATCTAGGTGGCCAATAGTCGGACGTGCCATTGCAGATAGAATTCTTGGATGTACGTTAGAAGGGCCTGGACCCATTAATGTTCTAATTGGCGGATTAAACGATTTCATAGTCTTTTTAGGTTAATAAATTTAAAGAAACTATTATAATGACTTGCATGTCAGTTACTGAACAATTATTACGTGCTCTACCTGAGGGTTTTGTTATTACAGGTGATGAAAACACACGCCCGTTTGAATGCGATGGCCTCAGTGTCTATAGGCAGAAACCTTTAGCGGTGGCTTTGCCTGAGAATATCGATCAAATTAAGCAGGTTTTAAAAATTTGTAAGGCTAACAATACACCAGTGGTGACACGTGGCGCAGGCACCGGTCTATCCGGCGGCGCCACGCCTTTAGAACAAAGTGTGGTATTAGGTCTATCAAAGTTAAAGAAGATCAAATCTATTGATACTGATAAGCGTTTAGCTGTGGTTGAGCCAGGGGTTACGAATCTTGCTATTAGTGAGGCAGTAGCTGAGTTTGGTTTGTATTATGCACCCGATCCTTCCTCGCAGATAGCCTGTAGTATTGGTGGCAACGTGGCTGAAAATTCTGGTGGTGTGCATTGCCTTAAATACGGATTAACCGTACATAATATTGAATCTGTCACTATCCTTACTATCGATGGTGAAACATTAACCCTAAGTCGTCAGGATGAAGGGTTAGGCTTGCTGGCACTGATGAATGGTTCTGAGGGTTTGTTAGGTGTTATTGTTGAGATTACTGTTAAGCTAACACCAACACCACAACTAGCACGAGTAGTGATGGCTGCTTATGATTCGGTGCGAGAGTGTGCTAATGCAGTAGCCGATATTATCAAAGCCGGCATCATTCCAGCAGGTTTAGAAATGATGGATAAATTTGCTATTGAAGCTGCTGAAGGTTTTGCTCAGGTGGGCTATCCACTAGATGCCGAAGCGCTATTATTATGTGAAGTTGATGGCACTGAGGCGCAAGTACAAGCTGAGCTAGATCAAGTGTTAGAAGTTTTGTCTGGTGCCTCAAGTCTTAAAGTATCGAATAATGAGGCTGAGCGCCTGGCATTATGGAAAGGAAGAAAATCCGCCTTCCCTGCAGTTGGCAGACTAGCGCCTGATTATTATTGTATGGATGGCACCATTCCACGTCGTCATTTAGCCGATATGCTAGAAAAAATTAACGAACTTTCTAAACAATATAAGCTAAGAGTGGCTAACGTATTCCATGCTGGTGATGGCAACTTACACCCTTTGATTTTGTACGATGCAAATATTCCGGGTGAAATAGAACGAACTGAGGAATTTGGTACAAAAATTTTAAAACTCAGTGTTGATATGGGTGGCACCATTACCGGTGAGCATGGTGTCGGTATTGAAAAACTCAATGCCATGTGCCATCAATTTAATACTAAAGAATTAGAAATCTTTCATAAGATTAAAGCAGTGTTTGATCCTGAGTCACTACTTAATCCTGGCAAGGCAGTGCCGGAGTTACATCGTTGTGCGGAATTAGGTGCGATGCATGTACATCATGGTGAATTACCACATCCTGAGTTGGAACGTTTTTAATGAGCGAACGTATTGAACAACTACAAGCAATGATTAAACAGGCAGATAGTTTGCATTTGTGTACCGAAATGCTCGATTATTCAGGCATCATTGAATATTATCCAGAAGAATTAGTGATGACCGCTAAAGCCGGAACTTCTATTGCAGAAATTCAAGCAACGTTGGCTGAAAATAATCAAGCATTGGCTTTTTTCACTGAGGATCAAGCCGAAAGTATCGGTGCCGCTTATGCGAATGGCGGGCAAGATTTGTCCGATTATGTATTAGGCATAAAGATCATTGATGGTAACGGTGAGTTGTTAAACTTTGGTGGTCAAGTAATGAAGAACGTTGCCGGCTATGATGTGTCACGATTGTTGGTTGGCTCAAAAGGTCAATTAGCTCTAGTCACACAGATTAGCTTTAAAGTCTTACCAAAATCCTATATTGCCAAGTTAACAGCGCCGATTAAATCCACAGCTTCATCAGGCCTACGCCAGAAGATTGAACAAAAATTAAAGCAGGTGTTTGATCCAAGAGGTGTGTTTAACTAATGCAAACACAGATCTCCGAAAATTTATTACAAACACCAATGGGCAAGAGGGCGAATAAAATTATTAGAACTTGTGTCCATTGCGGATTCTGCCTACCTACTTGCCCGACTTATCAAATATTAGGTGATGAGCTTGACTCGCCAAGAGGGCGTATTTATCTCATCAAATCATCGTTGGAAAATAATCATTTTTCTAAGGAAAGTATTAAGCACCTAGATAGATGTCTTACTTGCAGATCTTGTGAAACGACTTGCCCATCAGGGGTTGAATACGGTAAGTTGGTGGACGTTGGTCGTGAATTTATTGAAGCAAAGCGACCATTGTGGCAAAAGGCTTATCGTTATAGTGTGCGTAAGTTTTTAACCACACCACTATTGTTCAATCCTGCCGGGTTTTTGTTTAGACATTCTAAAGTTAAAACTGCCGCTATCAAACCACAAACTACGATTGGTAAAGTTCTATTATTAGGCGGCTGTGTACAACCAGCTTTAGCGCCGAATATTAATCATAGTGTGAAAAATATATTGGCCAAGCTCGGTTATGAAACCGTTGAAACACCACAAAAAGAGTGCTGTGGTGCGGTGGATCAGCACCTTAGTGCTAATGCAGATGCACTGATTAAAATCAAACATAATATTGACCAGTGGTTAGCACAACTCAGTACTGGTATTGATGTCATTATCTCAACGGCGAGTGGTTGTGGGGTAATGGTGAAAGATTATAGTCATATGTTCGAAGAGTCTGACCCATACCATCAAAAAGCAATTCAAGTGTCGCAGAAAACTCAGGATATTGCCGAGTTTTTAGTGGATAAAGATTTATCAAAACTCAATTTAGAAAAGGTCGATATCTCTTACCATGAACCTTGCACTCTGCAGCACGGTCAACAATTGGCTGGACTGGTTGAATCAATTTTAAAAAGCTTGGGTTACAAGCCTGCAGCGGTTAAAGATTCACACATTTGTTGTGGCTCGGCAGGTACGTATTCTATATTCCAGCCGAAATTATCTCAAACCTTAAAAATTAATAAATTAAAATACTTGCAAGCCTCTAATCCACAGATGATTGTTACCGCCAACATCGGTTGTTTGATGCACCTGCAAAAAGGCAATAAAACGCCCGTCAAACACTGGGTGGAATTACTAGATAAATAAAAACATGGGCAGAAGAAGAAAACCAAAAGCCAAAACCTACGAATTAGAAATCGAATCACTCTCACATGAGGGACGTGGTATTGCGCATTTAGAAGAAAAAGTCATTTTTGTTAGTGGAGCCTTGCCGGGTGAAACCGTGATTGCGGATCGCACTTTTTCACGTGCTAAGTTTGAAGAGGCGGATGTTAAAGAGGTATTAAAACCAGCAGATAATCGAATTACACCTAAGTGTGAAGTCTTTGGTATTTGTGGCGGTTGTTCATTTCAGCATCTGTCTAGCGAAGATCAAATCGAAGCTAAAGGTAACTGGCTTAAAGACGCTTTTTCCAGTCAGGCTAAAGTTGAACCCAAGCATTGGCTGGAGCCACTACAAGTTGAAAGTTGGGGTTATCGTCGCAAGGCGAGGCTTGGCGTACGTTATGTGGCAAAAAAAGAAAAAGTACTGGTAGGTTTTAGAGAAAAGAAATCTGGCTTTATCACTAACATGAGTCGTTGTGAGGTGTTACACCCGTCTTTAGGTGATAATCTTGAAGTATTGGCTGAGGCAATAGAAAAACTCTCAATCAAATCACAGGTTCCACAATTAGAAGTTGCAGTGGCTGAGAATAATACGGTGGTAATCTTGCGACATTTAGAGCCACTGACTGTTAAAGATGAACAAATATTACTTGATTGTGCTAATGAGCTAGATATTACGTTTTATACTCAAAGTGGCGGACAAGATACGGTCAAACCATTGGATCAACCAGTTGTATTAACTTATTCGCATCCTGATCATGATATCGAGATGGAGTTTTTACCAACTGATTTCACCCAAGTGAATTTTAAACTTAATCAAAAGATGATTAACTTAGCTTTGAGCATGCTTGAGCTTAGTGATGAAGATGAAGTGATTGATTTATTTTGTGGTTTGGGTAACTTCACTTTGCCGATTGCTAGACATGCTAAACATGTGGTGGGTATCGAGGGTGATTTAGGCTTGATTGAGCGTGCTAAATATAATGCCAAGAAAAATGCAATTACTAATGCGGATTTTTACAAGGCCGATCTATTTAAAGAAGTTGAAGGTACTGAATGGTTTAGAGGTAAAACTTACAACAAAGCACTGATTGATCCAGCACGTTCAGGTGCGATTGAGATTGTAGAATTACTACCCAAACTTGGTGTTAAGCGATTGGTATACATATCGTGTAATCCGGCAACATTAGCACGAGACACAGCCAAACTAATTGAATTAGGTTACAAATTAGACACTGCAGGGGTGATGGATATGTTTCCACAAACTGCTCATGTTGAGTCGATCGCATTGTTTACAAAGTGATAAGTATTAACATTAAAAATCAAACACTTGAATACAAAGGTAAAACTTATTCTATCAGTAGTGCAAAAAATGGTGTGGGTGAAGTTGAAGAGTCTTACTGTACACCAACTGGACAATTCAAAATTACTGAGAAAATTGGAGATAACCTTGAAGTAGGCTCTGTACTGGTTGCCAGAGAGCCAACCAGTGAAATTTATTCCCCAGCATTGTTAGCTAAGCATCCTGATAGGGATTGGATACTCACCCGTATTCTCTGGCTAGAAGGTGCTGAAGCACACAATCAAAATACCAAAGATCGTTATATTTATATTCACGGATCACCTAACGAAACGTCGATGGGAATACCAGGATCAAAAGGCTGTATTCGTATGCACAATCAAGATGTTATCGAGTTATTTGATCATGTTAAAACAGGTGAAGATGTCGTTATAATGAAGCCATGAGCAAGTTAGCGCAATACTTACCAAAAAAAGCTTTTGAGCATCTTCAAGAAAACCCAGATTCGATTTTAATTGACGTGCGTACCGAGGCTGAAAATAAGTTTGTAGGTAGGCCGTTAGATTGTATTTTTGTACCTTGGGTAGATGATCCTGATTGGGAGCCACATCCAGATGATTTTATTGCCTCGATCAAACGTTTTATTGGTGAAAGCGCACTCAGTACTGAGATTATTTTAATTTGCCGTAGCGGTTATCGTTCTGATGATGCGGGCCGATGCTTGATTGATAATGGCTTTACCAATGTGTCTCATGTGGTGAGCGGCTTTGAAGGTGACCTTGACGAACAAGATCAACGTGGTAACGTCAATGGCTGGCGTCATGATGGTATGCCTTGGGATCAATGTTAGAGAGTATTAAGTTATTCATTCACCCGCGGGTGATGACCATGCTGTTCTTGGGATTTTCAGCCGGTGTACCAATCTTACTTATTTTTTCAACGCTGGGGCTTTGGCTTAATGAGGCGGGCGTTGCCAAATCAACCATTACTTATTTTTCTTGGGCAGCGCTAGGTTATTCATTTAAGTTTGTGTGGGCGCCACTGGTTGACCGACTGCCTTTGCCAGTTTTAACCAAAACATTGGGTCGTCGCCGTGCCTGGATGTTGGTTTCACAGTTGGCAATTATGGGTGCGATTTTGTTGATGGCATCGGTTGATCCAAAAGCTGGTATTGATGGCTTAACCATTATGGCTTATGGTGCGGTGTTATTAGGGTTTTCATCAGCTACACAAGATATTGTGATTGATGCTTATCGTATTGAATCAGCCGATAAAGACATGCAATCGATGCTCTCAGCAACCTATATTGCGGGCTATCGTATTGGCATGTTGGTTGCGGGTGCGGGTGGTTTGTTTATCGCTAGCTATCTAGGCTCAACCAAGGCGCTTTATAGTTATGATGCTTGGTCAGGTGCTTACATGATTATGGCAGCGGTGATGTTAGTTGGTGTGGCGACCACACTGATTATTAGTGAGCCCGACACCAAGAGACAAGAGGCTGAATACAGTACAACTGATTACGCCCGATTCTTCTTATTATTTTTATCAATTGTTGTTGCCTTTATCTTAACCTTTAACGCAACAGCCGGTCTGGTTAAAGACGCTAAAGAAGCTTTAATTGAGTTTTTTGCTAACAAGCACCTTGCTGGCTTTATTGTTGGTATAGTTCGTATGATGATAGCGCTTTTAGGTGCTTATATTACGGCCAGGGTATTGATTGCATTCAACATTGTTAATCGATCCATGGTCAACAATACGTATGTTGATCCAGTTAAAGACTTCTTTAATCGCTACGGTATGAGTGTGGCTGTATTGTTATTAGCTGTAATTGGTTTGTATCGTGTGAGTGATATTGTACTCGGCGTGATGGCTAATATTTTTTATCAAGATATGGGCTTTACTAAGGTTGAAATTGCGACAATTTCTAAAACTTTTGGCCTATTTATGACACTTGCTGGTGGCTTTTTAGGCGGTGTTTTAGCCATTAAAGTTGGCGTATTCAGGGTGTTATTTTTAGGTGCATTGCTTTCAGCACTTACCAATCTTTTGTTTATAGTGCTGGCAAATGTGGGTCATGATATTACTTGGCTGTATGTCACTATTGCTATGGATAATTTGTCTGCCGGCATTGCAACAACTGCCTTTATTGCCTTTTTATCTAGCCTTACTAACATTCAATTTACTGCAGTTCAGTATGCGATTTTCTCATCACTCATGACCTTGCTGCCTAAAATATTTGGTGGTTACTCAGGCACCTTAGTTGAGCAATTTGGCTATAGTGAATTCTTTGTGATTACCACACTAATTGGTATTCCAGTGTTATGGCTTGTGTACAAAGTTAAACCTTATATTGATTAAATTATGACACTAGGCACAATCATGATGGACGTGTCAGGCTTGATACTGACGCAAGAAGAAAAGAACCGATTATCTAAGCCGAGCATAGGTGGCGTGATTTTATTCACACGTAATTTTGAGAGTATTGATCAAGTTAAAGAGCTGATTAAATCAATCCGTTTGATTAATCAAAATATGCTAATTTCAGTAGATCACGAGGGCGGCAGAGTTCAGCGTTTTAGAGAGGGCTTTACCCACTTGCCAGCCATGGCAAAATTGGGCAAAGTCTATGATCAAGATCCTAAATTAGCTTTAGAACAAGCTTTTTCTTGTGGCTGGGTTTTGGCGGCAGAATTATTAGATATTGGTGTGGATTTTTCTTTTGCACCGGTGCTAGATTTAGATTACGGCCATTCTCACGTGATTGGTGATAGGGCGTTTCATTCTAATCCTAAAGCGGTAGTGAAATTAGCCGGTGCTTTGATTGAGGGTATGCATGAGGCGGGCATGAAGTGTGTGGGTAAGCATTTTCCTGGCCATGGCCATGTGGCACTTGATTCACACCTAGATTTACCGATTGACGAACGCTCAATGAATGAAATTAGGCAAGATATTCTCAGTTTTAAAGGCTTGATTAATCAGGGTTTAGATGCTGTTATGCCTGCCCATGTGGTGTATTCTCAGGTAGATGATAAGCCTGCAGGATTCTCATCAAAATGGATTAAAGATATTTTGCAATCGCAGCTTGGTTTTGCCGGCGTAGTGTTTAGTGATGATTTATCCATGCAAGGTGCACATTTTATTAAAGGCATTGCTGAGCGTGTGCAGGTGTCGTTAGATAGCGGCTGTGACATGGTTTTAATCTGTAATCACCCCGAGTTGGTAGAGCAAGTTATTGATCTTAATTGGCCTAAGTGTGAAAAACTACACTTAATGAAAGGGATTAAACCCTTTAATCTTGATAAAATAGCGCATAACAATCATCGACAAAATATACAATCATTATTATGAGTACAGACAACAAACCAAATTTTGAAATTCGTTTATTAAGTGCTTTTAGAAAAACCCTAATTGCCGTTGCAAAAGACACCATGACTAAGCCAGGCTTACGCCACCCATTAACAGAAGGCACACAAAAAATGATCACCGATTGTTTAGATATTGTCATTTCTAGACAAATAGCCATTGAAAAAGAGTCGGGCACACATACTAAAATGAAGCCAGTTTATACCGATGAACAAACGGTACAAAGCTTCTCAGTTGACGATCTTAAAAAGACTTTAAATTAAACAAACTCCAGATTAGCATACGAGCTAATTAACCACTTAGTGCCCGCTTGTTTGAATTTAATTTGAATACGCGCTGAGTCACCATCACCTTCAAAGTTAAGTACCGTACCAAAGCCAAATTTGGCATGTTTAACCGTCACACCAATCGATAGCTGACCTTGCCCTTCGGGATTGATATCTTGATTAAAGATATCATCCTCTTGATAATTTTGTATGGTTGAGCCAAATTTTTGTTTAACAGAATTGGTGTATTCACTGGGAATTTCATTTAAGAATCGAGAAGGATAGGCGTATAAAGACTGACCATGTAAATAGCGTTTAATTGCAAAAGATAAACTGAGTTTTTTCATGGCGCGGGTCATGCCAACGTAGCATAGCCTTCTTTCTTCATCCATTAAGTGTGGCTCGTCTTTACTTTGCCTAGATGGAAACAAGTCTTCCTCCATACCGGTTAAAAACACATTGGGAAATTCTAAGCCTTTAGCAGAATGAATGGTCATTAATTGTACGTTTTGATTGATAGGCGCGTTAGTATCACCACTAGAGTCTAATGAAGCTAGTGAGATAAAGCCAACCACTTCACTCATGTCAGAGTCTTGATCATGGGCGTATTGCTTGGCTGCAGCAATGAGTTCTTCCAGATTTTCTTTTTTACTACCGACCTTGTCAGTTTTGTCATTTGAATAATGTTCAATTAAGCCAGAAGCTTTAATTAAGTGAGCAACTTTTTCACTTAGATCTAGGTGTTTGGCATCGTCACACATTTGTTCAATCAGTTGTGTAAATCCGATTAGCGCATTGCTTGCACGAGTCGGTAATGAAGGTGATATTGCAATTGCCGCTTGAAAGAGGGTGGTGTGATTATCACGCGCAAATTCTCTCACTTTTTCAATGGTGGCATTACCAATACCACGAGTCGGAAAGTTGACCACGCGCTCAAAAGCAACATTATCAGCCGAGCTTTCCATTAAGCGTAAGTAACACAGTGCATCTTTAATTTCAGCGCGTTCAAAAAAGCGAAGACCGCCGTAAATCACATAAGGGATATTGTATTTAATCAGTCGTTCTTCAAAGCCTCTAGATTGTGCATTTGAGCGATACAAAATAGCGCATTCGTTGGCCGATGCGCCATCATCAATGTATTTTTGAATAGCGCTAACAACATAGTCTGCCTCATCTGTTTCAGTACGTGCTTCGTATATATCGATCAAATCCCCATTACCTGAATCGGTCCACAACGACTTTCCTAATCGATTAGAATTATTAACAATAAGCGCGTTAGATGCACCCAAAATATTACCTGTAGAGCGGTAATTTTGCTCAAGTCGGATGGTTTGAATAGGGTGAAAATCAGATTCTAATTTTTGAATATTTTCAATCTTTGCGCCACGCCAGCCATAGATTGATTGATCATCATCACCCACACAAAATATTTGATTTTTGCCTGATGAGAGTAGTTTAATCCATTTGTACTGAATGGTATTGGTGTCTTGAAATTCGTCAACTAAGATGTGTTCAAAGCGATTTTGATAGTGTGTAAGTAACTCAGTATTGTTTTTTAATAACTCATAACTACGCACTAAAAGTTCGGCAAAATCAATCAGTTCATTGGCTTTACAGTGCGCCTCATAGAGTTCAAATACCTTGATACTCTGCTTAACGAAATAGTTATACCCAGCATCGATATCACCAGGGCGAATTCCTTCGTCTTTTTGTTGGTTGATAAACCACTGAATCTTTCTAACGGGATATTTTGATTCATCGATTTGATTTTCTTTCATCAGGCGCTTAACAATACGAAACTGATCTTGCTGATCAAGAATTTGAAATTGTGTGCTTAAGTTGGCCTCAATAGGGTGGGCACGTAATAATCGATGTGCCAATCCATGAAAAGTACCCACCCACATGCTTCTAATCGGACGTCTTAGTAACACTTCAAGGCGTTCACGCATTTCCTTGGCAGCCTTATTGGTAAAGGTTACTGCTAGGATGGCGTCAATATGCCTATTTTTCTGTGTGACTAAATAAGCAATACGGTGTATTAAAACTCGGGTTTTACCACTACCTGCACCTGCGAGTATTAAAGCATTTTGTCCATCATCTAAAGTAACTGATTGGTTTTGTTTGTCGTTAAGTCCATCGGTAATTTCAGATAAATTCATGATTTTTTCTTGCTTGATAGTTTTAAATGGTTATAATATTATCTTTCTCTGATATCAAGCAATTTTAAGCCTAATTGAAGAGTGTGAAATTATAAACAAAATTTAAGGAGTATCAATAATGACTTACTACGAAGGTGTTAAAAAAATGGAAGAAATGGGCGTAAACGACAACTATATTCAAGGTTGGGTAGCTGGTTACTTACATAATCCTGAGCTTGAGGAGCAAAGAATTACTGATGAGTGGGAATCTGGCTTTGCAGATGGCAAAGAGAAAACAGATGAAAACTTCGCTAACTTCTGTTAATTACATTTATTAAGAATGATCTAAAAAGCCCCGTTTACGGGGCTTTTTAATGCACCAACCCATATGCAAAACAGCTGGCAACATAACGCAAGAAACACCTTAAAAGGGGCAAGCAGTTGTAATGATTTTTTTCAAAGCAATCAGTTTGAAGACCAGCACTTCCCAATCAAAATTCCTTTAGAATTTGCCAATCTGATTGATAAAAATAATCCGGACGATCCTTTACTAAAACAAGTTATCCCCTCTGAGAACACACAAAGCCAACCAGAGTTTAGTTTATCCCCATTGGGAGATGAAGACAACGCACCAGTCGCAGGCTTAATTCATAAATATCCTAATCGTGTTTTATTGATTACATCAAGGGTTTGTGCAATTCATTGTCAATATTGTTTTCGACAAAATTTTGATTATAGTGGTCATGATGCGATTAGTAATTGGTTGGCAATTGAGGACTATATTTGCTCTCATCAATCAATTAATGAAGTCATACTCAGTGGCGGCGACCCGCTAAGTTTGAGTGATGAAAAACTACAAGACTTGATTGATAAAATTCAGCGGATTGATCATATAAAAACTTTGCGTATTCATTCACGTAGCATGGTTGTCACACCAAGTAGAATAACAGACCAGCTGATTGGTATTCTGAATAATACTAAGCTTAATGTAGTGATAGTGTTACACGCCAATCATGCGAATGAATTATCAAATGAATTTGCTAATGTAATACAAAAACTAGTAAAAATAACTCTGTTAAATCAATCAGTTTTGTTAAAAGGCGTGAATGATTCAGTATTAGTATTGAGCGAGCTTTCACTGCGTTTGTTTGATCTGGGCATCTTGCCGTATTATTTACACATGCTAGATAAGGTAAGTGGTGCAGAGCATTTTTTAATCAGTGATGAGCGTGCAATTCAGCTACATCAAAGCTTAAAAAAAAATCTAAGTGGTTATCTGGTGCCTAAGTTGGTTCGAGATGAAAATTTAGCCGCTAAAACTTGGGTTTAAAGAATAGCTTTCTCTAGATCGGCAATATTCATCTCACCCATGCGAAAATCTATCAATTCCCCTTTTGGACTGTAGATGTAAGTGGTTGGCATGCCAACCACTTCGCCAAATTTCTTAAACTCTTTACTGTTGGTATCATCGAATAAAATTATCGGATAGTTCACCATGTAAGTGTCAGTGAATTCGACAATTGTAGATTTATCTGCTCCCTCATAATTCAGCCCTAATATTTGCACCTTATCGGCGTGTTTTTCATAAAATTCAACAAAGGCAGGGATTTCTTTTAGACAAGGTGGGCACCAAGTAGCCCAAAAATTCACTACTAAAAATTTACCTTCAACAGTCTCGTTAGTGTGTGTATTACCGTTCAGATCAACTACTGAAAAATCAAGTAGTTTTGTTGATTTTTCATCCTGCCACATTTTTGAAGCTTTGGCGACAATTTCGTCAATGGTAATTGCTTGTGTCGTTGTTAATGGTAAAAAAAGTGCGAGTATAATTAGAATTTTTTTCATAACCAGTTTTTAATAATGAGTGTAAAAATTTATCATAATCCAAGATGTACAAAATCTAGACTAACGTTAGCTATTTTAGAAGAAAAAGGCATTGATTTCGAAATAATTAAATACTTGGATGACACGCCTAGTGTAGCAGAATTAAAAGGTTTATTAGATGAGCTTAAGATGGATCCACGTTCTTTGATGCGTACATTTGAAGCTCCATATAAAGAAAACAATTTAGATGATGAATCACTCAGCGAAGATCAACTTATTCAAGCGATGGTTGACAATCCAATTCTAATTGAGCGTCCGATTGTCAAAACCGATAAAGGCATTGTCATTGGACGACCACCTGAAAACGTTTTAGCGATTTTGTAAACGACTATTCATCAACCAGTAAAGTAGATAGATGGCCTTCACGTGCTTCGATATTTGAATAATAAACATCATCTATTCCTTCAGATACTGAACCCTTAACTTCATCAACCGCTAAGATTGCCTCGCTCCAAGCGCTGAGGTTGCTAAATTCATTGAATGATAAGGCATTATCAGTAAATTCATTAATCCACGATAAGCGCATAAAGATAGGCGCAAAGGCTGCATCAATCATAGCAAAATCAGCACCATTAAAGAAAGTACCTGTGCCTTTGACCACCTCAACTTTAGCAAACTTTGCAAACAAAGATTCTTTGGCTTTAACGTAAGTTTCTTTATCACCAGTTACAATATTAAATAAGTCATCAAACATTTTGGACGAGAACTCTATCCAAGCGCGGTTTTTAGCTTTTTGTATTGCATTACTTGGGTGTAAATCATTCTCACTAATGTCATTAGCAAACTCACTAATCACACTTGATTCAAAAATCACTTCATCATCAGCTTTTAATAAGGGCACCTGACCTGATGGTGAGATGGCTTTAAACCAATCGGGCGGATCCATTGGATTGATAAAAGTGATGTCGTAATCAATCTTTTGTCTTTTTAATATGATGATAGCGCGTTGAACAAACGGGCAAAGTTTAAAGCTAATGAGTTCTAATTTCATGGTTATTCCCTATGGTATGGATGATTGGTTAATAATGAATGCGCACGGTAAATTTGCTCAACGGCTAGTAAGCGCGCCATGGAGTGTGGCAAGGTTAAGTTTGATAAGCCCCATAGTTGATTAGCGTGTTGTTTACAGGCAGCAGATAGCCCGTCTGCACCACCAATTAACAGGGCTATATTGTCACCATTTTGTTGCCAATTTTCCATGTTTTTGGCAATGTCTTTGGTGGTATGTTGCTTGCCCTTTTCATCAAAGGCAATGACTAAGTTTAGCCCTTGTGTGGCCTTTATTAGTAGTTCGCCTTCTAAGGCTTTAATTTGCTCAATATTTTTACCTTTGCGTTTTTGCGCTTCAAGCGTAATTAATTCAAAGTTAAGCGAGGCGGGTAATTGCTTTTGGTAATGATTGATACCAGTCTGTATCCAGTCTGGCATTTTTTTTCCAATCGCAATCAGCTTAATTTTCATCTAAACTAGTCGTCAGAACTCTCAGAACTCTCAGAACTCTCAGAACTCTCAGAACTCTCAGAACTCTCAGCACCAGACCAAAGTTTTTCGAGTTTGTAGAATTCTCGGGTTTTTTCTGTCATCACGTGCACAACCACTTCAGCCAAATCAACCAGTACCCAGTGGCCTGTTTCTGTGCCTTCAATACCGACAACTTTCATACCTAAGCGCTTGGCTTCAATCTTAATGTTGTTGGCAATACCACGCACATGCTGTGTGGATCGCCCTGTGGCGACAATGATAGCTTCAATATCAGCGCTTTGCTCTAATACCTTTAAGGTAATAATATTTTCGCCTTTTAATTCTTCAATGGTGTCAGTAACGACTTTGAGTTGCTCTTCTAATTTCATAAGTGTTGTAGGTAGTGAATAATGGACTCTGGCAATAGGCCAGATAAACTTTGTTGCGTACCCATTTTACAGTGAATATCACTAGAAGAAATATCAAGCAGTTCAGTATTGGCAAAATACAGCAAACCTGCAGTTTGATCGTGCAGTTCAGCCACAGCCTGGGTTAGTATAAATGAATGAGATACGCTTGGTGCTTGGTGACCTGGGCGTGCAATCACTACAAGGTGTACATGTTGGTGAAAGTCTTGATAATTTTTCCAGGTGTGTAAGTTGATAAAGCTGTCCATACCAACAATCAAACAAATAGGCGTGTCAGGATATTCGCGTTTAATATCAATCAAAGATTCAATGGTATAAGAAGCGCTATCTCGGTTAATTTCGCGAAAATCAATTGACAGTTCATTAAATTCTTGAGTCGCTAATTGCAACATTTCAAGGCGTTGATCATTAGAAAAGTTAAGTCCATTTTTGTGCACAGGTGCTGCACAAGGCATTAAAAATAACTCAGACAGGTCAAGTGTATTTTTTAGTGAAACTGCATTTTTTAAATGACCAAAATGAACAGGATCAAATGATCCGCCAAAAAAACCAATCATAACAGGGCATCAAGGGCTTGCTGGCTCACCGGCTGCATTGGATAAGTGCGCGAACCATCATGAATATGATTACGATAACGCACAAAATCGTCTTTATTGTCAATCATTAAAAACGGGTTGCCTGATTTTTGTTGTGCCATGGTGGTGGTGATCTCTGATCCATAATCATGTCCACAATGCAACAATACCTCATCCCCTATCTGCTTAAATTTTTGCATTGAATGGAATAACACACTTGCGTCAGCACCCGGCATGGCACAGTGTCCTGCGCCATACACAAACAAACTATCACCGGCAATCAGATGACCATCCAATAAATAGCAAATACCACCAGCCGTGTGCCCAGGGGTGTTGATAATAGTGGCTTTAGTATCACCTAAAGTAACCGTGTCGTTGTCATCAACCGTTGTCACTGCATGTCTAAGGTGCAAGTAGCGTGTCTCATTAACACCGACGGTGATTTTAGCGCCGGTCTTTTCAGCAATTTCATCGACAGCATTGATATGATCATTGTGCCAATGGGTTATCCAAATATCGGTAAGTGTATAGCCTTTGTCAGTAATTTTTTGAATGAATAAATCTGCATTCCAGGCAGGGTCAACAATCGCACAGGTTTTAGAAGCATGATCAAAAATAAAATGGATTGAGTTTTCATAGGTGCCGATATGATAGAGAATCTCTAAAGTGTAGGATTTTTCAGTAAAGGTTTTTTCAAGCATGAGAATTTTCCATAAGTATTGTACAAACATTT
>CALCCK010000062.1 GCA_937899995.1 uncultured Gammaproteobacteria bacterium
GGGGTGGGGGGGTGGTGGGTGTGTTTTTTTTTTTCAAGCAGAAGACGGCATACGAGATAGGCTTGTGACTGGAGTTCAGACGTGTGCTCTTCCGATCTTTTTAGAATATGTTGAAGGCGCAACCTTGATTATTCACAACGCACCGTTTGACTTAGGTTTTTTAAATCACGAGCTAAAACTCATGGGTGTTGATCAACGTATTGAAGACAATTGTACGATTATTGATTCATTAGAGCTTTCTAAGCAACAACGCCCAGGCACTATGCATAACTTAGATGCGCTTTGTCGTCGTTTTGAGATTGATGCCAGTGCGCGTACTGTACATGGCGCACTTCTCGATGCACAGATTCTGGCACAAGTTTACCTATCAATGACTGGTGGTCAATCAACCTTGTTTAGTGATAATAATAACAACGACGATGAAAAAACTAAAGCAAGTGCAATTATCAGAGTGGATGATGCGCGTGCTAAAATTAAAATAATATTGGCCAACGAAGCTGAACTTGAGGCTCACAACACTTACTTCAAATAATATGCAATATCAAGACTTACGTGAATTTATTAAAGAATTAGAAAAACAAGGCGAACTCAAGCGCATATCAACACCAGTTGACGCCCACCTTGAAATTACAGAGATATGTCGTCGTACCATAGATAAAGAAGGCCCTGCGTTATTATTTGAAAACGTTAACGGGTCTGACATACCAGTACTTGCCAATTTGTTTGGTACTACACGACGTGTGGCAATGGCTATGGGAAAAGAAGATTTGGCCTCCTTACGAGATTTAGGCAAACTATTGGCCAAGCTCAAACAACCTGAGCCACCCAAAGGATTAAAAGATGCCATTGAAAAACTACCTGTACTCAAGCAAGTATTAAACATGCCGGTTAAATCGGTTAAAAAAGGTCAATGTCAAGAAGTGGTGATTGAAGGTGATGAAGTTGATTTATCCAAATTTCCAATTCAAACTTGCTGGCCAAAAGACGTCGCCCCACTCATAACTTGGGGCTTAACTATCACCAAAGGTCCGCTGAAAAAACGCCAAAATTTAGGCATTTATCGTCAACAAGTGATCGGTAAAAATAAACTAATCATGCGCTGGCTATCACATCGTGGTGGTGCACTTGATTTTAAAGATTGGTGTGAGAAAAATCCTGGTAAACCTTTTCCGATTGCAGTAGCCCTAGGCGCTGATCCAGCCACCACATTAGCTGCCGTTACCCCGATCCCTGATAGTTTGAGTGAATACGCCTTTGCAGGTTTACTACGTGGCAAAAAGACTAAAGTTTGCTCATGCTTAGGCAACGACCTTCAGGTACCAGAAAATGCAGAAATTATTCTAGAAGGTGTGCTTAACCCAGGAGAGATGGCAGACGAAGGCCCGTTTGGCGATCACACTGGTTATTACAACGAAGTAGAACAATTTCCTGTATTTACCGTTGAGAGAATCACTCACAGAAAAAATCCGATTTATCATTCCACTTACACAGGTAAACCCATTGATGAGCCTGCAGTATTAGGTGTAGCACTGAACGAAGTGTTTGTACCACTACTACAACAGCAATTCCCAGAAATAGTAGATTTCTACTTACCACCAGAAGCCTGCTCTTATCGTATGGCCATTGTTAGCATGAAAAAGCAATACCCTGGTCATGCTAAACGTGTGATGATGGGTGTCTGGTCATTCCTGCGTCAATTTATGTATACTAAGTTTGTGATTGTGGTGGATGATGACATTGATGTAAAAAACTGGAAAGAAGTGATTTGGGCAATTTCCACCCGAGTTGATCCAATACGTGACACTACCTTAATTGACAATACACCGATTGACTATCTTGATTTTGCCTCACCTGTGTCTGGCCTAGGTTCGAAAATGGGTATTGATGCCACCAACAAGCTCCCAGGTGAAACTAATCGAGAATGGGGTGAATCTATCACTATGGATCAGTCAGTCATCGATAAGATTGATAGCATTTGGGATGAATTAAGCATTGACTAAGGTACTTAACAAAGTATAATTATCTTTTTTTCGGAGTGTAGCGCAGTTTGGTAGCGTATCTGGTTTGGGACCAGGTGGTCGGGAGTTCAAATCTCTCCACTCCGACCATTAAATAAATACTGTACATTGCTTTAGAGCGCAACAGTTTTGCGCCCATAGCTCAGCTGGATAGAGCAACGGCCTTCTAAGCCGTAGGTCACACGTTCGAATCGTGTTGGGCGTACCATTTAAAGTTTATGGCGGGAATAGCTCAGTTGGTAGAGCCCCGGATTGTGATTCCGGTTGTCGCGGGTTCAATCCCCGTTTCTCGCCCCATATTTAACCCTTTGTTTCAAAGGGTTTCATCCTTTTCTTAACTAAATTCAAAGTCGATAAACCCTCTTTGCGTGCAGTTTTGCGTGCAGTTTGTGGAGATTGCTATGGCTTACATACAAAAGGTTCAAAGAAAGAAAGGTGTTACTTATCGTGTATTTATCCACCCACCTGGGTTAAAACCAATAACTAAAACCTTTGCCACTAGACGTGAAGCTGTTCGATTTGTTATTAAACTAGATGATTCTATTAATAATAAGTGGCCTGTTGTTTTTCATATTGAGTTTCGTGCATTAAAATTGGGTTTAATCTCTCCAGAAATTCAAGATGAGTACACTAAAGATAAGTACTTTAACCAGTTGAAAAACTTATTGACAAACCATCCAAACCACCCATTCATTCTGATGCATATGGGGGGGAGGTTTATAAGTGTCTGATGTACTGAAATTAATCACCGAGTATCCTAACATTTATTTTACAACTGCACATACAACCCCTATTCACGGCAAAATTTGGGTGAATATTTTTAATGGATATAACTTTAAAGATAGCTGGAAAGATGCATTCGTTAAATATCCAGAGAGGTTTATTTTTGCATTGGATAATGTTTGGGATTATCATTGGCAAGAAGGGCGTTATAACACGTAAATGGAATATTGGAACAGTGCATTAAAAGAATTACCTAAAGATGTTGCACACGCTATTGCCCACGGCAATGCTGAGAGACTTTGGAATCTAAAGTAATTACTAAACCTCACATCTAACCCAGTTTCCCCCTGCCGACCTCACTTCTAAAAGGGGTGAGTTGGAAATTCTATCTAAGTAGATTGTCATATTGAGCTACAATTACTCTTATGAAACTAAAAACATTACTATTAACACTACTTATAGCAGTTTCAGCACAAGCCACTACTGATGACGATGCTCCTTATAGTTTTATTTACGTAGAAAGAAATAAATTAATTGGAACGTTACCCAGAAACCCCTCTAATGAGAATCTTCAGCTGACCTGTATTGGAGATAAGATTGATTTCTTAAATCAACCTTTCAACGTTTTTTTTGATAAAGCCTGGAGTTCTGATTCGTATTGGGAAAAGATTAATATTAAAAGTCGTGCATTAAAAGTTCCTGAATTTGGATTATATAGAGAGGTAAATAATCTTAATGGAAAGAGATATTGGGTCTTAGAGAATGGCAATGGATGGGCAAGATTAGATGTAAATTCAGGATATTTTGTTGCAACAATAGGCTTAATTCAATTGCAGGTCAGATGTTTAAAGAAAATAAAGAATTGGAATAACTTCCAAAAATAACTAATTTCACATCTAACTCTGTTTCCCCTGTCGACCTCACTTCTAAAATATGACGACCTAAGACACAATTTTTAAATATAGATCTTCAACTTTTTGCCTTGCCCATGGAGTTTTTCGCAAAAATTTTAAGCTGGAATTAATACTAGGATTTATCTTGAAGCATTTTATATCAATACGATTACTTAACCCCTCCCAGCCAAAATACTCCGTTAACTCAGTGACAATCGTTTTAAGTGTCACACCATGAAGCGGGTCTTGATGACGCTTTTTACTTGTTTGCTCTAAAGTCGGAGTCACCTCTCTTAACTATTTGGCGTCATTTTTAGGATCTGCTTTTTTAACTCTAATTTTGTTACCATCAATAGACTTTCCATTGAGTGCTTGTATTGCTGCTTTTGCATTACCAACTTTTGAAATTTCGACAAAGCCAAAGCCTTTAGATTTACCTGTTGTTTTATCTAAAATCAAAGTGCAAGATTGCACATCACCATAAGCTTTAAACAATTCTTTAAGTCCATCTTCTAAAAGTGTGCGAGGAAGGTTTCTTATTAATATTTTCATTTTCTTACCGTATTTTTAATTGGAATTTGGTTTGATATTTAGCCTCGCCTATATCAGACAATGCCTAGAAATTAGTTATTATGCGAACCATCACAAAAAGGCTTGTCAGATGTCTTTCCACACCCACAGATATATAACTGTTCATCACCACTAGCAGTATATTCTAACGGCTCGTTGTCGCTACCTTTATGTGACCCATCGCAATAAGGTGGCGTACTGGTTTTACCGCACTGACAAATATATTTAGTTTCTCCTGCAGCAACATCAATAACATATGGTTGACCTTTGGAATACATAACACTTCCCATTTTATTTAAAAATTACTATTTTAATAGCATGAACATAAAATTGCACGACTATATATTTCAGATAAAATACCAAACAAATAAATACAAACTAATCACAGTCTAATTATGTCAAAAATCTTATTATTTACTTTAATCAACATACTATTTATTCAGCTAAGCTTTGCTAGCATGGAGGAAGGCCTGTCAGCAATCAAAAGCAGGCAATACGAGCAAGGCTATCAAGCATTTAAAATAGAGGCCGATAAAGGCAATGTCGAAGCACAGTTTCAAATTGCCAAGATGTTTCAATCAGGTATGAAGCCTGACAGAAAATTTAAAAATGCGCTAATTTGGTACAACTTAGCTGCTAATAATGGCCACAGTGTTGCGCAATTTAATCTAGGCTTAATGCATGCGATTGGGCAGGGTACTAGGAAAAACCCTAAACAAGCAGAAAGCTGGATTAGCGAAGCTTACAAGAGCGCCAAAACCCCTCGTGAAACTATGATCTTTAATATGCGTGTTAAAAAATTAGCCGTATATGGTGTTAAGACCAAATATTAATCTTTAGCAAAAATACGATCTAAATCTTGTTCATTAAAAAACAAGTGCTCGTTACAAATTTCATTGTGAATGGATATTTCACCCTTCTCTTGCAATAAATCTCTCGCATCTTGCTCGCCTAAGTCAAAAATAATTTTCTCAAATCGATGGCGATCTTGCTGGCACTCGTAATCAATAATATTGTCTTCAAATAACTCAACAGTCTCTTCATGAAAAAGGCGATGCAATAATTGTTCAGCATCTAAATCACACAACTCTGACTTAGTAATTGTACTAGACAATGCTGTGATTCGATGCCAGTCCTCTTCATCGTATGATTTCGAAACTGGCATCTTTTGAACCAACATGGCGGATAAATTATCCTGTGTTGATGACACCCAAAGTTTAGAGTCGAGTTGCTCTGATTGAGCAAAATAATCCTCAAAAGTTTGTATCAAGCCTTTTGGATTTCTAGGAACGAGTGACTGAAAACTATGTTTAGTTTGTGCGTTATATAAAGTAACCACAATTTGCCCCTCACCCAATATTTGGTCAAAACTACTATCATCTGCAATAGCGCCATTGGCTCTAACCATGCCCCGTATTTGTAAATCATGGGTGACCTCAGCCAACAACAAACTAACAATACCATTGCCTTGGACTTGCATGGTAATCTTACCTTTATGCTTCATGCCATTTGCAAGCATGATTGCCAAAGCACTTAACTCACCAAACAGTTGCCTCACTTGTTTGGAGTAACCACGATCCTTAATCATTGCCCGCCAAGCTTGGTTGATAGACAAGTGTTGGCCGCGTATATCCAGATCTTTAAATAAAAAACGTCGTATTATGTTCATCAGTGTTATTTTAAATGGCTTTAACATTAAAATAAATTTTATGCAACGAATCATTGAACAAAAAATTATCAACCAAACTAATCAAGCTTTGTTGATTAATGTATTGGCTGATGCCACTTCACTCTCCAAACAAGTGCTTAAGTCAGCCCTAGATAAAGGCTGTGTTTGGTTAAAAACTGGCAAGAAAACTAATCGCGTTCGTCGTGTAAAAAAGCCACTTAAAGTTGATGATGAGGTTTTTATTTATTTCAATGAAAAAATTTTATCATCTACTCCTACCAAGCCCGAGTTGCTACTTGATAAAAAAGGCTATAGTGTTTGGCTCAAACCCGCTGGTGTGTTTGCTCAAGGATCAAAGTGGGGGGATCATTGTGCACTAACACGATTGGTTGAGAAATCATTAGATCGACAAACTTTTTTAGTACATCGACTCGATCGCGCTACCAGTGGGCTTATGATAATAGCTCATACTAAACAAGCGGCACGCGAATTATCTGAATTATTCGCCGACAGGAAAATTAAAAAAACTTATCTGGCTATTGTTGAGGGTAAATTTCAGGATAAAACTCTAAGAATTGAAGAAAATATTGATGGTAAGCATGCGATTAGTCATGTAACTTTATTAAGGGCCGCAGGCAATAAATCACTGTTAAAAATCGACATCGAAACCGGCAGAAAGCACCAAATCAGAAAGCACCTAAGTAGTGTTGATTACCCTATTATCGGCGACAGGCTACATGGCAATGCGGATAAAAATTACCCGGAAGATTTACAATTACAGGCTATACGTTTACAGTTTCAATGCCCTATTAGCAAGGAAGAAATTGAGATTGAACTAGCAGATACGAAAAAAATTAGTCTAGATTAAAAAAATTTTTAACATTTTCATACATGACTTTTTGTTGTGTGGATGGATCTAAAGACTCAACTAAATCTCTGACCATTTCAATGTGATCTTCATAATCTTCAAAATAACCACGTCTGCCATATTTCCAGTCTGATCCAAATAAAAATCTATCAGAAAAACGATTCATCATATCAATCCAATGACTGTGAATCAGAATCACACCTAAATGAAAAATTTCTGCATCAAAACTATTGATTGGATAAAGATCATGAAAACCTCGTGCCGAACCCTTACTATGTATAAATTTAAAATCAGCAACAACGTTATTACAACTTGTAAATATATCTTCTAAATCTTTTGGTGGCATCATTCCTGTGTGTGGCAATGAAAGTGACTTTTGGACATGTTAAGCATTTATCCTTATACCAAGCCTTAACCTCGCGAATATAATTCTCCCCTGTCACGCTGTATACGGGCTCTATATGAAAGATAATTGGTAAGCTATATTGATTAGCAAGTAATAACATATCTAATATCATTGGATGATTTAAATCCATCCATACTTTTGATTGACTACCTCTACCATCTAGTTTGGCGCGTTTATCATAATGTCTTAAACCAACCTCGCCAATACCCTTGCAATCTCCATTTTTAATCTGCTGTTTTAAGATGTTTAATTCTTTATTAGCCATCTCCAAATCATCTCTATAAAGAAACCCAATAAAATCGGCAGCACATAAAAATATTGAATGATTACTCTCTGTGGTAAATTTTATAACCTCTTTGGTTCTTTGCCATCTTTCACTTTTATAGCTATTTAGGTGTGCTCATTACTATGACTTTCTCTACATTAGCAGATTTAACCTGGGTAAAAAAAATCGTCCAATTCTTGTTTTGAATGTTGATGGGAGTCAATGATAGGATCAGAATACGCCCACAACGGAAATGAAATTGTTGCGCTACCAATAATTAATAACAAAGTAATAATTTATTCTTTAATTCTCATTCACAATCACGCTCAACTTCTCGTTCCCAAAGTAGAGGAATGATAATTTCTAAACATTCAGCAATGGTTAGGTCTTCACAAATAGGAGGTTCTTCAGGGTTAGCTGGGTGTTTGTGTTCTTGTACTATCGAAACATCTATATCATTGCCAACCACACTCTGCTCAGAGCTCTGATGACCATAGCCAAAAAATAACAAAAATAACATTAAAAAATACTTAATCATTAATTTTATTGTAACCCAATCGAATTAAATCTGTCTCGTTTTTATATTTGTATAAAAAGTAACAATCGTCGTTTATAATTAATTTTTTAAATTAAAACAAACATGCAGGGGTAAATTATGGATTTTATTATGCAAAACTGGGTAACTATTTTAATAGTTATCATTGTTATTACTTGGATTGTTAGTATTTACAATAAACTCATTTCTTACAAAACTCAATACCAAAATGGTTTTGAGCAAATCTCAGTGCAACTTAAACGACGCTTGGATTTAATTGGCAATTTGGTTGATGCAGCTAAAAAATACATGGAGCACGAAAAAGAAACACTAATGGCAGTGACACAAGCAAGATCTGGCTTATTAAATGCAACTCAAATAGCTGAAAAAAATCCAGGTGACGCAAGCGCAATGGCGACACTGGCAAGCTCACAAGTAGCATTAGAAAGTGCAATGGGTGGTTTTAATCTTAAAATGGAAGATTATCCTGAGTTAAAAGCCAGTGAAAATATGATGCAATTAAGTGAAGAAATGACCACCACAGAAAATAGAATTGCAGCAGCACGACAAGGATATAACGATTTAGTACAAAAATTTAACGAATATAAAAAATCATTTCCTAATGTTGTTTTTTCAGGAATGTTTGGCTTTGGTGTAGATGCACAAAATTTAGAATTTAGCGAAAGCATTGAACAACTCAACGAAGCACCAAAAGACTTATTTAAATAAATATGGATTTTAGAGAACACCAAGATCGTGCTAAGAAAAATAGCCGAATCATCTGGTCCTTATATATTTTATTACTACTGGTTTCTTCTTTTTTGATCGGCTGGACTTTTGTAGTTGGGCTTAATTTAGCTGAATTTTATCAGCCTGGTTATGAACAATATAGTTTTGGAGAAAAGTTCTTTGCCAGCAACTTGCGTGCTTTCAACAGTGAACAAATTCAAGTTTTAATTGGATTTTCTACAATCGCCTTTATTATTCAAGGCTTAACCACGGTGTTTGGCTTTATCAAAAAATCTGATGGGCATAAAGTTGCAGTCGCCTTTGGTGGCATACTAATAAATGAAGATAGTGATAATTCTTTAGATCGAAAACAAGCTTTAAATATTGTTGCCGAACAAGCCTTGGCGGCCAGCATACCCACCCCTAGTTTATATCTTATTCCAGAACAGGGTATAAACGCTTTTGCTGCTGGAAAATCTAGCGAAAATGCCATAGTTGCTATTACACAAGGTGCATTAGATAATTTCAACCGTAGCGAACTTTCAGGTGTTATTGCTCATGAAATAGGGCATATTACTAATCAGGATATCAAACTCAATATTCAGATATCCGCCTTTGTTTTTGGATTTACCGCCCTATTCTTTTTAGCAAGATTTATCTTTTATAATGCCATTTATAATCGTAGAATGGATGGGCGTGCTAAATTAGTTATGTTTGTAATGGCTGCAATTATCGCTATTATCGGTGCACTAACGGTATGGATGGGTAGAATATTACAAGCTGCAATGAGTAGACAAAGAGAATACTTAGCCGATGCTAGTGCTGTGCAATTTACTCGCCACCCTGAAGGTCTAGTACAAGCCTTTGAAGTACTGGAAAATGGTGGAAAATCAAGCAAAATGGAAAACCCTGAATCTAAAGAATATGCTCATGCTATGATGTTTGGAATTGGTGGTGAATTATTTGCTACGCATCCGCCACTTAAAAAACGTATTGCTAGAATTCAAAACAAATAACAATGGCTGTCGATATTAAATCAGCAGACGAAATTGAAAAAATGCGCATTGCTGGGCGCTTAGCTGCCGATGTACTTGATATGATTACGCCAAAGGTAAAAGCTGGTATCACTACTGATGAGTTAAACAAAATTTGTCATGAATTTATTATCAATATGCAAGATGCTATTCCTGCACCATTGAACTATCATGGCTTTCCAAAATCAATTTGCACCAGTGTTAATAATGTGGTGTGTCACGGTATCCCTGGTGATAAAAAACTAAAAAAAGGAGATATTGTTAATATCGATATTACCGTGATTAAAGATGGGTTTCACGGTGACACTTCAAAAATGTTCATTATTGGCAAGTCAAGTGTTAAGGCTCAACGCATTTGTAGAATCGCACAAGAATGTTTATATATTGGTATTAAAAAAGTAAAGCCAGGTGTTCACTTGGGTGAAATTGGCAAAGCGATTGGTACACATACAACCCAAAACAATTGCTCTGTGGTGCGTGATTATTGTGGCCATGGTATTGGTTCAGAGTTTCACACAGAACCACAAGTGATTCATTACGATGATGGTAGTGTTGATAAAAGTCCAGTTCTAGAAGCCGGCATGATCTTCACTATTGAGCCAATGGTAAATCTAGGTAGTTTTGAAGTGGCTACTTCTAAGGTCGATGGCTGGACTGTTACCACTAAAGATCGTTCACTTTCTGCACAATGGGAGCACACCATTTTAGTCACTGAAGATGGCTATGAAATCCTCACACTTAGAGATGAGGAGTCAATATAAAGCCTTATCCATTGTGATAAAATAATGCTTTTATTGTTAAGTAACTAAGCGTTGAAAAACCTAAGAAACTATTTTATCTCTGGCTTACTTTTTTGGATTCCATTAGGGTTAACTATTGTCGTTATTAAATTCTTTTTAGAATTGGTTAATGACATTGTTCCGCCTGAATATTTACCTGAAACACTATTTAACTTAGGCAATACGATTCCTGGTTCTGGTATTGTTTGGGTGGTCTTAGTGATTGTTATTACTGGCGCTTTAGTGAGTAATTTCATTGGTCGAAAGCTACTCGAACTATGGGAAAAATTTCTTAACAGAATCCCTGGTTTCAGAGGCATCTATAAAGCACTAAAACAACTGTCAGATTCGATTTTAAGCACTTCTGGTGATAGTTTCAAAAAAGCAGTACTAGTTGAATACCCACGTCGAGGCATGTGGACTATCGCCTTTCAAACAGGTAACTACCGTGGTGAAGTTGAGAAAAAAATTGGTGAAGAAATTATCAATATTTACGTGCCAACAACGCCTAATCCAACTTCTGGCTTTTTCATCATGTTACCTAAAGATGACGTGATTGAGCTTGATATGAGTGTTGACGAGGCATTTAAACTGATTATTTCTACCGGTGTTGTTGTACCAAATCAAACAAAGACTAACTAAAAGTAAGGGTAAATTATGAGAACACATTATTGCGGTGAACTAAGTAAAGACAATATCGATCAAACAGTTGAAATATGTGGTTGGGTAAATCGTCGTCGTGATCATGGTGGGGTGATCTTCTTAGACATGCGTGATAAGCGTGGCATTGTTCAAATTGTGATTAACCCTGATAATGCTGATTTTGCACTGGCCGAGTCTATTCGTAATGAATTTGTCTTAAAAATCACTGGCCAAGTTATTGCTAGAGGTGAAGGTTTAGTCAACCCGAAATTAGCCACAGGTGAGATTGAAATTGTAGCAACCAATATTGAAATCTTAAACACTTCTAAACCGATTCCTTTCCAAATTGATTCAACCGACACTTCAGAAGAAGTTCGCCTTAAGTATCGTTATTTAGATTTACGTCGTGATGAAATGCAACAACGCTTGCGCCTACGTTCAAAAGTAACACGCTTTATGCGTGAATTCATGGACGGCAACGATTTCTTAGATATTGAGACACCTTTCTTAACCAAGGCTACACCAGAAGGTGCACGTGATTATTTAGTGCCTTCACGTACTCATCCGGGTGAATTTTTTGCGCTACCGCAATCACCACAATTATTTAAACAATTGTTAATGATGTCTGGTTTTGAGCGTTACTATCAAATCGTTAAGTGTTTTAGAGATGAGGACTTACGTGCCGATCGTCAGCCAGAATTTACTCAGCTTGATGTTGAAACTTCATTTATGAGTGAAGATGAAATCATGGCAATGATGGAGGAGATGACACGTGGCTTGTTTAAGTCTGTCATTGATGTTAATTTACCTGATAAATTCCCAACCATTACTTATGCAGATGCTATGAGTTTGTACGGTGTTGACCGTCCAGATATGCGTATTCCAATGCAAATTACTGATATGGATAAGTTGATGCAAGGTGTTGATTTTAAAGTGTTTTCAGGTCCTGCAAGTAATGACGACTCTCGAGTTGCCGCACTGCGCGTACCAGGCGGTGCAACCATCAGCCGTAAGAAGATTGATAAATACACCAAATACGTCAGTATTTATGGCGCCAAAGGTTTAGCTTATATCAAACTGAATGAAGACGGCCCTGCTTCACCAATTTTAAAATTCTTAGGCGATGATGTAACCGCCAAAGTGATTGAGATGACTGGCGCACAAACGGGTGATATTATTTTCTTTGGCGCTGATAAAACTAAAATTGTGAATGAAGCGTTAGGTAACTTACGCGAACAACTAGCTAAAGATCTAGATTTATTTGAATCTGAATGGGCGCCAATTTGGGTGGTAGATTTCCCAATGTTTGATGCCAATGATGACGGCTCTTTAAATGCAATTCACCATCCATTTACAGCACCAAGTGTAGATGCTAAAACCCTAGAAAAAACTGCTAATACAGCGCTTTCGCGCGCTTACGACTTGGTTATTAATGGTAGTGAAGTGGGTGGTGGCTCTATCCGTATTCACCAAGTTGAAATGCAGAAAACGGTATTAAAGCTATTGGGTATTTCTGATGATGAAGCTAAGGATAAATTTGGCTTCTTTCTCGATGCACTTGAATATGGTTGCCCCCCTCATGGCGGTATGGCTTTTGGTTTAGATCGTTTAGTAATGATTATGACCGGTTCAGATTCGATTCGCGAAGTGATTGCCTTCCCTAAAACTCAAACTGCTGCTTGTTTGTTAACCGATGCACCTACTAGCGTACCAAGAAAAGTATTAAGAGAGCTAAGTATTAAAGTAAGCCTGCCAGAAAAAGATTGAATAAAACAACATGTCGATTCAAGATCAAATAAAGGCAGAACTCAAGACTCGTAATGCTGTGCTGGTTGCACATTATTATGTCAGTGGTGATTTACAAACTCTGGCAGAAGAAAGTGGTGGCCTTGTTTCTGATTCGTTAGAAATGGCACGCTTCGGACAAAACTGCGATGCGGATACCATTATCGTTGCAGGTGTTAAATTTATGGGTGAAACGGCTAAGATCCTTTCCCCTGAAAAAACCATTCTAGTACTTGATGAAGGTGCTACTTGTTCTTTAGATGAGGATTGCCCTGCTCAAGAATTTTCTGATTTTTGCGATGAGCATCCTGATCGAATAGTGGTAGTTTATGCTAACACTTCTGCACAAGTTAAAGCACGAGCAGACTGGGTGGTAACTTCGGGTAGTGCACTAAAGGTTGCTAAATATTTAAGCGAACAAGGTGAAAAGATTTTATGGGCGCCTGATAAGCATTTAGGTCATTACGTACAAACACAGACAGGTGCTGACATGATTTTATGGCAAGGCTCTTGTGTCGTACATGAGCGTTTTAAAGCAGATGCATTAGCAGTGCTTAAGGAAAAACACCCTGAAGCAGCTGTATTGGTACACCCTGAATCTCCTCAGGCGGTGGTTGATCTAGCTGATGTAGTCGGCTCTACCACAGCACTGATTAATGCGGTTAAAGACAGAGATGAATCTACTTTTATTGTGGCCACTGATAATGGTATTTTTCACAAAATGCATGAAGTTGCACCACACAAAAAACTGATTGAAGCCCCTACTATGGGCGAAGGTGCAGACTGTGAATCTTGCGCCCATTGTGAATGGATGGCAATGAACACCTTGGACAATTGCTTGGATACTTTAAAAACTGGAAAAAATGAAATACTCATTAATTCAGATATTGCTAAAAAAGCAAAGGAATCCATACAAAAATTACTCGACTTTACTGCATAAAAGGTAAAATCTCAATTACTCATATTCTCGGAGATATCGAACATGGCAGGACACTCTAAATGGCATAACATTCAACACCGAAAAGGTGCACAAGATGCCAAGCGTGGCAAGGTATTTACTAAGCTCATCAAAGAAATTGTAATCGCTGCTAAAACAGGTGGTGGTGTTATCGAAAACAACCCATCTCTACGTATGGTGATTGATAAAGCCCTAGCTGCCAACATGAAACGCGACACCATCGAAAACGCGGTTAAACGTGGCTCTGGTGATTTGGATGGTGAAAACTACGATGAAGTACGTTATGAAGGCTACGGCTTAGGGGGTACTGCGATTATGGTTGATACCTTAACGGATAATCGTAACCGTACGGTGGCCGATGTACGTCACGCATTCTCTAAACATGGCGGCAACTTAGGTACAGATGGCTCAGTGGCTTACTTGTTTAACAAGCAAGGTTTTCTTAATTTTGCCTCGGGTGATGAAGACCAAATTATGGAAGCAGCACTAGATGCTGGTGCAGAAGATGTGATTACTAATGAGGATGGTTCTATTGATGTAATCACCACTCCTGAAGACTTCTTTACGGTGAAAGACGCGTTGTCTGATGCAGGACTTGAAGCAAGTCACGCTGAAGTAACCATGGAACCTGCAACTCGCGTTGAACTCAATCTAGGTGATGCAGAAAAATTTATGAAACTGATTGATCGATTAGAAGATCTTGATGACACACAAGAGGTATATCACAATGCCGATATTTCAGATGAGGTTATGGCGCAATTATGATTCACACCCATCAAGGTATTAGCGCTCTTGGCTCTTTTAAAACTAAAGCTTTACAAGTAAAAATATCAAAAGCACAGCCTGGTTTAAACTTATTGGCAGCTGAATTTATTCACTTTTCCGACCTTAATGATGCACTCACAAAGATAGAAACAAACCACCTTGATCACTTACTGTCTTACACACCAGTGTTGTCGGTTAACTCAGCACAATCTAGTGTTGTTGTTATGCCTAGATTAGGCACTATTTCACCTTGGTCATCCAAGGCAACCGATATTGTACACTTATGTGATATTGGCAAAATTAACCGTATTGAACGCGCAACTATTTACCATTTTGATGCCAAAATTACTAATTCACCACAAGTGTTGGCTGCGATTATGGACAAAATGACCGAATCAGTTTTAGATTCTATTAATGATGCACACACCCTGTTTGATAATTTCGAACCACAACCTTTCACCAGTGTTGATATTCTAGCCAATGGTAAATTAGCCTTAGAAAAAACCAATATCGAGCTCGGTTTAGCACTCAGTGATGGTGAAATCGATTACTTGGTTG
Organism: uncultured Gammaproteobacteria bacterium; assembly: GCA_937899995.1. GTDB lineage: Bacteria > Pseudomonadota > Gammaproteobacteria > PS1 > Pseudothioglobaceae > Thioglobus_C. The sequence goes on from CALCCK010000062.1 coordinate 15,198, forward strand.
AAAGCTTTATAAAATTAGAGCGAAACCCAACCGATATTGAGCTGATGATGTTTGCCCAGGCAAACTCAGAACATTGTCGCCATAAAATATTCAATGCCGATTGGACTATTGATGGTGTTAAGCAGGCCAAAAGTTTGTTCTCCATGATTCGCAATACTTATCATAAACATCCAGAAGGCTTACTTAGTGTTTATTCAGATAACTCTGCAGTAATGGCAGGTTTTGAAGGTGAACGTTTTTATGCTGATGAAAATGGAAAATATATTAGCTCAAAAGAACACAGAGCAATCCTAATGAAAGTTGAAACTCACAACCACCCTACTGCAATTGCTCCGAACCCCGGTGCTGCAACCGGTTCTGGAGGTGAGATTCGTGATGAAGGTGCTACCGGCCAAGGTTCAAAACCTAAAGTAGGCTTGTGTGGCTTTAGTGTCTCTAATCTTAAAATTAATAACGCCCAACAGCCTTGGGAAGTTGATTACGGCAAACCTAATCAAATCGTCTCAGCACTCGATATCATGCTCGAAGGTCCGATTGGTGCTGCTGCGTTTAATAATGAATTTGGCCGACCAAACACCTTGGGTTATTTTAGAACTTTTGAACAACAAACACCGAACGGTGAAGTGCGTGGTTATCACAAGCCGATTATGTTAGCAGGTGGCTTAGGACATATCCAAGAACAACACATTCAAAAAGGTGATATTCCGGTTGGTAGTAAAATTATTGTCCTTGGCGGTCCAGCCATGCTGATTGGATTAGGTGGTGGCGCCGCTTCATCGGTTAAAAGTGGTGAGCAAAGTGAAGACTTAGATTTTGCCTCTGTACAACGTGCTAACCCTGAAATGGAAAGACGCGCCCAAGAAGTGATTGATCGTTGTACTAATCTTGGTAATGACAATCCTATTATTTCAATTCACGATATTGGTGCTGGCGGATTATCAAATGGCCTACCTGAATTAGTGAATGACTCAGGTCGTGGTGGTCGTTTTGAATTACGCAATATTCCTAATGACGACAACCAAATGTCGCCACTTGAGATTTGGTGTAATGAATCTCAAGAGCGCTATGTTCTTGCTATTGCCCCCTCTAACCTAGATTTATTTAGCAGTATTTGTGTGCGTGAGCGCGCACCATTCGCTGTACTTGGTGAATCTACCAAAGAGCAAGAATTGGTTTTAAGTGATTCGCTGTTTGGTAACAATCCAATTGAGATGCCAATGAGTGTGTTGCTTGGCAACTCGCCAAAAACCAATATTGATGCTCAAACATCAGTTGATAATCTTAATGCACTTGACACTAGTGATATCAAACTTGATGAGGCAATTACTCGTATTTTGCAACTACCAACCGTTGCTAGCAAAAATTTCTTAATTACGATTGGAGATCGAAGTGTTACTGGTATGGTTGCTCGTGACCAATTTGTGGGTCCGTGGCAAGTGCCGGTGGCTGATTGTTCTATTTCATTAGCGGATTATGTTGGCTACCAAGGCGAGATAATGTCATTGGGCGAAAAGACACCACTGGCATTAGTCAATGCAGAATCTGCTGCTAGAATGACCATTGGTGAGGCATTAACCAATATGTTGGGTGGTTATGTTGAGGATATTCATCATATTAGCTTAAGTGCTAATTGGATGAGTGCCAGCGGTCATCCGGGTGAAGATGCCAAATTATTCGCAGCAGTTAAAAGCGTGGGTATGGATTTATGTCCAGAATTAGGCCTAACGGTCCCAGTTGGTAAAGATTCAATGTCAATGAGATGCTCTTGGGTTGAGAATGGCGAAGACAAAGCAGTCACTGCACCATTATCATTAATCATTACTGCTTTTGCAAAAACGCCCGATGCAAGATTACAAATTACACCCTTATTAAATACAGAAGAAGCATCTGAATTATGGTTGATTGACCTAGGCTTCGGACAAAATAGAATGGGTGGCTCATGCCTAGCACAAGTATACAATCAAGTTGGTGATGTTGCGCCAAACCTTGACGATGGTCCAGTGTTTAAAAACTTTTTCTCTGTCATTAACCAACTCAACAAAGAAGGATTAATCAGCGCCTATCACGACCGAAGCGATGGTGGTGTAATAACAACACTATTAGAAATGGCCTTTGCTTCACATTGTGGTCTTGATATTCAAGCTAGCAAACAAAACATTACTGATTTATTTAATGAAGAATTAGGCTGTGTTATTCAAGTAAGCGATGGCAACAAAGCCGCTGTAACACAAGCTTTAGCAACAGCTGGCTTAATCGACTGTACACGTCACATTGCTAGTATTAATGATACAGATAGTATTCAAATTCATGCAGACGGTAAAGTGTTATTCAAGCAAGGTCGTACACAGTTGCAATCTTTGTGGTCATCAACTTCGTATGAAATAGCCAAACTGCGTGACAATCCTAAATGTGCTGAAGAAGAATTTTCAAGTATTACAGAAGACACAAAAGGTTTAAAAATTGACCTTAGTTTTGATCATAATCAATCGCTATCGGCGCCATACATTACCACTAATGCCAAACCAAAGATTGCCGTATTAAGAGAACAAGGTATTAACGGCCAAGTAGAAATGGCAGCGGCCTTTAACAAGGCAGAATTTGAAGCTGTTGACGTGCACATGAGTGATATTTTATCAGGTCGAATTTCATTGGCAGATTTCAAAGGATTGGTGGCTTGTGGTGGTTTCTCTTACGGTGATGTACTTGGTGCTGGTAGAGGTTGGGCTAGCTCAATTTTGTACAATGCCAGAGCTAAAGACAACTTCCAAGCCTTCTTCGACAGAGATGACAGCTTCGCACTCGGGATTTGTAATGGTTGCCAAATGATGTCTAATTTAAGTGAAATTATCCCCGGGTCTAACCATTGGCCTAGCTTTAATCGCAATGTTTCAGAGCAATTTGAAGCACGCTTTTCTTCGGTTAAAATTAGTGAGTCAAATTCGATTTTCTTAAAAGACATGGCGGGTTCCATTATGCCAATTGCCATTGCTCATGGTGAAGGCCGTGCTATCTTTAAAGGCAATCAATCTGATCGGCACATTGCACTACAATATGTGGATCATGCAGGTGATTTAACACAAACTTACCCACATAATCCAAACGGCTCAGACAATGCCGTTGCTGGCGTTACTAATGATTCTGGCCAGGTAACCATTATGATGCCTCACCCTGAACGTGTATTCCGTACAGTACAAAATTCACACCATGCAAAAGACTGGGATGAGCGCAGCCCATGGATGAGAATGTTTGAAAATGCCAGAGCTTGGATTGATTGATTATAAATTAATCCGATCTAAACGCAAAACATTGAGTTTGCAAATCAACACCAATGCAGAGCTTATTATTCGCTGCCCACAAAAACTCACTATTAAAGAAGTAGAGTCTTTCATTGTTGATAAAACTGAATGGATAGAGGAAAAACAACACGCTGTTCAATCAGAACAAATACAAACGCCCGCTTATGCACCAGGTGAGCAGTTTTTATATCTGGGCAATCAATATCCACTAATTCATCATACTGAGCAAACGCCTAAACTCGATTTTGACGGCAAAGTTTTTAGTTTAAAAGGTGATGGCTATTCAGCTTTTCACACTTGGTATAAAACTGCTTTTAAAAAGGTCGCCCTACCAAGGTTAGATTATTATGCAGATCTTTATCAACTTAACTATCAACAAGTTCGCCTTAAAATGCAAAAAACCTTATGGGGCTCTTGTAGCAGTGTGAATAACATCAACCTTAACTACCTTCTTATTATGGCACCAATGAGCGTTATCGACTATGTGATTGTGCATGAGCTCGCCCATACAAAGATTAAAAACCATTCTAAAGATTTTTGGCAATTGGTTGAATCAATGTTACCAAAATATAAAGCCAGCAAAAGCTGGCTTAAAGAGCATGGCCACAAGTTGTATAACTTGTAGCTGAGATAAACTATTGACTAAACTTATCTGTTGCTTCTTGCATGGCTGCCTGTAAAGTACCCATTTCAGCCATCTCAACAATAATGTCACCGCCGCCTATTAACTCAGCATTGAAATAAATTTGTGGAAACGTTGGCCAATCTTGGAAAGCTGGCAAGTTCTGCATAACCTCTTGATCATCAAAGATATTTATATAAGCAAACTCAACACCAGTTGATGCTAGTGTTTGTGAAGCAGTCGATGAAAAACCACACTGTGGAAACTTAGGTGTACCTTTCATATAAAGCACGATTGGTGCACTGTCTACTTGGGCTTGAATTCTATCCATTATGTCCATTATATCATTCCTGTTTAATTCTTAATGAATCGATATTTTACTCTTCTATTACCTGTTACGCAATTATTCTATTGTTTGATCGCTTGAGAAATTGTATACTTCTGCCCTTGTTTGAGTTTTTTATAATTGCCAAACACTGATTTAAAATTATCTTTAATAAAATTACGTAGGCCATTAATGGTGACAAAGGTGATTTTTCCACCAGGCTTGAGCGCATCATAAGCATCATAGAGAATAATACTGAGCTGCTCTCTACCGACTTTGGCAGGCACATTCGAGATGACTTGATCAAAATAATTATCTTTATTCACACTCAAAAATGCATCAGATAAATAGGCTTTAGCATTATCAATATAATTGAGTTTAGCGTTGTTATTTGATAACTCAACTGCGACAAAATCTTTATCCACCATGTGTACTTCCCCCTGCGGGCAAGACTTAGCAACGCTTAAACCAATTGGACCATAGCCACAGCCAAGGTCTAAACACTTATCACTCTCGTCAATATCTAAATATTTCATTAATAGTAAAGTGCCATCATCAATCGCGCGTGGACTAAACACACCCCATCGCGTTTTAAGCGTTAGCGTATGACCTAACAATGTGGTTTGAATACTAAGATCTTGCTTTAACTGAGGAATATCTTGACGTGTAAACATAAGTAATTATTTTTGTTTTTTAAGGGATTTTTTCTTCACTTTGGCTGCAATAATTTGATTGGCATGATCACCAATATGAGTTTCGCCACGCGCTTTAGCCAGCTGTACCTGGCGCTCTCTTTCACGATAACGACTGACCTGAGTTTCACTACGTGAGCCATGGCAACGTGGGCACGAAACGCCTTTTTCATAATGAGGGTGTTGTTTGTCTTCCTGCGTAATCGGATAACGACAAGCATGACATTGGTCGTATTGACCTTGCTCTAAGTTATGCTTAACAGCAACACGATCATCAAACACAAAACACTCGCCTTCCCACAAACTCTGATCTTCATCCACTTCTTCTAAGTATTTTAAAATACCACCATGTAGATGATAAACCGTATCAAAACCTTGTGATTTTAAATAGGCTGTTGATTTTTCACAGCGAATTCCACCCGTACAAAACATCGCCACTTTCTTACCGCGATATTGTTCTAAATTATCTTTAGTATAAGTTGGAAACTCTCTAAAAGTTTCGGTATTGGGGTTGATGGCACCTTTAAAACTACCAATTTCGTATTCATAATTATTACGGGTGTCAATCAATACCACGTCAGGATCACTAATTAGTGTATTCCAATCCTGGGGAGCAATATAAGTCCCTACTGAAGATAGAGGATCAATATGTTCAACCCCCAAGGTTACAATTTCTTTTTTAATCTTGACCTTTAATCGCTTAAACGGGGTGGTTTCACTGTGTGAAAATTTAATCTCTAAATTGTCAAATCGACCATCATCTTGCAAAAATTGGATAACACCATCAATAGATGCTTTTGAGCCTGAAATCGTACCATTTAAGCCTTCTAAAGCCAAAAGAATCGTACCTTTAACCTTTAATTCAACCATTAGTTCACGCAATGGCGTGCGAAACACTTCAAAATCGTCTAATCGCACAAATTGATATAAAGCACAAACAGTGAACATAAAAAATTTTATTAAATAAAAATCACTATTTTACTGTATCGATATAATCATTGCCAATAATACACATAGGTCAAACACGTATAATAAGACTCTTTAAATATTCGTTCTTTACGTGCTTGATTCTGTTCAATCTCCACAAGATATCAAACAACTGGATTTAGACCAGTTGCAATCCTTGGCGGATGAAATACGTGCGTTTCTAATTGAAAATATTCAAAAAACTGGTGGCCACCTTGCACCTAACCTTGGTACAGTTGAATTAACCGTTGCCATGCATTATGTTTTTGACACGCCTGATGATAGCTTCGTGTTTGATGTGGGGCATCAGTCTTATACACACAAAATACTCACAGGTCGTTTAGATAAAATGCCCACACTAAGAAAAAAAGACGGTTTAAGTGGCTTTACCAAACGTAGTGAAAGTGTACATGATGTGTTTGGTGCTGGGCACTCATCCACCTCAATCAGTGCAGCGCTGGGTATCGCCATTGGCAACAAGATCAATCAAGTTAATCATAAATCTATCGCAATTATTGGCGATGGTGCGTTGACCGGTGGCATGTCATTTGAGGCGCTGAATCATGCAGGTGATTCAGACGCCGATTTACTCATTATTCTGAATGATAATGACATGAGTATTTCTAAAAATGTGGGTGCGATGAATAAGTACCTAACTAAGCTTATCTCTGGCAAGGTGTATTCCACCATGAAATCTAAGTCCTTAGGATTTTTAGAAAAAATGCCTATGATTCATAAATTTGCCAAACGCTCAGAAGAGCACCTTAAAGGTATGGTATTGCCAAGTACCTTGTTCGAAGAATTAGGTGTGGATTACTTTGGCCCTATTGATGGGCATGATTTACCCATGCTGGTTAAAACCTTGCAAAATCTAAAGCAACTCAAAATGCCAAGGCTACTACACATTATTACCAAAAAGGGTTATGGCTTAAAAACTGCAGAGAATGACCCTTGCAAATTCCACGGTATCGCCCCTGCTGAAAGTAACAGTTCCACGTTACCAAGTTATAGTTCTGTTTTTGGCCAATGGTTACTCGATACCGCTACTAATGATTCAAAATTAATGGCCATTACCCCAGCCATGTGTACCGGCTCAGGCATGAGTGAATTCGAGGTCAAGTTTCCTGACCAATACTTTGATGTGGGTATCGCCGAACAGCACGCCATTACTTTTGCAGGTGGTCTAGCCACTCAAGGCTTAAAGCCGGTGGTTTCAATTTACTCAACTTTTTTACAACGAGGCTATGATCAGCTAATCCATGATATCGCACTGCAAAATTTAAATGTGACGTTTGCTATTGATCGTGCTGGCTTGGTGGGAGCCGATGGGGCAACACACGCAGGTAGTTTTGATTTAAGCTTCTTAAGGTGCATCCCTAATTTAATCATTATGGCACCTAGTAATGCCGTTGAGATGTATCAAATGCTAAATAGCGCTTATCAGCTTGATGGCCCGGTTTGTGTGCGCTATCCTCGAGGCACTTCTTTAATTAAAGATTACACTAGCGACAACACAATAGAAATTGGCAAAGCTAATATTGTTAGAATTGGCAAAACAATCGCAGTCTTTGCCTTTGGAACAACACTTGATCAAGCGCTCATTGCAGGGGAAGAGCTAGATGCAACTGTCGTTGATATGCGTTTCATTAAGCCTCTGGACGAACAATTGATTTTAGAGCTTTCTAAAACACACTCGCAACTTATTACAATTGAAGATAACGCAATCACAGGCGGTGCTGGCAGTGGTGTTAGTGAATTATTACATGCACATAAAATCAACACACCGCTCACCTTGTTAGGGCTGCCAGATATCTTTACAGAACAAGGCTCACAAGAAGAGTTATATACTCTATACGGCTTAGATGCAGATGCTATTATTCGAGCAGCACAATCATGAAAAAAACACTTAAACGATTAAGTCCCAATCCGGAAACTTTAAAAAATCACAAACATTTAGGTTGGTTATCTAAGCATTTACACGATGCAAGTTTATGGAATTTTAACAGGCGATCTATTTCTAAAGCATTCGCAGTAGGTTTATTCTGTGCCTTCATTCCTGTGCCTTTTCAAATGCTGTTGGCAGCGCCTGGTGCGGTTATTTTCTCAGCAAACCTACCTTTATCAATAGCTTTAGTATGGATTACCAATCCAATCACCATGCCACCAATCTACTACGGATGCTATAAATTAGGCGCCTGGATACTAGGCGTAGAAGTTCAACAAGATTTTGTCATGTCACTAGATTACGTTTGGGAAGTGTTGGGTGTTATTTGGCAGCCTTTCTTAGTTGGTTGCTTAGTCGTATCTACTGTCAGTGCTTTTATTGGCTATTGGGGTGTTCAATTTATTTATCGATTTAAAGCTTATAAGAGAGTTAATCGTTGATTGGTTGATTCTCAATTTGGGCACGTATTTGCGCTTCTAATTCATCTACTAAGCTGGCATTCTCAATTTTAGAATGTGTTTTACCATTGATATAAAGCAAGTTTGGACTGCCACCTGTTAGACCTACAGAAACGGCTTTCGCTTCACCTGGACCATTAACCACACAACCAATCACGGCTACATCAATTGGATCAACAATATCCTCAAGGCGTGCTTCTAACTCATTAACCACTGAAATTACATCAAACTTTTGACGTGAACAAGACGGGCAAGCAATGAGATTAACGCCCTTCTTACGTAAATGCAGAGATTTTAAAATATCAAAACCTACTTTAACTTCATCCACTGGATCCGATGCTAACGACACACGAATCGTGTCACCAATACCTTCAGAAAGTAATAAACCTAAGCCGATTGCTGACTTTACTGTGCCAGAGCGTAATGAACCCGCTTCTGTAATGCCTAAGTGTAATGGATTGTCAATCTGTGAAGCCAATTGTTTATAGGCAAACACGGTCATGAATATTTCAGAGGCCTTGAGGGATATTTTAAAATTATCAAAATTAAGCTTGTCTAAAATATCAATATGTCTAAAGGCTGATTCGACCATAGCCTCTGGTGTTGGCTCGGTGTATTTTTTCTGTAAATCTTTTTCTAATGAGCCGGCATTCACACCAATTCTGATAGGGATATTATGATCTTTAGCTGATGCTACCACCTCTCGAACTCGATCTGCTCGACCAATATTCCCAGGGTTAATACGCAAACAGTCGGCACCATATTCTGCCACTTTAAGGGCGATTTTATAATCAAAATGAATATCAGTAATCAGTGGAATACTGGCTCGTTTTTTAATTTCTCTAAAAGCTTCTGCAGCCTCCATAGTCGGTACTGAGATGCGTACCAAATCTGCACCAGCATCTGCAATCGATTGAATTTGAGCAAGTGTCGCATCGACATCACAAGTATTCGTATTGGTCATACTTTGTACAGAAATTGGTGCATCACCACCAATGGCAACATCGCCTACAAAAATTTGTCTAGATTTTCTTCTTGTAATAGTGTGCGTTGGTTTCATCGATTATTTTTATTGTAGTTTTCCATGACTTCATCTAAATGTTCTAAAATTTCAGGTTGTTTTGACTTAATCTTAGATGCTTTAATGACAATAGGTATAGTATTCACAACACTTTGAGCTTCTGGCTTGCTAATCACAATCAATATTGATTCAGGCTCTTCTGGACTTTGTTTATTATCAAAATACAAATAAGCTGCAATCATAACGAGCAATAACAAGGCTATCCATAATTTTAATTTCCCTTTTTTTTGTCTTGGGTAATAATCAATTCCATCTATCATGCTTGTGTGCGTTTGGTTTTATCTACTACTTTTCCTGCTAATTGACCACAAGCCGCATCTACATCATCACCACGAGTTTTTCGAGTCATTGTACGAATACCATTATTAAATAAAACATCCTGAAAGGCTTCAATTGTAGCTGTTGATGAAGTCTTATACTGACTTTCTGGGAAAGGATTAAAGGGGATTAAATTAACCTTAGCCGAGACACCTTTTAATAATTTTGCCAATTGCTTAGCTTGACGAATACTATCATTAACCCCTTCCAACATCACATATTCAAACAAAATATGTCGCTCTTGAGTGCCGGCAGTCAGGTAGTTTTGACAAGCAGCCATCAATTCATCAATGGGGTATTTTTGATTAATTGGCACTAACTCATCACGCAAAGTATCATCTGGCGCATGCAGAGAAATGGCCAAACTGACAGGTGTTGTATCTGCCATACGCAATAATGCTGGTACAACACCTGAAGTTGAGATAGTCACTTTTCGTCGTGACAAACCAAAAGCCAAGTCATCTAAAAGCAAATCACAAGCATCGTAAACTGCTTTTTCATTTAGTAATGGCTCTCCCATACCCATAAATACCACATTAGAAATACGTTTACCTTTATTGCTTAAATATTGTTGAGCAACCACAACTTGACCAATAATTTCGGCCGTTGATAAATTACGATTAAAGCCTTGTGCACCAGTTGAGCAAAAAGTACAGGCTAAAGCACAGCCAACTTGTGATGAAATACAAAGTGTGCCACGATCTTTTTCAGGAATAAAAACAGTTTCAATATGATTGTCATCCCCTAAATCAATAACCCACTTAATCACACCATCTAGTGAAAAAATTTGCTTAGCAATAGCAGGTAATTCTAAAGTTGCTACTTGACTTAATTGCTCTCTAAGGCCTTTACTCAGATTTAACATTTGATTAAAATCAAGCTGATTTTTGTGATAAATCCACTGCATGAATTGCTTAGTGCGGTAGGGTTTTTCGCCTAATTCAGCAAAGAAACTGTTTAAAGCATCTTGAGTAAGATTAAGTAGATTAATGGTGTCTTTCATAAGCAAAAATAGCACAGACAAGGCTGTGCTACTAACATAAAATTTTTATAAAACATAGTAGATATTTTAACTTAATTCGAATTTTATTTCAGACATAAAAAAACACCCGAAGGTGCTTTTTATTAAAATAGCAACAATCTCAGTTATTTACTGCTTCTTTTAATGCTTTACCTGCTTTAAAAGCTGCCACTTTAGAAGCTGCAATCTGAATAGATGCGCCTGTTTGTGGGTTACGGCCTGTGCGTGCTGCACGATCTCTGACAACAAAAGAGCCAAAGCCTGTTAACTGCACGCCATCACCACTAGCCATAGCGCTAGTAATCGCATCTGTTGTTGCGTTAAGTGCACGACCTGCATCTGCTTTAGAAAGATTTGCTGTTGATGCGATTGCATTAATTAAGTCTGATTTGTTCATTTCTTCTCCTTAAGGGTTTATTTAAAAATACCAAATGCTAAAGATTAAATACGAAAGGAGGTAAGAAATTTAAAACCAAAAAATCGTTTATTGCCAACCTCCAACATTCAGCAAACTCAATTATAAGGAAATTTTTGAGCTATATAGACAAATTATAGAAAAAATAATCTTAATTGTTATTTTCTTTCATGGCTCTTTGCTTATCTCTCTGCCAGTCTTTAGCCTTAATATCTTGACGCTTATCATGGTCTTTTTTTCCTTTAGCTACGCCAATTTCAAGCTTAACCCTACCTCTTGCCCAATATAATTTAAGCGGAACAACGGTTGCACCTTTCTGGTTAATTTTGTCTTTAATTCGATTTATTTCTAAGCGATTTAATAATAATTTTCTAGTTCGTGTCGGATCAGGGTTGATATGGGTCGATGCATTTGCCATAGGTGAGATATGTGCACCGAATAAAAATAGTTCATTATTTTTCAAAATAACGTAACTTTCTTTGATGTGTACTTTGTTATCACGCAGGCTTTTAACTTCCCATCCTTCTAAAGAGACGCCTGCTTCGAGGCTTTGTTCGATAAAATAGTCGTGTCGTGCTTTTTTATTAACGACTATCGTATTTGAACTTGATTTAGATTTTTTGGATTTCTTACCCATAATAGTTACTGATTGATATTACCCATGCATCATATTTCTAAAAGTGCGATTGTGCCCTACTCTTGTGAACAAATGTACCAACTGGTTAATAAAGTTAATGACTATCCTAAATTTCTCAACTGGTGCTCATCCGCCTCTATTTTAAATCAAACTGATAGCGAGATTAGCGCTTCGGTGAGTATTAAAAAAAGTGCTTTTAACCAAACTTTTACCACGGTGAATAGCCTAACAATCAATCAACGTATTGATATGCAACTTAAAGATGGACCTTTTAACCATCTTAGTGGTGCATGGATATTTAGCGTATTGAGCGATAGCGCTTGTAAAGTCGAGCTAGAATTAGAATTTAACTTTTCTTCTAAAATTGTTGATATGGCTATTGCCCCTATTTTTACCTCTATTGCTAACTCTCAGCTTGATGCGTTTGTCACTCGAGCCAAGCAAATTTATGGCTAATAATATTGTCCTGTTTAACAAGCCTTTTGGTATATTGTGCCAATTCAGTGGTGAAGAAAAAAATATGTCTCACTATATTGATATTAAAAACATCTATCCTGCAGGGAGATTAGACAAAGATTCAGAAGGCTTAGTCATTCTTACCGATGATGGAAAACTACAACATAAGATTTCACACCCAAAATTTGATAAAGAAAAAACCTATATTGTTCAAGTTGATGGGCAAATAACACTAAAGGCCATTGAACAGATATGTCGTGGTGTGACGCTTAAAGAAGGATTAACTAAGCCTGCCGAAGCTACAATTATCAACGAGCCTGGCTGGATTTTGGATCGAAACCCTCCGATACGAGTAAGAAAAGACATTCCAACCTCTTGGATTGAGCTAAAAATTACTGAGGGTAAAAATCGACAAGTTCGACGTATGACAGCACATGTTGGCTTTCCAACACTCAGGCTCATTCGTACTCAGGTTGGTGATTGGAAACTTGGCGGTATTAAAATTGGAAAATATGAACGCCTTTGAATTAGCATTTAATGCATTAATGTGTCGCAGTGTCACTGATAAAATTAAACTTGTTAACCAGCTTCACACGTTTAAAGATCAGTTAAATCTTAATTATCAGGCCAAGTATCCTATCATCTCTGTTAAAACACCGGGTAGGCCAGAAAAACCCAACTTAGTTAGATTTCAGTCTATCCCTAAAAGAGATAAGTCTGACCTCGGATTTATTAAGACTATTCACGCTATTTGTCATATTGAGTTTAACGCTATTAATTTAGCATTGGATGCTGTGTATCGATTTCAAGACATGCCTAATGGTTTCTACCAAGATTGGATTAAGGTCGCTTTTGAAGAGTCACAACATTTCCAACTACTGAATAATTATCTTATTGAGTTGGGCTATCAGTATGGTGATTTTGACGCACACAATGGTCTATGGAAAATGACCCATGAAACTGACTATGATGTACTCGCTAGAATGGCATTAGTGCCTCGCGTATTAGAGGCTAGGGGGTTAGATGCTACACCTAAAATTCAAAAACGTTTTGAAAATTCTAACTTTAAACCTATGGTTGGGTTGTTAGATATTATCTTTAATGATGAAATTGGTCACGTAAAAATCGGCAATACTTGGTATCACACTTTGTGCCAACAACGAAGCCTGGATTCAATACAAACCTTTGATCAATTAATACAGAAGCATATTGGTGAGTCGCTACGTGGTCCGTTTAACATTGAAGCGAGAAAGTTAGCTGGTTTTTCTGAAAAAGAGCTGAACTACCTACAAGCACTATAATGTTATCTTAGCCCACTTAACCAGGCGTCAATGGTATTGGTTAACGCTTGCGCTGTACCGTTTTCCTTATAATAATGACCTGCATCCTTAATCACCTTTTGTGTGCTTTTAATATTAGCAGCAACTTTCATCAAATTTTGCCTAGATTCAGATAAACGAATCACACCTGGAAAATCATTCTCAGCAAATACATCAAGTACAGGTGTTAGCATTTTGTCTAATGGAAACTGTTTAACAATTTTCTGCTTATAGTCAGTCGCACCCATACCAATACCAATATAAGCTGAAATTTTTCCATCGCCATATTTGTCAATATAACTCATTGACATATGCGCACCACAACCATGACCAATTAAAACAACATTATCAATACCGCGTTGTTTGTAAAAACTCAATGCGGCATCAATACGCTCATGCGCATAAGGGAAGATGGGCACATAATCATAATACTTGGCGTTTTTATCTAATACTGGCATTTGCACTGAAAGTGTGTGCCAGCCTTTTTCTGCCAAACCGATTCTCAGTGGTTTAATTGTACTTGACCAATTTGCGTGATAACCACGAGAATGCAAGATAATCACACCGCCCTTAGGTGTATCGGTATCCGGCTCCATGTAAATGCTAAAAACCTCTTTGTCGTTCTTTAAAGGTAAATACTCAACATCGCCATCCATAACAGAATCTTCAATCTCGTTAATCATGCGTGTTTCTCTTTCAAAATCAGGCTTAGCATCGGTGAATTCATTGAAGAATTGTCTCAAACTATTCGGATCAAAATCCCCAAATTTTGGTAACTCAGGTAAGCTAAAAGGTAGCGCATATGTTATTTGCGAAAGTGACAAACCAATTGCCAATATTAATTTACTCAACATATTTTTTCCTCAATTTTTCTAATGCGATTTTTGCATCAGGATGATTGTTATTGCTTGCCCTAGTAAACCAATAATAAGCTTGTTTAATGTCTTTTTGCTCTAAAAACAGTGAGGCTAGATTGAATTGTGCATATTCATCTTCTTTTTTTGCAGCACTTAACCACCAATCATACGCCTTTTGCGTATCTTGCTCAACGCCTGTGCCTTCATAATACAACATGGCTAACTCACTTTGCGCATAAGGCAGGCCTTGTTTGGCCGCCTTATCAAACCAAGAAAAGGCAGTTTTTTCATTTTTTGTCGCACCCAAAGCATGTAAATAACTAAGACCAATATTGTTTTGTGCGGCAGCATGTCCAGCACTTGCAGCTTTTAACATCCACTTAAAAGCATCGGCATTACGCCCACGCTGGGAATAATCATAGCCAATCTGATACCAAGTATCGGCACGATTATCAGCAATAGCGGATAAAGTTAAGGCGAAAAAAATGGACGCTACTAACGCCCCTTTTTTCAAAAAATTGACAACCAATTACTTAACTGTCAAACTTAAAGACTGCCAATCGTTCATACCGCCACGATAATACTTAAGTTTTTCTTCTGGATAGCCAATTTGCAGTAATGCTCTAATCGCTGCAGGTGATTGGCCACACCATGAACCATTACAAAATAAGTACAAAGTTTTAGCATTACTATAATCTAGTACGCCATCCATATCTTTAACATCAAACGTACTGGTTAAAATATCTATAACAGCCATAGGATCTTTTACTAAGGCTTTTGAGTTAATCTTATTATATGGAACGTTAATCGCATGTGGAATCGTACCCTTCTTAACCCAACCCGGTGTGCGCGCATCAACCACCAATACTGATGTATCGCCACCAGCAACATCACGTGCTGCATAAATCACATCTAACTCAGTCACCATTTCAACTTGCGAAGGTGAAAACGGATTAGTTGGCTGAATACAGAACGGTGGACACTGACGTGATGTTCTAGCGAAATCAGGATTTATTTTATTAGCATTGTCTTGATTACGTGAAATGCCTGCAACATTCATTACACCTGGGGCAATATTAACTGGCTTACCAGCCGATTTAGCTGCACTATTACCATTGTTCCAGTTATGACCTGTACCAAAAAATGCAGCTTGAGAGCCTAGGGCAAGTGTTGAAGTTATTGTCAATACTATTAATTTAGTTTTCATAATATTCTCCTTATGAAGAAGAAAAGACACTTAAAAATTCAAGTGTCTTTTTTCATGTTAAAAATTACTTACCAACTGTTGTTAGCCCTAAAGACTGCCAAGCATTCATACCACCACGGTAGTAATTAAGCTTGCTTGAAGGGTAACCAATCTTCAACAATGCTTTAATTGCTGCAGGTGATTGACCACACCATGAACCATTACAAAATAAGTACAAAGTTTTAGCATTACTATAATCTAGTACACCATCCATATCTACAACACCAAATGTATTGGTTAAGATATCAACAACAGCCATAGGATCTTTATCTAAAGCTTTTTGATTAAGCTTGTTAAATGGAATGTTAACTGCATGTGGAATTGTTCCACCCCTTTTAGCTGTCGTCCAGACTGGTGTACGTGCATCAACTATCATTACTGACGAATTACCAGCAGCAATATCACTCGCCGCTTGAATCATATCTAATTCAGTTACTGTAGCAACTTTAGCAGGCGCAAATGGTGCTGTTGGCTGAATACAAAACGGTGGACACTTACGTGATGTTTTAGTGAATGCCGGATGAATTGTGGCACTGTTATCTTGGTTACGTGAAATACCTCCACTTTCCATCATGGTTGGTGTAATTCCTACAGGCGCAGAAATTGCCATTGTTGATGCTAATAATGCTACTGATGCAGCACTTACTACTAATGTTTTAAGTTTCATATCTTTCCCCTTTTTTTTATATAAAAAAACTCATTATTGAGTTCATATTTATAGCCCTTTCCTTATAAAAAGATAGAGCTAAAAATTCCTTGTCGTTAATCGCAGCTTGGCTCCTCTTCAAGATCATGTTGTGTATAAAAATCCATGACACATAATTCACGCTGGTTATCATCTAAATCTTCACAAAAAGATTTAGCACCATCACGTATTACTTGCTTCATACTTTCTGAATCACTATTTCCTAGAGGAGTAATATTCTCACCACTCATGTGTGCCATCAAATTTACGTTAAGACCCAATACAAGACTCATTAACACAATTATTTTTTTCACTTTCTTTCTCCTTCGTTGTTAGTTAATTTTTAGTTTAACTTGGGCCGTAAAATCTTACTTATACCGTGCTAAGTATACAATTACAAGTTTTTTCATATATATCTGTATATTAGAATATACCAATTTAACTATGGAATATAGCAATTTAACTATGGAATATATTACAGTAAAAATAAGCTATAAAAATTTAAGATAATTACTAAATTTTATCCATTGCTTGGTTAGCGAGGGAATCTGCCATTTCGTTACCTTCATCACCACTATGGCCTTTAATCCAATGCCAGTGCACATTATGTCTAGTGTTGACCTCATCAAGCTTTTGCCATAGATCAACATTTTTCACTGGTTTTTTATTGGCGGTCTTCCAACCCCTTAACTTCCAGCCCTTGATCCACTCGTTAATCCCACTCATTACATATTTAGAATCGGTATATAAATCGATATCAATCGTGCTTGACTTGATGGCTTCTAACGCTTTAATGGCTGCTGTTAATTCCATTCGATTGTTGGTGGTATCTTTTTCACTACCTTTGAGTTTTTTATCATGATCGCCGTATCGAAGCCACGCACCCCAACCGCCAATGCCAGGATTACCTCGACAACCGCCATCGGTATAGATAATTATTTTATTCATCAATGTTGATTTGTAACCAATATTCTAACAATGCCAAATGCCAAAGTCGGGATCCATTCAGTGCTGTCATATAGTGTTCTGGCTGATTAATCACTTTTTGTACAAAATCTTGATTATAAACGCCTCGATTAATACACTGGGTGGAGTTCAAAATATCTGCCATAAAAGTTAAAAACTCACCGCGTACATATTTGAGTGCCGGCATTGGAAAATAACCCTTCTTGCGATCAATCACACTATCGGGTAATAAACCACGGGAAATTTGTTTAAGTGGATGTTTACCATCTTCACTCATCTTTAAACTAGGTGAAATGCTCAGTGCATGCTCCACCAATTGATAATCCATAAATGGTACGCGGGCTTCTAAGCCCCAAGCCATGGTCATGTTATCAACGCGTTTAACAGGGTCATCCACCACTAAACGGGTGATGTCAGTACGAAAAACCTTATCCATAAACTCATCAGCATTGGCTTTGGCAAACTCTTTATTCAACCAAGCTTCAGTATGGTTGCCAGAGTGATACTTTTGATTAACTGTTTGTAAATACTCTTCATAAGGTCGATCCACATAATGCTTAGAAAAGCGCTCTATCTCAGTGCCTGATTCGGCTTGCATGTGTGGATACCAAAAATACCCCGCAAAGGCTTCATCAGCGCCTTGCCCTGATAACACTACTTTAATCTGTTTGGATACTTGCTCTGAAAGTAGATAAAAAGCCACCGCATCTTGACCCACCATTGGCTCTGCCATATTGGCCACTACCTCACCCAAACGCGGTAATACTTGCGAATTACTCACCACGTATTTTTCATGAGTGGTGTTAAATTTTTTAACAATTTGATCAGAATATTCAAACTCAGACCCTACCTCGTCATCAATATCTTCAAAGCCTATCGAGAAAGTACGAATATCTTGGTGTCCTGCCTCATGCAGCAAACCCACCAAAAGTGAAGAGTCTAAACCACCAGATAACAACACGCCAATAGGTACATCAGAAGCATTCATTCTTTTAAGTACGGCTTTGGTTAACAACTCATGCGTGCGTTCAATATGTTCATCATCACTCAACTCAGATCTTTGTGCCCTAGGCTGCCAATAAGTTTTTTCTACCACTTTGCCTTTAGCATCAATCATCAAGGTGGTGGCTGGTTTGATTTTATTCACTCCATTTAAAATTGTATTAGGCGCAGGTACCACACCATGTAAAGACAACTGTTGCTGTAGTGCGACCGAATTAATACCCGTATCAGCACCAACAGCCACCAAGGCTTGAGTGTTAGAAGCGAAACTAAAGGCCTGATCAGTCAAACTAAAATACAAGGGTTTAATCCCCATACGGTCGCGTGCAACAAATAGCTGATTGGTTCTTTGATTCCAAATACAAAAAGCAAACATGCCATCTAAATGGGTAACACAGCTCTCACCCCAAAAATGGTAGGCTTTAATAATGACTTCTGTATCTGAATGTGAAAAGAAGGTGTAGCCTTGTTTGATTAAATCTTGGCGTAAAGACTGGTAGTTATAAATCGTACCATTAAAGACCAATACCAGATCTAGCGTTTCATCCATCATTGGCTGTGCGCCATAATTTGATAGATCAATAATACTAAGGCGTTGATGGCCAAAACCAATCTTGCCTTCTACCCATTGCCCAGAAGCATCTGGACCGCGACGAGCGATCTTTTTCATCATCGTGCTTAATGCTTCAGACTGAACTGACTTGTTATCAAATCTTAGCTGGCCGCAAATACCACACATATCAAACTTAGAGAGAATGTAAAATAAGCTTATTTTAGCAAGTAATAATTAGGACTTTAATGTAATGGCACAAACACTCTACGATAAATTAATGGCGGCACACGTGGTACGTGAAGAGGCAACCACGGCGCTTATCTATATTGATCTACAGTTGATTCATGAAGTTACCTCACCTCAAGCCTTTGAGGGGCTGGAAATAGCTGGCAGAAAGCCTTGGCGTCTTGATGCCAATTTGGCTGTGCCGGATCATAATGTACCTACCACGGAGCGCTCAAGTGGTGTTGCAGGTATTGAAGATCCGATTTCAAAACTACAAATTGAAACGCTGGATAAAAATTGTGCAGTTTTTGGTATTAATGAAATTACAATGAATGATATTCGCCAAGGCATTGTGCATGTGGTTGGCCCTGAGCAAGGTGCTACACTGCCAGGTATGAGTATCGTCTGTGGAGACTCACACACTTCTACTCATGGTGCATTAGGTGCATTAGCTTTTGGTATTGGTACTTCTGAAGTTGAACATGTGCTCGCCACTGGTTGCTTGTGGCAATCTAAATCTAAGAATTTAAAAATCGAAGTGAGTGGCGAATTAAATGAATTTGTTAGCGCCAAAGATGTGGCGCTATATATTATTGGCCAAATCGGCACAGCAGGTGGTACCGGTTATGCCATTGAATTTGCTGGTACAACTATTCAAGATTTAAGTATTGAAGGGCGTATGACGCTTTGCAACATGGCAATTGAGGCTGGCGCGCGCGTGGGTATGGTGGCTGTAGATGACAAAACCATTGAATACGTTAAAGGCCGCCCAATGGCGCCAACAGGTGATAAGTGGGATAAGGCTGTCGAATATTGGCACACATTGCATTCTGACGAAGGTGCTCATTTTGATCAAATTATTAGTTTTAACGCTAAAGACATTAAACCACAAGTTACCTGGGGTACCTCACCAGAAATGGTCATTGGGCTAGATGGTACTGTGCCTGATCCAGACAAAGAAACCGACCCGGTCAAAGCAGAAAGCATTCGTACTGCGCTAAGCTATATCCATCTAAAGGCAAATACACCAATCAACACAGTCAACATTGATAAAGTCTTTATTGGTTCTTGTACCAACTCTCGTATTGAAGATTTGCGTGCGGCGGCTGCGGTCACAAAAGGTAAACACATTGCTGATAATATCAAACTGGCTTTGGTGGTACCTGGCTCAGGTTTGATCAAAAAACAAGCCGAAGACGAAGGTTTAGATAAAATATTTACCGATGCAGGCTTTGAATGGCGCGAGGCTGGATGTTCTATGTGTCTTGCCATGAATGCTGATAAATTAGAGCCTGGAGAGCGCTGTGCATCTACCTCTAATCGTAACTTTGAAGGTCGCCAAGGGCAGGGCTCATTCACACATTTGGTTAGCCCTGCAATAGCGGCGGCGAGTGCAATTGCCGGTCATTTTTCGGAGGTTAACTAATGCAAAAATTTACCACCATAACTTCAATTACTGCGCCACTAGATAGAGCAAATATTGATACAGATGCCATCATCCCTAAGCAGTTTTTAAAATCCATTAAACGCTCTGGCTTTGGCCCTAACTTATTTGATGAATGGCGTTATCTTAATCATGGAGAAGTCGGTATGGACAACTCTAAGCGTCCAATTAATAAAGATTTTGTACTTAATCAGCCAGAATATCAAGGTGCACAAATACTACTGGCACGTGAAAACTTTGGCTGTGGCTCCTCGCGTGAACACGCACCCTGGGCATTAGAAGATTATGGCTTTAAAGCGATTATTGCACCAAGTTTTGCTGATATTTTTTATAATAACTGTTTTAAAAATGGCCTCTTGCCGATTGTGCAAAACAATAATGTTATGGATGAATTGTTTGGTTTTAAAGGTGAAATCACCATTGACCTTAAATCACAAAGCATAGATGCCAATGGCAAAAAATATACTTTTGAAGTGGATGCTGAGCGCAAAAGACGCCTACTCAATGGCTTAGATGATATTGATCTGACTTTACAATATACAGACGATATTAAAGCCTTTGAGAAGAATTATTTTAAAACCTATTCTTGGTTATAATCTTTAACAAATGATTGGGCAGCTCACAGGAAAAATACTCAGTAAAAACCCACCCGAGGTTCTACTTGAGGTTGGTGGTATCGGTTATGAAATCTTGTGTCCGATGTCGACTTTCTACGAAATGGGTGCTGACACAAACTTGATGTTACATACACATCTCCAGGTTAAAGAAGATGCGCATACCTTATATGGCTTTATTTCCAAAGATGAAAAAACCTTATTTAGAGAATTAATCAGAGTTAATGGTATTGGCCCTAAAGTAGCGCTTGCCATTCTTTCACATCTGAATATTGCTTCACTGATGAATGCGGTGGCGATGGAAGACGATGTACTACTAGCAAAAACCCCAGGTATTGGTAAAAAAACAGCGCAAAAATTGATTGTTGAACTTAAAGATCGATTAGAGAAATTAGAACTCAGTAGTACGCAACATCAAAAAATTACGGGTAGCAATACCAATCCAAATACTCAAAAAGCATCGAGCGCATTACAAGCACTTGGCTTTAAAGTTAAAGAGGCTGATAAAATGCTTGATGCCATCAGTGATGACTCACTCTCAACTGAAGAACTAATTCGCTTAGCATTACGAAATAAATAAAATCTAATTAAGTATAAAAACTTTAGGCTTGCTATAATCGAGGTATGCTTAAAGTCTTCTTGCTGCTATTTTTTATGCCTGCCATGGTTTTATCACACCCAATGGATGAGCTAAATACTGCCTATTCTAATAAAGGCTCTGATTACCAGCCTAGAACACGTCATATAGACGAAGATGGTAAGGCAAAATTTGTCAACCACCTTATTCTCTCTGACTCACCCTACCTACTTCAACATGCACACAATCCAATTAATTGGTACAGCTGGTCAGACGAAGCATTTAACAAAGCACGCACAGAAAATAAGCTAATTTTTCTCTCTATTGGTTATGCAACCTGTCATTGGTGTCATGTCATGGAAGAAGAAAGTTTTGAGGATTTAGAAGTGGCTAAGCTAATGAATCAACACTTTATTGCCATTAAGGTGGATCGTGAAATCCAACCTGATGTTGATGCTACCTTTATGAATATTTCTCAACTAACAACTGGTAGTGGTGGTTGGCCACTGAATGTATTCTTAACACCTGATGGCCGTTCATTCCTAACTGATACTTACATTACTAAAGAGCGATTAATATCAGTCATTCCTCAACTACAACACTTATGGCAGAATGAAACTGGGAAAATTACCGCACTTGCCGATCGAACCGTGCAAATGGTAGAAGAGCGGAAGAGCACACGTCTGAACTCCAGTCACAAGCCTATCTCGTATGCCGTCTTCTGCTTGAAAAAAAAAAAACAGAGAACATAAACGCAGACGGTTCC
>CALCCK010000063.1 GCA_937899995.1 uncultured Gammaproteobacteria bacterium
ACTGAAACTAAACAGCGTGGTAGTAGTACATTTTAAAAAAATAAAAAAAATGATTTTTGTTTTTTTGTTTTTTGGTTTTGTTTTTTTTTTCAAGCAGAAGACGGCATACGAGCTAGGCTTGTGACTGGAGTTCAGACGTGTGCTCTTCCGATCTTTTAGTATGCCAAAGTACCAAGCTGGCTGATAAAACAAGTCCATCATAAAACATGCCTTGCTCACCTGCAAGTGCTGCCTTACCTAACTTAACCGTGCAGTCTGCTAACTCAGAAATATTTTGGTGTACATCTAATTCACCCGGGAATGAGATAGCACGCATATCTTGTTCGATACCCAATGATTTTGGGTCAATATCCACGCGACCTTTCTCATCGATACCTTCATAAGACACCATCAAGCCTTTTTGACGCAATGATGGAATCACACCGCCTTCAACACCGCGCACTAATAAAGCACTATCCATACCAGAGGCTTTGACCAAATGGGCGTAAATTGGTGGATAAGGCTTGTGCACATAACCCAAAATAGAATGTGTGATTTTACCTCTAAGCGGGCCAATTAAGGTTTCTACCGTATTAATCACGGTACGTTTAATCACGCGATTACGTAAAGATACAATATCATGCAACCCTTTACAATAACTTGCTTGGTCAATGTATGTCCAACCAATTGCTGGATTTTCTAATCTTGCTTTGGCTTCAGCTGTTGAATGATCAACCGTTAAACCTAATGCTTTACTAATATGACGATGCGTTAAACCATATTTAGGCGCAACACTGTCCAAGCCGTGAATTACTGTCGGTAAACCTAACTCAGCCAATAAAGGTGGTAAAAATGATGAAATAGGGATGGAGCGATTATAACCACTATAAGGATCGCCCAAATCTACCAAGTGCTCAACGTTGACAGTTTGCTTATCACTCTCAGCTAAAATCGCTGCTAAGATGCCTTCATTTTCCTCCATGGTCTCACGCTTCATACGCAATGCAATTAGGAATATAGCCGATTGCACATCGTCAATCTCTCCACGAAGTATTGCTTGCATACCATCTTTAGCTTCTTCAAAATCAATATTCTTACTCAAATCAGGGCCAGTGGCCACACGCTGAATAATAGATTTCATTAATGCTTGGGAGTCAGTACTCATGATTAAACCTCGATATAAATTTTATTATTTTCTTGCTTGATAGCATAAGTTTGCATATCGTCAACATCATCTTCTGAAGAGTCGCCCGTTTCTAAATCAAAACTATAGCCATGTAATGAACACTTAACTCGATTACCTTTTAAACAACCTAATGTAAGTTTAATATCTTCGTGTGGGCAACGATTCTCTGCACAATATAAAACACTATTATTCATAGTCACAAACAAATCTCTACCTTCAATGCTGATTTCTACCATCGTGCCCTCTTTGGGCGCTTGATCTAAAATCTTTATCCAGCTAGACATTAAAATAATCTCCAAATACTATTTCTATCCAACTCTGATCTACATTGATCAAGCTGTTGTCTATATTTTCGTGCATTACTAGCAACACCTCTAGCAACACTCATCAACCATGGCTTGGCCTCATATGTCTTCTTATTAAAGCCATTGTGACCTTCGTGATACGCTAAGTATTGGTGGTAGGCATCTGTTTTCTTAATACCCGATAATGCCTCTGATCGATCAATATACCAGCCAACAAAATCTGCAGCATCGTCAAAATCATCACGGTCTGCACCTTTATTTCCGGTTTTTAATTGATACCAGTCCCAAGTCTTATCTTGAACTTGCGCAAAACCATAAGCTGTTGTTAGTCTTAGCCAAGGTATCACTCCAAAAAGTTTTTCTCTCGGTGGTTTTGCATCAGAAGCAAAGCGAGATTCTTGATATATAATAGCTAATTGCACATACATTGGGGAACCGTATTTTTTCTCACTGGCTTTAACCGAGCGATACCAACTAACCTCTTCATCCATCAAATTACAAATATTACTAACCTCAACTGCCGGTGTTGAAAAACACCCACTCAACAGGGTTGAGAGAAAAATAATCAGTAAACTTTTTTTCATTAGCCTGCTGCTGGGAAAAATACCTTATAAGCCACAACAACTTGCAGAATAAACAATACAGCAAACATGCCTTTAATTGCACCATCTGACAATGGGGCTGCCGATTCAGTATTGCCAGATTTCTCTAATTCAACATTAGTTGCCACCATACCTTTTTCAGAACTTTCTGCCTGAAACACAACACGTGTATCTGCTGTTAAACGTGACTTGTTATAAATATTCTTTTGGTGAACGAAATATTTCTCACCATCATCACCTGTAATAAAACCATACCCTTTAGTACCAAACTGTGCGACTACACCCTTTAATTTTTTTGCCATTTTTACTCTCCATTCTTGTGCAAACAATAAGTTGCTTTTTCAATAAAATCTACGCCAGCGCGTAGAAACTTAGGCTCATTTTTAATGTCATTAAAACATTGTAATTGTTGACATTCGAACCCATTACTAAACAGTGAAACCACCTCATCCTCATCAACTGCAAAAGGCGGGCCACTTATTTGTGATTGCGGATAATTTAGTGTCAATAATAACACCCTGCAATCATTCGATATTATAGAGTATAAATGCTGCGCATATTTTGCTCTTAAATCAACTGCTAGCGCGATTAGCGCTGCACGATCATACACTGCAGAAACTGATTTTAATATAGCCTCATCCAATGCAAAGTAATCCCCACAATACAAAGTAATATTGTCACCTTGGTACATCGTAAATTGATCTGTTTGATGTATTGTGTAAGTAAGATTATTTTCATCAAAAAATTGCTCAATAGCCAATTGGCTGAGTTCAACGCCAATCACCTTAAAGCCTTGCTCAAGCAAATAAACCATATCATAGCTTTTGCCACATAAAGGTACAAATACCGTGTCGCCTTGACTTAGTTGTAAGTAATCTATAAATTCAATCAGCTTAGAGTTTACTTGCTTTCGGTGCCAACCTGTTTCTCCATCTTTCCAACGCTGTATCCAATCTGTCATTGTTATCCTTAAGTATAATATGTAACATGAAAATTAATCGCCCAAGCAGAAAAACCATCATGCAATTTATGATGGTTATTTTAGCCATTTTTGTCATCCGTGCATGGCAACAGCAAGACCTCACTCAAGGCATGACACCTAGCTTCAGTTCTCAAACCTTAACCGGTGAAGTCATAAATTCTAATCCTTTGCCTGATCAAAGTGTTTTGATTCACTTTTGGGCAACTTGGTGCCCGGTTTGTGCTGTCGAAAATGATAACATTCAAGCCATATCTGAAGACTACAAAGTGCTTAACATCGCTATTCAATCTGGCTCTGATGAAGACATTAAAAAATACGCCGAAGAAAACAACCTGAAATTAGACAACATCATTAACGATCAGTCTGGTTCTTTGTCTCGATTATTCGGCATTAAAGGCACACCCAGTAGTTTTTTCATCAATACCGAAGGTCGCATCCAATTTGTTGAAGTGGGCTATACCACTACACTAGGTTATCGACTAAGACTCTGGTGGGCTGGGCTTTGATCGCCGACTGGTCTCAACAACTTGATTTTATTTTTAAGCAAGATTATTACCAACAACTGCTTAAATTTCTAGAATACGAATCAGTGCGCAACAAAATTATTTATCCACCTAAAGATCAAATATTCAATGCTTTCGATCTAAGTAGTTTTGACAATACTAAGGTTGTTATTCTTGGGCAAGACCCTTACCATAACGAAGGCCAAGCACATGGTTTGAGCTTCTCAGTACCTGAGGGTGTTAGCATTCCACCTTCACTGAGAAACATCTATCAAGAGCTAGAATCAGACCTCAATATTAAACCCAGTAAAAATGGCAATTTAACCCATTGGGCTACCCAAGGTGTTTTGCTACTCAATAGTGTACTGACCGTTGAAAAAAACTCACCAGGCTCACATGCCAAATCAGGCTGGGTTGATTTCACCGACACGGTGATTGATGTTTTAAATGAACAAAAACAAAATTTGGTGTTTTTATTGTGGGGCACCTATGCACAACAAAAAGCTGAACTGATTGATCAAAACAAACACTTGGTTTTAACCGCAGCTCATCCGTCTCCCTTCTCAGCCCACAAAGGCTTTTTTGGCTGCAAACATTTCTCTCAATCCAATGAATATCTTAAAATACACAACCAACAACCTATTGATTGGACACTATGAAATTAGTTATTGACGATGCATGCTACGCCTACAATGAGATGTTCTCACAATTTGGTGAGATTATTACTTTGCCTGGTCGAAACATTGATTCAGACTCTGTAAAGGATACAGACATACTCATCGTACGCTCACGTACCAAAGTCAACCAATCGCTACTAGAAGGAAGCAAAGTTAAGTTTGTTGGCTCAACGGTTGCTGGTCTTGATCATGTTGATCAAGATTATTTAGCAAAAAACAATATTACTTTCTTTTCAGCTCAAGGCTGTAACTCAATGGCAGTGGCCGAATTTGTTATTACTGCGATTGTTAATTTGGCCGATGAACTTGAGTTTGATTATCGCGACAAAACTTTGGGAATAATCGGTGTGGGTAATGTCGGCTCAAGATTGGCAGCCAAAGCTCAACTAATGGGCATTAAAACTCTACTTAATGATCCACTACGTCAAGCACGTGAAAATTTACCTCATTTTGTTGATTTAGACACAGCACTTAGTGCAGATATTGTTACTTTTCACACACCACTGACTTTTGATGGAAAACACCCATCCTACCAATTATTAAATAAAAGTAATTTCCACAATATTACCAACCAAACTATTATGTTTAATGCTGCTCGAGGTGGTGTGATCGTTGAAAATATTTGGCAAAAAACTCAAACAATGGCCAATATCATTGACTGCTGGGAAAATGAACCAGACATCAACCAAAATCTACAAAAAAATGCCTATTGGGCCACACCACACATTGCTGGACACTCAGTTGATGCCAAATTTATGGGTAGTTTTATGGTTTATGAGGCTTTATGTGACTTTACTGGTCACAAACAAGATGAAAGCATTGTTAATTTGATTAATCCAGGCGTTTTAGAAGTTAAAAAACATAATCTTAAAGATACACTAAACGAAATTTATGATTTTAAGCAAGACACAGCGGCAATCAAAAATATTGGAAATTTTGAAGATTATCGAAGAAACTATCCTATTCGCTATGAATGGCCACATTACAATAGCCTAACTGCACTACCTATTGTCAATAATTAACCACCTCTAACAATTGACCTTAATTGCATTAAGGCATCCTTGAAAGTAGTTTGTTTTATCGTACTAATTAGCGCTTTTACATCAAACTTATGATGGCGTTCGGCCATGACACCCATTTGTGGCATATCGGCTAATCCTGTTTCAATCGCATGCTCTTTGAACTTGTCATTTTTCCAGAAGAAACCACCTGGCATAGTTGTTGGAATAACTACGGCATAAAACAAGATTCTACCTAAATAAGCTGAAACTAGAACAGACACAAAACTAACTGTAAATAATAAAGTACTTGGCTCAATCATTAACAAAATCATGATAGCCATATTGATGCCCAGCATCGAATTACGTAAACGGTAAGTTTTACCAAATGTAGTCACTTGCTCAAAATAAGATGCTTGACCTTCGCCGGTTTTTTGTACATCTTTGCGATGCACAACATGGCCAATACTCTCGAATGCTAATCCGAATAAAACAATTGATGCAAACTGTGATATAGCAATATCACTCAAACCAAATGGCATCAATAGTACTCCGAATAACAAACTACCAAGGCTTAATGCTGTGCCATAAAAGGCACTACCTGTTTGCCAATGATCCCAAAATGGTCTAGCTGGAATTCGATAAAGTTTGTACATGTAATAAGAACCTGCAGCAAGCCCTATAAATGTTACAGCGTAAGCAATATTTATTAAAAATTCTAAACCAGTAATATATACTGCCAGCAACATGATTAACCCGATAAAGAAGATAGTCACACCAAGGATTTCTCGACTAACCGGCGATAATCTTAAATTGTAATAACCACGATAAAAGAATTGAGGCTTGCCTAAATGCATATTGAGCTTAAATAATCCATAGCCTAATAATACTAATAGCACAGCCAAAATCACAGTCATACCATCAACATTGGTTGCGACCACTGAATCTATATTAAATAAATCAGACACAATTAACCATAGACTTGCTCCCATCACCGTCTGTACACATAATGTAAAGATTGCATGTGCATTTTCATGAGAATTAATTAATGTACGTATACCCCATGCTTTTTTGTGTGAATGTTTTGTATCATCTAAAACAGATTTGAATTCACCATCTTCTTGCTTGTGATATTTAATCGGCATACCATCAGGTCTGACCATGTCTCGTTGCGTATCTTTTGTTTGCTGAAAACGGATATTGGGATGAGTGATCTCAGGATCTGGGAAACCTGGAATCGAAATTTTTGCTTGATCTCTATTCTTAGGTATATTTTCCACTACACCGAAATCTAGTGCAAAACTCAAACATGCAGCAACACATGCAGGCTGAAGACCCACCTCAAGACGATCAACACACATATTACATTTACTTACTTGACCCTTGACTGGATCTAGTTGTGGTGCATTATATGGACATACCCAAGTACAATATCCACAGCCAAAACAAATATCTGGATCTTGTAATACTGCACCATACTCAGCAAATTTGGTATAGGCACGAGTTGGGCATCCTGTTAAACATACTGGATCATCACAATGATTACAGGCCATGGAAAGATTAAGACGCTGATAATTAGGATATGAGCCACCCTCAACAAAGCCAACTGAACGGTATGCTATATGATCAGGAACATCATTTTTTTCACTACAGGCTGATTCACAAGCATGACAACCAATACAATTATCTGCATTAAAATAAAAGCCATGTTGTTTATAACGATTAGGATTATCGCCAATACTGGTGTCACCATTGATATTTAAACTCTGATTACGTAACGGATCACCTGCTTCAGTTGTTTCAATAGAATCGCCATAACAATTGGTTTGTTTAGTTTGTTTATCCCATAAAAAGGCATCTTTTGGCTCATCTGACCTAACTTTCCACATAATATTTTCCTAAAATTCTCTCATTTCCATGCTCAACTGTGCAGCTGCTTTTTGATCTTTAATAATTTCAACTCTAACCGCTTGTTGCTTATAAGCTGGTTGTCTTGAATGTGGATCTAATAAACCCAGTGTTAATCGATTGGCGCAATCATGAAAATGGAATGGTAAGAACACCATGTTCTTTGCCACACGATTGGTAAATTTTGCCATTACAATTGCATCTGATCGTCTAGAAACTAAGCGTACATAATCACCATCCTTAGCCCCTATTTCAATAGCTAAATCAGGATTTATTTCAATAAACGGGATAGGGCTAAATTTATTATTATTAGCCACTTTTCCAGTTTTACTACGCCCATGCCAATGCTCAACCAATCTACCTGTATTCAACCAAATCGGATACCTTTCATCAGGGACTTCGTTATTATCAATAAAAGGAAGTGGTATCAATTTTGCCTTGCCATCTTCATATCTAAAGGTAGCATCCTCTGTATAGATACGCTTACCTCCTGCTGGTGGCTGCTCTCCATTCTTAGCCTGTTCTTCTGTATATGGCCATTGAATGCCTCGGTTCTTTTCAATATTTTCATAGTTCATGCCTGATATATCGCATAGACGCCCCTTAGATAACACTTTCATCTCTTCAAATACGTCTGAAGTTTTTTCTGGAAAAGTTACCTTGTTATCTGTATTAAAACGCTTAGCCATTTCATTGAAAATCCAAAAATCTGGTCGCGAGTCGCCATACGGCTCAATAATTCCACCGACTAAATTCACACGTCTTTCAGTGTTGGTCATCACGCCAGTTTTTTCTGCCCATACCCCCGCCGGTAAAAATACATTGGCATATTGATTACTTTCAGAATCTTGATAACAATCTTGAACGACGCAATATTCTAATTTTTCCATTGCCTTTCTGATTCTAGCTGTATTAGGCAAAGAAGAGAGTGGATTGGTAGCAATGAGCCACAAGCCTTTAATTTCACCAGTTTCAATCGCTCTATAGATATCAGTTTGAAACATGCCACGCTTAGTTGGTAAAAAATCAACATCAATATTCCAATATTTAGCGATATCTTCTCGATCTTTTGGATTTTCTAAAAATCGATAATTAGGTAGTCCCGAACATGACGACCATTCTCGCGTACCCATAGCGTTACACTGACCAGTGATAGACAAACTAGTACCACCTGGAATGCCGATGTTACCGGTAATAAGTGCTAAATTATTGATACCAACCACTCCATCAGAGCCATGAGTTGATTGATTAATACCCATTGCCCAGATTTGCATTGCAGCTTTCGATTTGGCAAATAATCTAGCCACCACTCTAATGGTATCTTCATCAATGCCGCAAATTTTAGAGGCTGTCACCGGATCGTACTTATCTACTTCAGCTTTCAACTCATCAAGCCCATTGGTGTTCTTTTCAATATAGTCCTTATCTTCTAGCCCTTCGTTTAGAATAACATACATTAAGGCATTCATTAATACAACATCGGTGCCTGGTGTTACCGTTAAATGAATATCTGCACTTTGCGCCAACATAGTAACTCGTGGATCGACGACAATGAGTGGGAAATTACGCTTCTCCTGAGCCTCTTTCATTCTCCAATAGATAATTGGATGTTGCTCGGGTAAATTTGAGCCCCAAGCAATTAAACAATCAGTATGCTCAAAATCCTCATAACAACCTGGAGGGCCGTCTGAACCAAACGAGCGCTTATAACCTGATACGGCTGAAGCCATACAAAGCGTGGTATTACCATCGTAATTATTAGTGCCAATCAGACCACGAATCAATTTCCCCAGAGTATAAAACTCCTCAGTTAACATTTGACCAGTGGAAACCACTGCTATAGAATCCCTACCATATTTTTCTTGGATTTTTTTCAAATTATTCGCAACATCATCAATTGCAGTGTCCCAAGTAGTTTCTTTAAACTCTTCGTGCCAACTATTACGTATCAGTGGTTTATCGCCACGACCCTCTGAAACAAACAACTCGTGCTCCATAATTCCTTTTAAACATAACTTACCACGATTAACGTCTGCACCGCCCACACCTCTTGAAGATACTGCGTGGTTGTCTTTATTAAAGCCAACCTCCATAGAGCAGCCCGTAGAGCAATAGCCACAAGTAGCATACTTCCATTCAACAATTTTCTTATCAGTAATTTTGATTGGATTTTTCTGAGTTCTTCCGAGTAACATTTTTTTATCCTAGTTAATTTTGTTAATACTGAATATTTAAGTTAGTATACGTACAGAAATAAATTTGATTATAAATTTTAATGTGTCGGCAAATATTAAACTGCCAATCGACAACATGGCCATTGAAGATGGTTCGTTAATGCCATTACTATACACAATCATAAGGCCAAAAAACATCCAACTAAACGCCCACACAAACTTCCAAATATAATTTTTCATTATTCTCTCTCTTCTTCAATATTTTTATAAATTAATATAAACCATACCTTGTTCAACCTTGGTCTCAAAGCAAGCCGTTGAACCTTCGTCCGCCCCTTGAGCTTCGCCATCTTCTAAATTAATCACCCAATTGTGAAGTGGGCATGTTACTTTATGACCATGAACGATTCCCTCAGACAAAACGCCACCTTTATGTGGGCAAGTATTACGCACAGCAAACACATTGTCATCTCTAGTACGAAAAATGGCAATTTCTTGCTCGTTTGTCCGAAAAATTCTTGAACCCAATACTGGAATACCATCCAATGCAACTACTTCTTTCCAACTTGACATAAATACTCCTTAATAATTATTGTGTAATAACTTCGAACTGATGGCTTTGTGCGCCTTCTGCACGCTCTTTCCATGGATCGTTTTGAGTCTTCTGCTGAGAAACTAAAAATCTAGCATGCAACGCTTTTCTGTTATCTTCATCATCAACTAATTGCTCAGTAACGAATGACAAACCTACACGATCAATCCATGGTGCAGTTCTCTCTAAATAGAGCGCATCCTCACGATAAAGTTGGATATAAGCACCAACATATTCAATCGCCTCTTCGTCACTTTCAACTCGAGTCAATAAATCGGTCACTCGAACTTTAATACCACCATTACCACCAACATGAAGCTCCCATCCTGATTGAACTGCCACTAGACCAAAGTCCTTAATAGTTGCTTCAGCACAGTTTCTAGGGCAGCCAGATACGGCTAATTTAAACTTATGAGGCATCCACGAGCCCCAAGTCATTTGTTCTAATTGTATGCCCATTGTCATAGAATCCTTAGTACCAAATCGACACCAAGTATCACCGGCACAAGTTTTAACTGTTCTCAAAGATTTACCGTAAGCATGGCCAGAAACCAATCCACCAGCACCGAGGTCTTTCCACACTTTAGGAAGATCTTCTTTAGTCACACCGAATAAATCAATACGTTGTCCGCCTGTTAGTTTCATGGTTGGTATATTAAATTTATCAACCACATCAGCAATGGTTCTAAGTTCAAGCGGCGTGGTAACACCACCCCACATTCTTGGCACCACAGAGTACGTACCATCTTTTTGGATATTGCCGTGCGAACGCTCATTAATAAATCGTGATTGTGCATCATCTTCATAATCAGGATTAGCTGCCAATAAATAATAATTTACTTCAGGTCGACATACATGGCAACCATCTGCATTTTCCCAATCCATCTTAGCAAATACTTCAAATACTGTATCAAAATCATTGTCAAAAATAAAATCATGAACTTCTTGCTTAGTGTGTTCAGCACAACCACAAATTGGTTTCTTCTTTGGTGATTCTGAATATTCCCCACCTAAAGTTGAAGCAATTAATTGCTCAACCAAGCCCGTGCAAGAACCACATGAACTTGACGCCTTAGTATGGGCGCGAACATCTTCTAAAGTAAAAAGATTTTTCTCATTAATGGCGCTCACAATGTCACCCTTACACACACCATTACAGCCACAAATCTCTGCTGAATCATCCATTACCATAATCATCTCTAATGGACCATGCCCAGAGTCACCAACATGTGCTTGACCAAATAGTAGACGATCACGCATATCAGCAATATTATTTTCATCTTTCATTAGCTGGAAATACCACGACCCATCAATGGTATCTCCATACAATACTGAGCCAATAATTTTGTCGTTCTCAATTACAATTTTCTTGTACACACCTTTAGCAGCATCCTGAAAAATTAAATTTTCACTATTATCAGTTCCTTGAAAATTACCAGCAGAAAACAAATCAATACCTGTAACCTTAAGTTTAGTCGAAGTTACTGAACCCTCGTATAAACCAATACCGTATTCGGCAATATGATTGGCGCAAACTTTAGCTTGTTCAAATAACGGTGCTACAAGACCATAACACAGGCCTCGGTGTTGTGCACATTCGCCCACCGCATAGATACTTGGATCAAATGTTTGCATCGTATCGTTCACCACAATACCACGCTCACAATGAATACCCGCTTGTTGTGCTAAGACAATATTAGGTCGAATTCCTACTGCCATCACCACCAATTCAGTGGTAATTTTCGAACCGTCATCAAATTCAATTGTGCGAACTTTGCCCTTGTTATCCCCAATCAATTGTTTAGTTTGTGCTTGTAATTTAAACGCCATACCGCGTTCTTTTAAGGACATTAACAACATTTGTGACGCTGCACTATCAAGTTGCATATTCATCAAATCTTCAAGTAAATGCACTACAGTCACGTTCATGCCTTGCTTCATCAAGCCGTTAGCCGCCTCTAAACCCAGTAAACCACCGCCAATTACCACTGCATTTTTATGATGTTTCGCCGCATCAATCATTTGATCAACATCAGCCACATCTCTAAAACCAATCACACCATCAAGGTCATGACCTTCAATTGGTAAAATGAATGAATTAGAACCAGTTGCAATTAATAATTTATCGTAATCGTAGCTAATACCATTTTGATCAATAACTCTTTTATGAATACGGTCAATCTCGCTAATAGCACAATCTGTGTGCAATGCAATATCATTGTCCTTGTACCAATCTAGATCATTAATCATGATTTCGTCAATCGTTTTCTCGTCTGCTAGAACTGGGGAAAGCATAATACGATTGTAATTACCGTAGGGTTCAGAACCAAATACAGTGATATCAAATTTTTCATCAGTAATTTTTAATAACTCTTCAAGGGTTCTGACACCTGCCATACCATTTCCGATTAAAATTAATTTCTTCATAACCTCTCCTAACGTACTAACATTAACAATAATACGACATTTAGTGCGAACGATAGTGCAACTAATAATCGATACTTTTTCAATAAAAATTCTGGCTGGGTTGTCTCTGAAGGTGTAAATAATGCCTGGTTCGGATGCTCTAAATCAAACAAAAACTCTGATAAAACTTCATATCTACCTTCTACGCTTAAACAGCATGCTTTATGAATAGCGCCATCAATCCATATTGGAACATGTGGATCCTGCTTTAATACTGATTCATAAGACAATTTTGACAATTTTTTGGCTGTCAGATTTTTATCTAATTTATCCCCATAAGGAAGGCAAGATGCTAGCATCTCATAAACAATAGCACCTAAACTAAACTGATCAGATGCTTGAGATACTTTTTCATTGAGTATTACCTCTGGCGCTGTATATCCCTGAGTGCCTTGATTACCCACTGCACTGATTGGATTCACCAATTCGGAAACACCAGCAATTCTTGCTGAACCAAAATCAATCAACTTAACTTGACCCATTTCATCAATCATGATATTTTCTGGCTTGAGATCACAATGCAACATTTCTTGGCGATGAAATGCCCTTAAACCTTGAATAATTTGCTTAACAATACTTAATACTATTGTCATATCTGGATTAGGATTTTCATCAATCCACGTTCGTAGCGTTTTCCCCTTAATGTATTCCATCGCATAAGCTAGAAATTTAGAGTCTTCGTTAGATTTATGAATTTTGACCACATTAGGACTTTGAATTCTCTGCCCAACCCATTCTTCATAGATAAAATGTTTAAGATATTGGGGGTCGTCTTCAAAATTGACAGAAGGTGTTTTTAACACAACTGATTGAGAAGTGTGAATATCTTTAGCTAAATATAATTGCATTTTGGCACTTGAAGCGATTAATGACTCTATTTCTAATCCATTAATTTTCATACCCTTTGCCAAATCAGGGGGCACTGGTCTTTGTGTCAATTCATCAAATGCTTCATCAATATTCTTTTCTGGTAGTTGCTCGATATGACAAATCATAGCTGAGGCATTGTCCTGACTGCCAGCAGAAATTGCCCTTTTAACTAAATCATCAGCCGAAATATCCTTATTCATTAAAATTTCTAATAACGAATGGTTTAAATAATCATGCACACCATCAGTAGTTAATAAGAATCGGTCACCTTCCTTAATATCAAGTGTTTGATAATCCACACTGACTTTTAAATCAAAACCAATTGCTCTTGATAAGTAAGTTTTTTCTTTGTTGATACTCAAGATGTGGTCTTTAGTAAACTGAGTTAAAACATCATCTCGTATTCGATAAATACGGGAATCACCTACATGGAATAAGTGCGCAGTATTAGATTTAATAACTAACACACTCAATGTGGACAACATTGAAGAAATTTCATTTGCTCTCATTGATTGTGAATACAGCCAATTATTCAATGCTGAAATCACTTTAATAGCGGAATTTTCCGTACTCCAAGAATCAGGTGTTGAATAATAATCACTTAAAAACCCTTGAACACAAGTACTGCTAGCCTCTTTAGCCCTTTCACAAGCACTAACACCATCGGCAATAACGCCAACAATACCCTTGTTTTCAAGCAACGGAGCGCTCGGGGCATGGTAAGCGCAAGCATCCTGATTCTCAGGCTTAATACCTGCCTGAGAGCTAAGTTGAATATTGACCTTAAGTGCTTTCATGATTAATTAAGTTTAATGATCTCAACGGTTCCATCGTCCAATACCTCTATCATCTGGTTTTTTGGCTCATCTAAAAGAAGCACAATGATGGCTAATACAACTGTTGACACAATACCAATCAACATAAAGAATTGGTCATAATCAACCAATGAGTTAATGGTTAGAAACAACACAGAACCTGTCGCACCAAAAGCACCGACCATGCCAGCAATTTGCCCAGTAAGACGCCTTTGAATAAGTGGTACCATGGCAAAGACCGCACCTGAACCTGCTTGAGAAAATATTCCACCCAAAATAGTCAGTCCAACTACCCAACTAATCGACCAAGTGTCTTTATCAACATTGCCCAATATTAAAAAGCTAATAGAAATACCAAAAAAAGCAATCACCAGTGTTAGTTTACGGCCAATCTTATCACTAATCCAGCCACCGCCTGGTCGGGCAAACAAATTAATAAACGGGTACACACCGGCTAATAGCGCAGCCGTAACTTTAGGCAACTCAAACCAATCCACATAGAACATCGCTAAAATTGATACTACAGCTAATTCAGTGCCAAAAGTAGCTAAGTAAGCCCAATCAAGAATAGCCACTTGTTTAAAATGATAGCGACTTTGCTTGGGCACAGGATTTTTAACAAATTCTGCATTGATCTGCCAAATTTTGAATAACTGCAATACAAATACAGACACCAGTATGGCATATACCATCCAAGTAGTCTCTGTTGAAATTAACCCTGCTTTTGCAGGTGAAAGCTTCCAAGTTAACAATGCCAACACTAGATATAGCGGAATGTTCATTAAGATGTATAAAACCAAATCACCAAAACTGGTCACTTCCATTGCGCCTGATTTTTTTGGCTTAAAGTAAGTAGAGCCTTTGGGTGTATTGCTCACATTAAAGTAATAAAAAATTCCATAAGCAATAGCAATAAGGCTAGCAATGGTAATGGCATATCTCCAACCATCCGCATCACCAAAACTGGCAGCAACAAACGGCAAAGTAAACATCGCACCAGCAGAACCAAAGTTACCCCAACCACCATAAACACCTTGTGCGGTACCAGTTTGTTTAGCTGGGAACCATTCTGAAATCATACGAATACCGACCACGAAACCAGCACCAATAAAGCCCGATAAAAAACGCATCATCGCCAACTGCTCATAACTTTGCATCCAACTAAAGGCGATTGAGATCAGTCCACCCAATATCAAAATAAATGAAAACATAATTTTAGGACCGAACTTATCAACCAACATACCCACAACAATTCTTGCAGGAATAGTTAAACCCACATTTAAAATTAACAATATTTTTGCCTGCTGATCAGTCAGTGACAATGCCTCTTGAATAAATGGCATCATTGGGCCAATGCTTAACCAAATAACAAAAGTCATAAAAAAAGCAAACCAGGTTAGGTGCAAAATCCGATATTTACCGCTAAATGAAAATAGATTAAATTTATCTTCCACTTAAAACTCCAAAAAAAAAGCCTACATAATCCTTAATAAAGAATTATGTAGGCCTCAATGCCAAAAAATAGACAACTACGTCTGGCTCAATCAATGCAACTTTTCATTGACGAAAAAAAATGTTTACCCAATTTTATTCACTTAAGTAAAAAACTGGATAAACATCGATGTTAAATTATTACCCATCGTTGGATAATGTGCAACTATTATATCAAAATAATACCACCTATATTAATAATTAATAATATTTAGAGAAAATATATAAAAAAAAACACCACAAAAAGCTAAAATTAACCATGGATAAAATAATCATTCAACATCAAGACTTTGATTTAACAAACGAAGTCGGCCTTGCTAAAGACGATGATAGCAATATTGGTGCTATAGTCAGTTTTGTCGGTACGGTGCGTGATTTAGACAACGAATCCATCACTAAGATGACACTTGAACACTATCCTGAGATGACTGAAAAATCCCTTGCATCAATCGCCAATCAAGCACATGAGCGCTGGCAGTTAGGCAGCATCACTATTATTCATCGTATTGGCGATCTTTCAGTCAATGATCAAATCGTATTAGTAATTACCACCAGCAAACACAGGAAATCAGCCTTTGAATCTTGTGAATTCATTATGGATTATCTAAAAAATCAAGCACCTTTTTGGAAAAAAGAGCATACTCAGAATTCTAGCAAATGGGTTAAGTCTAAAACAACAGATGAAGATCAAACTACTAGTTGGGATTAAATCTTATCGAAATCCTGAGGATTGTTTAAATTAATAAACACTTTAGGTTGATCTGAAAAATCCACCTTTTGCAAGTTATTCTGCTCAATCCACAAACCTAATTTTCGCTCACCCGACTCTAAAAACGCTAACAAATTATTTTTTAGATTGGTCTTAATTAAAGCGATGGTTGGATGTATTCTCAATCCATCATCTGCCACACAAATATCCACATCGGTTCTATCCATCGCATCAATCAATCGATCAATAACTGTCTTGTTAATCATGGGGCTATCACATGGCAAGGTTAATAAATAAGTGGTGGTTGTTTTTGATAGCGCCGTTGAAATGCCAGCTAATGGCCCTTGAAAATCGGTCAATTCATCAACAATCACTTCGCCATAGGGTTGATACTTCTCAATATTTCGATTAGCACTAATCAATAATCGACCTGCCCTGTCATCAACCACATCAACCACATAACTAATCAGCGGTTTATCATTTAGCAAGATCAAACCTTTATCCTCACCCTGCATTCTACTTGAGCGCCCGCCCGAGAGAATAACGGTTGTAATATTGTTTTTATCAATCATTTGCCAGGTCTTTTATTGCTTATCATGTTTAACGAGATTAGATTATATTAGCATTCTATGATACAATCAATCCATCAGTTTGAGTTATTTTTATTATGAACAACCAGGAAGTTGATTGCGGTTGCGATCAAGTACAACAGCCTTTATTAGCGATGGATGAGGCCCTAGATTTTCTGCTTAATGCAGTAGTAGTCAACACCAATACGCACACCGTATCGCTTGATAATTCACTCTATCAGGTGCTAGCACAAGATGTATGCTCAACCATTAATGTACCCGATTTTGATAATTCTGCGATGGATGGCTATGCCATCAACCTCAAAGAAGATCAAGTTAATACCTCAGGTGGGGTTAATTTTGAAGTTACTGATCGAATCCCTGCCGGTAGCATAGGTAATACACTTACACCTGGGTGTTCTGCTCGCATCTTTACTGGCGCCCCTATTCCACAAGGTGCTAATACCGTTATCATGCAAGAAGAGTGTGAAGTATCAGAAGATGGAAAAAGTATCGAAACTTGGCGCCCCTTATCAATCAATGAAAATATTAGACCGATGGGTAACGACATTCAAACAGGTGATGTAATTTTACGAGCTGGCATGCAACTGAAACCGCAAGATGTTGCTCTAGCTGCCTCTGTTGGTGTGGCTGAGCTGGAAGTCTTTACAAAACTTAAGGTTGGTGTATTTTTCACTGGAGATGAATTGGTTGAGCCAGGCAATGCTTTAAATAGGGGTGAAATCTTTAACTCTAATCGCTATGCGCTAGTCGCCCTACTTAAACAACTAAATTGTGAAGTAATCAATCTGGGTAATATCAAAGACAGCCTAGATTCAACTTGTAAGGCTTTAGAAACACTGGCATCCGATTGCGACTTAATTATGACCACCGGGGGTGTCTCTGTTGGGGAAGAAGATCATGTCAAACCTGCAGTAGAAAAGCTCGGTAAGTTATCTTTATGGCGCATTAAAATGAAACCAGGTAAGCCACTGGCTTTTGGTCATGTTGGCAAAACTGCCTTTATTGGCTTGCCAGGTAACCCAGTGTCAGCCATGGTAACGTTCTTCTTATTCGCACGGCCTTTTATTAAAAAAATGCAAGGTGTTAGCAACCATAAAAATCAAACCACTCAAGTGCAAACCA
This sequence comes from uncultured Gammaproteobacteria bacterium, assembly GCA_937899995.1. Lineage (GTDB taxonomy): Bacteria > Pseudomonadota > Gammaproteobacteria > PS1 > Pseudothioglobaceae > Thioglobus_C. Next base: position 17,973 of record CALCCK010000063.1, read on the forward strand.
ACTTTGATTGGCGCAGGCCAAGGCCACGACGTGAGTTTGTCAGAGTAAAATTAGACCATTCTACCATTCCTGCTTCAGCCAACCTCTACCCTAAACAAGGTTCAGATGTATTGAGCTCTGTTGTTTGGGCTGATGGCTTGGTAGAAATACCAGAAAACAGCACCTTCACTCCGGGAGAGGTACTAAATTATTATTCATTAACTGAGTTAACCCTATGAGCAAACTAACCCATATTAACGATAAAGGTGATGCACAAATGGTTGATGTGTCTGACAAGGCTATTACCACTCGTATTGCTGTAGCAAAGTCAGTGGTACTCATGCAGCCATCAACCTTAGAATTGATTACTTCTGGCCAACACAAAAAAGGTGATGTTTTGGCGGTGGCACGTATCGCCGGCATTCAAGCGGCTAAAAAGTGTGCCGACCTTATTCCATTGTGTCACCCCCTAATGCTGACTAAAGTTAGTGTAGAGTTAAGCACCAATACTGAAGATTCGAGTGTTGAGATTATCGCCACCACCAAACTTGATGGTAAGACTGGGGTGGAGATGGAGGCACTGACTGCAGCCAGTGTGGCAGCGCTCACTGTGTATGACATGTGTAAGGCGGTTGATCGTGGCATGGTGATTAGCCAAACCCAAGTACTTGAAAAATCAGGTGGAAAATCTGGGGACTGGAAAGCTTAGAAATGAAGCAATTAATTGATCCGTTTAATCGCAATATTACCTACCTTAGGGTGTCGGTAACGGATCACTGTAACTATCGTTGTCACTATTGTCGCGATGAAGATCATATCACCGACACCACTCGAAATGAGATCATGTCCTATGAAGAGATTGCAAAAATTGTGAGATTATTCAGCGAACTGGGTGTCACAAAAGTTAGACTTACTGGTGGTGAACCGTTACTACGTAAGGACATCCTTAGTTTGGCTTTGATGCTCGGTGAAATTCCAACTATTAACGATATCCCAATCTCAACCAACGCACACTTACTAGCACCTATTGCCAAAAAGCTAAAAGCAGCTGGCATTAATAGAGCCAACATCTCCATTGATTCGCTTGATAAAGATCGATTTAAGCAAATTACTCGTGGCGGTGATTTAGACAAGGTTATCCAAGGGATAGACGCCGCTATCGAATCAGGCATGAGCCCTATTAAACTCAATATGGTAGTGATGCGTGGTGTTAACGATGATGAGATTGAAGCCATGATTGATTTTTCTATAAAACGTAAACTTGATATTCGTTTCATTGAAACCATGCCAATTGGCACGGCAGGTATTAACGCGGTCGATTATCACTATAGTGAAGCCGACATCTTAAAAAGAATACACAAACACTTGCCAGATCAGTTGATTGCTATTAAATCTAAACAAACTGCAGGCCCTGCTAAAGGCTATTTAATTGAAAACACCAACTCGTCTGTGGGTACGATATCAGCCGTTTCAAATAATTTTTGTGATAGCTGTAATCGAGTTAGATTAACAGCTAAAGGGCAATTAATCTTATGCTTGGGTCAGAAGAATTCAGTTTCCCTGCGTGATGCACTGAGATCAGATATGAGTGACGATGACATTAAAATCATGATTGTAAATGCCATTATCAACAAGCCTGAGAGACATGAATTCGATACTAATATTAATAACATTGACAGTGCGCAAATGGTGGAGATTGGCGGATGAAGATCTTGTATTTTGCTTCACTCAAAGAATCGCTTAAGCTCTCCAATGAAAATATACCCGCCAGTACAAATATGACGGTCAATGCACTAAGATTGATGTTGATTGATAAATATGGTGAACAGCATTTTCCTAACAATATTCTTTGCGCCGTTAATCATGAAATTGCGAATGACTCTACTCAATTAAGTGATAATGATGAAGTGGCTTTTTATCCGCCTGTTACTGGAGGCTAATCCTAACTAATTATGAATAACACAAAAATTAAAGTTGGCTTTATTACTATTTCTGATCGTGCAGCGCGTGGTGAATACAAAGACATTGGTGGCCCTGCCATGCAGGCTTGGATTAAAAATGCCGTACTCTCACCTTATCAAGTAGATACCATTATTATTGAAGATGAGCAAGCGTTAATTGAACAGACACTAATTGATTTTGCCGATAATAAAAATTGCAATTTAATCCTCACTACTGGTGGCACTGGCCCAACTACTCGCGATGTCACTCCTGAGGCAACAGTTATGGTATGTGAGCGCATCTTTGATGGCTTTGCAGAGCAAATGCGCAACGTATCATTACGCACAGTACCTACGGCTATTTTGTCACGTCAGACAGCAGGTACGCGTGGTAAAAGTTTAATTATTAACTTACCGGGTAAACCGGATGCGATTGCTGTGTGTTTGGGTGCAGTATTTTTAGCGGTACCAAAATGCTTGGAATTGCTGGATAATTCTAATATCCAAATTGACTTAGATTTTGTAGAGCAAGACTTTTAACTAAACGCAAGGTTGTAAATTATGGGAAAAAAATATTCCGAAATCCCCGATAATCTGACACAGTTAACTTTCAATAAACTCAGTTTTTAACTAATATACAATTTAAATTAACAGGATAATAATTATGATTGAATGGGTTACTGTATTTTCAAGCGATATTCAAAAAATCGGTTATGACTCAACCACAAACAAATTGCACATCGATTTCAAGGATAGTAGTGACACCTACTCTACTTATTGTAATGTGCCTCAGGATTTATACTACCAATTTGTGTCTGCAAGTTCTGTAGTTCATTTCTACAACCAGTCTATTAAAGATAAATATGATTGCTGACGGAACAAAAAAACTAATACAAAACAATGGGAAAAAAATATTCCGAAATCCCCGATAATCTGACACAGTTTATTGAGAATCAAAAAATATTCTTCGTTGGTACTGCAGCTGCTGATGGCAGAGTAAATATATCGCCAAAGGGCATGGATTCGTTTCGTATTTTAGACGCAAATCGTGTTTTATGGCTGAGTGTTACTGGTAGTGGAAATGAAACATCAGCTCATGTGCAAGAAAATCCTAGAATGACAATAATGTTTATTGCATTAGAGGGTAAGCCAATGATTTTAAGGCTTTATGGTAATGCTAGAGTAATTCACAAAAGTGACTCAGACTGGGAAGATTGTGCCAGTCTATTCGAATTACTACCCGGCACAAGACAAATCTTTGATTTAACTATTGATCTTGTCCACACATCCTGTGGTATGGGCGTACCATTTTATAATTATACTGGTGAAAGAGATCAGTTAAATGCGTGGGCAAATAAAAAAGGCGAAGAAGGCATAAAAGAGTATTGGCGAGAAAAAAATGAGGAAAGTCTCGATGGTAAGATTACTCATATTATTGAAAAAAATATCTAAATAGTCAGCCCTTAGTCTCCGTCTTCAAGCTCTTCTGCCAGAAGTCCTTTTAGTATATGTTTGTCAATGTCGAAATCAGTTTGGTCCGAAACTGCAGCCAGAACTAAGGGTACGATGCGCGACTGCTCCTCTTTAATCTCAAAATCTTTGAACTTAGCCTCAAGAGCTTCGACTTTCATTTGTCTCATCAACCGCTTTGCCTTATCTCCGAAGGTCTCTACGTCAGGATTGGCGCCGGGAAGGATGTTTTCCTCGATCCAGTCCGATGCCCATTTATTGTATCGCATGCTCATGATTGTCTACCTATTTTCTGCATTGTATTCTGGGCCGGTCACCCGAGCCACTATAATCTAACCGATATTTCGATTATTTTAGTATAATATAAATCCGTGACTTCATAACAATAAACAATCGCTTAAATTATTATTTTTTAGGAACAAAATTCGCTATTTGAGCCGTTTAAAAAATTCGCCAATTATTAGTTATTTAAGGAGCCTCTGATTAAGTCGAATTTGTCACGTTGCTACGAGCTATCTGATGAATGCCTTAGGCGGAATCGTCATTGTCTTCAAAAGTAGAGGGTGTTAAGTCATTGTCATGTCGGTAAATTTCCGAAAGAAGATCATTAACTGCGTCATGGAGAATCGCAACATGTTTATTACTCGTGCTTTCGTATTTAGCACGAGCCCTATCCTTCAGCACAGTGAAAGCATCGGAGACTTTATATTCCTTATCAATAATGCTATCTGCCCAACCTACCATATCAGCAAGCTCGTGCGCCTGTTTGGTAAGATCTATTAAAACCATGTTGTTAGGAACTCCGGAAAGTGCCTCCATTGCGGCCTGGTGAAACTCTACTATAGTCATTTAATTTGTCTCTACGATGATCTTAGGAATCAACAATAGGTTCTTGAGGTTTAATATCAGCACCTTCATCCCCATCCATATCTAATGTACCTTCTTCAAACACTCGACTAGCAAGTATGTCTTCTGCTTCAATGGTCATAAGATCAATTTTCTTCACTGACTTACTAGTGCTATTAAATAACCTATTAGCTTGGCGCAAACGCGCTCTATCTAATGCATTACGAATTGAACGTGCATTAGCAAAATGTATCATCTTCATGCGACGTTTTGTGTATTCAAGCAATGCTTCTGCTGCATCATCACTCAAACGGTAGTTCTGATCTGCTAGCATTAATTTAGCAATCATCAGTAATTCATCTGGACTGTAATCAGGGAAATCGATATGATGTGCAACACGTGAGCGCATACCCGGATTTGAATGGAAAAAAGTATCCATCTTGTCTTTATAGCCAGCAAGCACGACAACTAAATCATCACGATTATTTTCCATCACCTGTAACAGAATCTCTATCGACTCTGCACCGTAATCACGCTCATTTTCAGGTTTATAGAGATAATAGGCTTCATCAATGAACAATACACCACCCATTGCTTTTTTGATGACTTCTTTGGTTTTAGGAGCAGTATGTCCAATATATTGACCAACTAGATCATCACGAGTAACGGTAACCAATTGACCAGTGCGTACATACTCCAAGCGATGAAGAATCTCGGCCATGCGTAATGCTACTGTGGTCTTTCCAGTGCCAGGATTACCTGTAAAACTCATGTGTAAAGTAGGTGAAGCAGCGGTGAGATTCATCTTATTACGTACACGATCGACTAACAAAAGAGCCGCAGTTTCACGAATACGTGTTTTGACAGGTTTTAGCCCGATTAATTCTTTATCTAGTTCATCAAGTACCTCCTGTACATTGGATAAGCGCAATTCTTTCTGTAGATCTACCGGTGTATCATCTGGCAAAATTATCTTAGGTGTTTCGTTTTCTTCAGTCATAAATATTCTCCTGAAATTTATTTAGAATTAATTATTATAAAGTTTATCAAAAAAAAAGGCGACATATGCCGCCTTTTTTTATCCATCAGTTATAACGCTCTCTTATATTAAGAACGTTCGCCTTCTGGTTTATCGCAAGCGTAAGGCAAAATTGTGTAACCTTGCGTACGACCAGTACGTTCTTCACGAACCAAATTATAACCTGGCTCATTTGAAGGACGATTAACGATGTAAGACATTTTCACAGATTCAGTACCGCGTGTTGCGTCTGAAGCCATTACACGAATGTAACAGTTTGCAAAAGTCTTACGGCACTCATTAATCTCCATAAGAATACCTGCAGGGTCTGTCATGTCAAACATAGGCATGCCGTACATTTCCCAGTAAGTATTACGTGGATGTGGATCGTCTGTGTACTCAATATTAACAGCCCATTTATTATCTAGTGCATATTTAATTTGCATAGTGATTTGCTCATCAGTCATGTCTGGCAGAAACGAAAACTGTCCCTGCGTCATGCGATTACCGTAGTTAGTCATCATAATTAAACTCCTTTTATTAGTTACTGCCAGTAGCAGTAGGTACAAAGTCAGCTGTATCAGTAGACTCGTAATTAAATGTAATGTCTTTCCATGTATCTAATGCAGCTTTCAATGGAGCACAAGTCTTAGCAGCATTCTGCAAAATTTCTGGACCTTTAGCCAAGTAATCCTGACCTTCATTACGTGCTTGAATCATCACTTCAAGTGCAACACGGTTAGCAATCGCACCAGCTTGAATGCCTTGCGGATGACCAATAGTACCGCCACCGAACTGAAGAACAACATCTTCACCTAAGTGATGTAATAATTGATGCATTTGACCAGCATGAATACCACCAGAAGCAACAGGCATTACTTTATTTAAAGAAGCCCAATCCTGTTCTAAGAAGATGCCATTTTCCAAATTAACATCATTATGCGTCTCACGTAGTACGTCATAGAAACCATGAATCATAGCCGGATCACCTTCAAGCTTACCAACAACAGTACCAGCGTGAATGTGATCAACACCCGCCATACGCATCCATTTACAGATAACGCGGAAGTTCATGCCGTGATTTTTCTGACGTGAGTAAGTTGAGTTACCAGCACGATGCAAATGTAGAATCATGTCGTTAGCACGACACCATTTAGCCATTGATTGAATTGCTGTGTAACCGATAACTAAATCGATCATTACGATAATAGAACCTAAGTCCTTAGCGAACTCAGCACGTTCGATCATTTCATCCATCGTTGCAGCTGTGATGTTTAGGTAGTGACCTTTAATTTCACCAGTAGCAGCAGATGCTTTGTTCACAGCTTCCATACAGTAAAGGAAGCGATCACGCCAATGCATGAATGGTTGTGAGTTAATATTCTCATCGTCTTTTACGAAATCCAAGCCACCTTTAAGTGCCTCATAAACTACACGACCGTAGTTACGACCAGATAGACCTAGTTTTGGTTTAGTTGTCGCACCAAGAAGTGGACGACCAAATTTATCCATACGCTCACGCTCTACAATGATGCCTGTAGCAGGACCTTCAAATGTTTTCATGTAAGCAACTGGGAAATGCATGTCTTCTAAACGAAGTGCTTTAAGCGCTTTCATGCCAAATACGTTACCAATGATAGAAGCAGTTACGTTAGCGATAGAACCACCTTCGAATAAATCCATATCATAAGCGATGTAGATGAAATACTGAGCTTCAGTTTCTGTGCCAGGACCTGTGTTAGGTACAAGATCACATTTATAACATTTAGCGCGGTATAATTCACTAGCAGTTAAACGGTCAGTCCAAACAACTGTCCAAGTCGCTGTAGAAGATTCGCCAGCAACACCAGCTGCTACTTCTTCTGGATCAACGCCAGCTGCTGGAGTAAGACGGAACATTGCAATTACATCTGTTACAATTGGTGTGTAGTCAGGCTGCCAGTAGCCCATTTTTTTATAAGAGATTACGCCGGATTTGTAGCGTTCTTTCCCTTTAATTTCTTGTTCTTCAGCCATTTAAGCTCTCCTTTCATTAAAAGAACCACAATCATACAAGAACACTTAAATAATGTAAAATCATATTTATTTAATAAATAATAAGTTTTACTTATGATTAATTATACACTTAAACAACTGTATAGCTTTGAGGCTGTTGTGCGTCTTAAAGGTTTCACAAAAGCCAGTAAAGAATTAAATATTACCCAGCCAGCTGTCTATATGCAAATTCAACAACTCAAAAAAAATATTGGTTCCGATTTGGTTAAAATCAATGGTAAGACCATTACACCCACTCATATTGGTAAAAAGCTTTATCAAACCTGCATCGAAGTCATTGCTAAGTTAGAGAAAACCCGATTAGACATTGAACAAACACTAGACCCTGAGGCTGGCCACCTCCAAATTGCTGTTGCCACCACCACTAACTCATTCGTGAGTCGTGTATTAGCCAAGTTTAAGAAACAATATCCAAAAATGACTTTTTTTCTAGAAGTAACTAACCGAAAGTCTCTCTTGGAAAAACTTAGTAACAATGAAACTGACTTAGTGATTATGGGTGAACCACCAGCGGATATGCCGCTAATTACAAAGCCATTTATGGAAAATCCGTTGATTGCCATCGCTCATCCTAATCATCCGCTATTGAACAATAAAAATAATTCTATTGAAACGCTTAACAAAGAAACACTTATTACACGTGAAGAAGGTTCGGGTACACGTATTACTATTGAGCGTATTACTGGTATGCATTTTAACTCTGATATTGAGATTAACTCAAATGAAGCGATTATTGAAGCGGTTCAGGCGGGACTGGGTATTGGTTTTGTATCTAAACACACCGTTAAACTTGAGTTACAAACTGGCATTATTAAACAACTGCAAGCGGATAAATTTCCGATTACCCGTCATTGGTACGTTGTACATCACGCTAAAAGTCAACTTTCACCAATAGCAATACGTTTTAAAAAATTTATTATAGAAAATGGCGACTTAAAATTAAGTTGATTAAGTGCGATACTCGGCGTTAATCTTTACATAATCATAAGAAAAATCAGTGGTCCACACTCTCTCAACTGTATCACTCTTACCAATCTCAATAGTGATCACAATCATCTCTTTTGCCATCTCGGCGCTGCCCGCTGCTTCCGTATAGCTTTCATCTGGCTCGCCAGCTTGAATAATACTCACCTCGTTCAGATAAATATTAATGTCTTCAATAGTTAAGCCGCTAATATTTGCACGACCAACTGCTGCCAAGATACGACCCCAATTGGCGTCAGAGGCAAATAATGCTGTTTTGACCAAAGGCGAGTGTGCAACAGTATAGGCAACTTCAAGACAATCATTATTAGTATTGCCACCCTTCACACACACCTCAACAAACTTGGTGGCACCCTCGCCGTCTTTAATAATTTGATGCGCTAAAGATTGTGTTACTTCATTCAATGCCTGCTGAAATTCATCAACACAATCGTGGATATCAACACCACTCAAACCAGTTGCACTCAGTGTGCAAGCATCATTGGTTGAGGTATCGCCATCTACTGTAATACGGTTAAACGATTGGTTGACGGATAATGTTAAACATTGTTGTAATTTGGCCTGGGTTGACTTAACGTCAGTAAAAATAAAACTGAGCATCGTCGCCATATCTGGGCGAATCATGCCAGAGCCTTTAGCAATACCACTAATGGTGACTGTTTTGCCTTTCACTTCAAACTGTTTTGTGGCAGTTTTTTCAACCAAGTCGGTGGTTAAAATGCCTTTAGCCACATCACTCATTGCATCGTCTGATAATTTAACAATGGCTTTTGGAATACCTTTATTAAACTTTTCTAGATCTAATTGCTGGCCAATCACACCCGTTGAGAACGGTAACACTTGTTCAGTCTTGATATTAAGCTCGCCAGCTAAACACGTACAAGTGTGTAGTGTATTTTCCATACCTTGGGTGCCAGTGCCTGCATTGGCATTACCACTATTTATGAGTAAAGCTTTAGGTTGGTGATTAAGGTGGTTTTTAGCAACCACCACAGGCGCTGCACAAAAAACATTTTGGGTAAAAACCGCAGCCGTTGTTGTGCTTTCTGTCAAATAAATAACTGACAAATCAGCGGCGTTATTATTCTTGATACCCGCGTCAATCGATGCTGATAATACGCCTTCTATATTTAATAATAACTGACTCATGTTTAGCAATAAATCCTTAATAGTTAAAGGTATTTTACTGACTTAGAGTTCTTAGAATAAATTTTTAACCTATATTCAATATTGTAAATATATGACTAATTACTTACTGTTACTCTTTTATTGTATGAAGCCCAATAACCAAACATAGAAAAGGTGAATAAATACTGCACAATAAACTGAATCCATTCAGGTTTCGAATACCAGCCAAACAATAAATGTAATGGTATTCCCAGAGCACCATCTTTATGACTAAATATTGTTTGTGCTACATTAAATGCCTTGTCAAAAACAAAACTATCTGGAGTAATCATGCCGTAACCTTTTAAGGCTGAGAACCCTTCATGTAACGAATAACCTAATAAAAATCCAGCCTGTAAAATCAAATAAGCCAAAGTAATCTTAAATAAAATAGATATATTCACCTTGATCATAGAGTAGAAGATTAAAACAGACAATACTAAAGCCGACAAAACGCCCATAATAACTATATCAAATGGGTATTTTCCTGCAAATGAAAAGATGGCGATTTCAGTACCTTCTCGGGCGATAATAATACACGAGATCCAGAATAAAGCTTTAGCAGAGATATTTTCCCCTACCTGCTCTTTGACGTGTTGAGCCATATTGGTACCATGACGAATCATCCAAACAATAAAACCAGATACAAGTAATAAAGCGACCAAACTAGCTGCGCTTTCCCATAGCTTTGTTAGACTTGAAACGCCACCTAAATACTCAGAAAGTTGAAACAACAGTAATCCCAAGGTTATGGAAATAATTACGCCGACAGAGGCGCCTTGAGTAATTTCACTTTTTAAGTGTTCTTTGTCAATCCTTGTAATATATTGCAAAACGATAGCAATTAAAAGAAAGGCTTCTAGACCTTCTCTGAACCCCATAATAAAGCTTGGCATTTGTACCATTTTATTTATTCCTAAATTAGTTATTTTATAAAACACGCAAATGATACCAGTTCTTATTTGTATTTGCATTAATAATTAAAAAAAATGAAAAATAAAATATTGATACCCAGATGTCATAAAATGTCATAATTATCAAAAACTATCTAACACTTAATGAATTCAGAAATACGTACGAAGGCTAGCCAAAAAGTTACCATTGTTGGCGCTATTGTTGATTTCCTACTGGCCATCTTTAAAGTAGTGGCTGGTGTGATTGGTAACTCTGGCGCATTGATTGCAGATGGTATTCATTCATTCTCAGATCTTTTGTCTGATGGTGTGGTTTTGTATGCAGCCAAACACTCAGCCGATGAAGCAGACGAGGAGCACCCGTATGGTCATAAAAGGTTTGAAACCGTTGCCACGCTTGGTCTTTCTGTCATTCTGGCAATTGTCGGTACAGGTATTATCTTTGATGCATTTAATCGTCTAAGCAGTCCGAGTGAGCTCTCATACAGTACTTTGCTTTTAAGTGTTACCGCACTATCCATCTTCTCTAAAGAGGCTTTGTACTGGTATACACTCAAAGTAGCCAAAACTTATAAATCAGAAATGCTTAAGGCCAATGCTTGGCACCATCGCTCTGATGCATTGTCATCGATTGTGGTATTTATTGGTATTTTGGGTAGTTTGAATGGTTACCTATACCTTGATGGTGTTGCAGCTATTGTGGTTGGTTTGATGGTGATTTACATTGCTTGGGAATTAGGTACTGGTGCCACTAAAGAGTTGGTAGATACTTCTATTGACGCCGCACAAGTAGAGCAACTGCGTCATGCGATTGGTATGATTAGTGGGGTTAATAATGTACATTCATTACGTACTCGTAAAATTGGCCATGCCATATCAGCCGACGTGCATGTGCAAGTAGATCCATTTTTAAGTGTGAGCGAAGGGCATATTATTACTATAAGTGTTGAGCGTGTGGCTAAAAAATGTTTAGAAGACTTACAAGACGTTACTGTACATATTGACCCTGAGGATGATGAAACCGCCAAACCTTGTGAAAACTTACCTGAACGTGCAGAAGCGCTTGGTATTCTTAATAAAGCTTTGTTTAACAATAAATGTGATGGTGAGATCAAACGCATCCAATTGCATTATCTTGATGGCAAGATCCACGTGGATTTCTTTTTACCACTTTCATGTTTATCTTCTGACAAAAGCTACGACGAAATCTTAGAAAAACTAACCGAGGTAGTGAGAGAACTACCTGAATTTGGCGATATCAAAGTTTACTTCGGTTAAAAGCCTAAACTACAAGCTGTGATAAGCATGGCACATTGCACCTGCTAGTGCGTCTGCTGCGTCTTCTTGTGGGGCTTTATTAAGCTTTAAAGACTTTTGCACCATGTAAGACACTTGATCCTTAGTAGCATGGCCTTTACCAACAACTGCCTTTTTGATTTGATTGGGACTGTATTCCACCATAGTAATGCCGTTCACACCCGCTGCTGAAATAATAGCACCTCGCGCATGACCTAGCTTAATTGCCGCATCAGGGTTAGGTCGATCAGGTCGCATAAAAACACGCTCAATCACTACGATATCAGGCTGATATTTTTTAATAAGTTGATCAATCTCAATAAAGATAGTGGTGATACGATCGGTGAGTTCGCCCTTGGTACGAATGCAGCCACTGGATAGATAGGTGAATTTGAGTTTTTGCGCTTCGATTAAACCGAAGCCTGTGACTCTTGAGCCGGGATCAACCCCTAAGATTTTCATTTTAAAAATTTTATCATTTAATCAGTTTTTACAATGTATATCAGTATTTTATGATATACTTCGTTTTTTCAAATTTAAAAGGGTAGAAAGATGGCGGTATTAGAGTTAAACAAAGATAATTTTGACGATACAATTCAAAATAATGATATTGTGATTCTTGATTTTTGGGCGCCATGGTGTGGTCCTTGCAAACAATTTGCGCCAACTTACGAAGCCATGAGTGAGAAAATTGATGGTGTGACATTTGCAAAAATTAACACTGAAGATGAGCAAGAATTAGGCGGTCAATTCCAAATTCGCTCTATCCCAACATTGATGATTTTCAGAGAACAAATTGCTATTTTCTCTCAACCAGGTGCAATGGCTGAATCAGATCTTGAAGCTGTACTTAATAAAGCCAAAAAGCTTGATATGGCAGTGGTACGTAAGGAAATTGCAGAGAAAGCAGATAAAGCCTAAATCAAACTCAGATAAAGTTTTTCATTAAACCCAACGTTTATATCATTCCCCGTTACTAAGACGGGACGTTTGATAAGTGTTGGGTTTTTTAACGTCAACGCCAAGGTAATGTTTTGTTTTTCAGCATCGGTGAAATTACGATACGTAGTTGAGCGTTTGTTAATTACTTTATCCCACCCCAAGGCATCAACAAAGCTTTGTAAGGTTTGCTCATTAATTGGGTTTTGACGAAAATCAATAAATTCAAACTCAACACCTTGTGTCTCTAAAAACTTCTGTGCCTTTTTAATGGTGTCACAATTTTTAATGCCGTACATTTTGATCATAATAGTCACACTCAAAAATTATAGAATTCTAGCATTTCTTTACGTGCAACATTCACAATAATTCGTAGACCTTTACTAGGATAGTACCAATACTCAACACCAGGCTCAACCAGCTCAACACGTGCTGTCTTTTTAAACAATCCTAACAATGTGTCGGCTGATAAATCAGCACTTGGAATAAAAGTTAACTCACTAATGGTTAAGCCAAACATCGAAGACTCTCCTGCTTGGTTAAAAATGGTTTTTTTGTTACCAGTTGGATTACCTCAGTCTCTTTGATGTTGCTACTTAGATAATCAAATTGATGATTATTGAGTGCTAAATTAAGAATAACCCTTGCCGAAATACCACCTATTTTGGTATTTGCAAAGAAAATCTCTAGTGTTTGATTTTGGTCTTTGTCTTCAAACAAAGAGGACTCGACCTCGGTGCCAAATAGACGCATAGATTCAGCCAATGTACTCTCAACCCATAGTCAGGTCAAAAACAACAGTTTTGCCTTGATCATTAACATAGCTTTGCCAAGGCATGTCTTGATTGTCAGGGATTTTCAACATCACGTGTGCTTAGATAAAACACACTATAAATCAAAAAGGTGATCAATAAAATAATAAGAATCAATCTGCTCTCTTTCATCGATCAAATGGGTCTTTATTGGCTTTTCCTCTTAGCCAGTTTAGTGCTTTGAATGTTGGCTCGTGGTTAATCAGCTTCAACTCTAACTTGCGTTTACCTGGAAACTCCATTAAGAATAAACCCAGCAAAATAGAGATTATGCCTTGGCCTGGTGTTACCAACATAATAATGCCAGCTATTAAAATTACAAAGCCAATCAAGGTTCTAATGACGACAATAATCAAATGACCAAGGTGTTCGATTTCAACTTTGTGTTGATTGGTATGGATAAAATAATCCTGAGGAATCTTGCCTAATAATAATGGGGTTAATAAAAGACTGGTAACAAAAACAACAAAAGACACTATCCCTATCCAGACAAAATACTGATGATAGTCTGCTGTGGCTTGGGTAATAAAATCTAACATTCTAATAAGAAAGTTACTGGACCATCATTGGTGAGTGATACTTGCATATCAGCGCCAAAAATACCTGTGGCCACTGTGTTATGTGCTTTTTGCATTTGATGAACAAAATAGTTGTACAACTCTTCAGCTTCTTCAGGTGGTTTAGCAATGGAAAATCCAGGCCGTGTTCCAGAGCTAGTATCTGCAACTAAGGTAAATTGTGAAACAAGTAAAATACCACCTTTAACATCACTAACCGATAGATTCATTTTATCATCGGCATCGTAAAACACACGATACGACAACAGGCGCTTAATCATTTTGTCGGCTTCGGCCAATTCATCATATTTTTCAATGCCTATAAATACCAATAACCCCTGGTCAATCCACCCTATTACTTGCCTATCAACTTCAACTTGAGCATGACTAACACGTTGAATTAAGATTTTCACTATGAAAGATAAGAAACGTCTGCCACCGATAAGAATAAAGTTCTTATCCAGTTAAGTAATGTTAAGCGTGAACGTTTGAGTGTTTCATCGTCAGTATTGACCATGACTTGATCAAAAAAGGTATCGATTGTTTCTTTAAGACTAAGCAATTCTCTCATTGATTGCGTGTAGTTATTACTACTATTGAGCTGCTTAGCGACAGCTGTTGTTGCTTCAAACAGTGCTTTTTCTGCGGTTTCAACCAATACGCTGTCATCAACTTGAACACCTAAATCTTGATGGTCTTTAAGCATATTAGCAATACGTTTATTGGCCTCAATCAAGCTAGCTGATGCACTATCGCCGGTGAATTCATTTAACGCTGCTACTCTTAGGTGGAAATCATACGGTGATTCTGGGCGTACTGCCAATACGGCTTCAAATGCTTTAGAGCTAACTTTTTGTTCTTTATAGTAAGCGCGTAAACGATCCATCATAAATTGGTAGATAGCGTCTGCACTCGATCTATCAACTTCTGAAGCATGTAACTCAAGTGATTGCTTAATAAGCGCTTTAAGATTAAGTTTAAGCTCAGCTTCCACCATGATTCTCAATAAACCTAATGCCATTCTTCTTAAGGCGTATGGGTCTTTCGAACCAGTTGGTCCCTGACCAATGCCATAGATGCCTGTAATAGTATCAAGCTTGTCGGCAATTGCCACTACCAAGCCTTCTTTGGTGCTAGGTAAAGTATCACCTGCAAATCTTGGATGATAGTGTTCGCTAATAGCGGTTGCTACAGCAGCATCTTCGCCATCATTTAGTGCGTAATAGCCACCCATCACGCCTTGTAAATCAGCAAATTCACCGACCATGTCAGAGACTAGATCAGTTTTAGCCAGTAGACCTGCGCGGGCGCTGTGATCAGCATTAGCGCCAATTACATTGGCAATATAAGTTGACAACGATTCAATGCGTTTGGCTTTTTCACCCATAGAGCCTAAGGACTTCATAAATAAAACACTGTCTAATTTAGGTAAGCGTGAAGCCAGGGAATTGGCTTTGTCTTGCTCCCAAAAAAACTCTGAGTCAGTTAAACGTGGTCTAATTACGCGTTCGTTACCATCAATAATCACCGATAAATTGCTAGATTCGATATTGGCAACTGAGATAAAGGCTGGTAATAATTTGCCATTATCGTCCACCATATGAAAATACTTTTGGTGTGACTTCATAGCCGAGATGAGTACCTCTTCTGGCACGTCTAAAAATCTTGCATCAAAGCCACCTGAAAATGCTCTTGGGTATTCAACCAAGGCACAAACTTCCTCTAATAATGATTCATCAATCACTGCATTTGATTGGCAATCAAGTGCGACTTGGATAACTTGCTCACGGACTATTTCTTTACGTGCATCGAAGTCAACTTCAATTTGTGCTTTATCGAACAAAGTTTGGCGATAATCGCCAGCATTATCAATGCTAAACGTTTTCTCACCAGTAAAACGTAAGCCTCGAGTGGTATTGCCACTGGTTAAGCCCATGATTGTTGCCTCTACTACATCGCTACCTAGCATCATGATTAACCAGTGTGTTGGGCGCACAAAGTTAAAGTCTAAATCACCCCAACGCATGGCACGTGTAATGGGTATTTTTTTAATGGCTGTATCAACGATGTCTTGTAATAAATCTTGTGTTTTTAAGCCTTTCTGCTCTTTGGTAAAAAAGTAATAATCAGCTTTGCCGAAGGCCTTTTTCCCTAGGTCGACTTTACTAACACCGCATGATTTTGCAAAACCTTCGACCGCTTGATCGGGCGCACTAACTGCAGGACCTTTGCGTTCAATGAGCTGGTCTTCTTGCTGTAATTGTAAGTCACTCACTAATACAGCTAGACGTCTTGGCGTGGCAAAAGACACAACCTTAGTGTAGGACAAATTAAGCTCAGACAATTGTGTAGTTACATTGTTTTTGAGTGCGTTAGATAACTGCTTTAATAACTTGGGTGGTAGCTCTTCTGTGCCGAGTTCTAGTAAAAAATCTTGTGTCCTCATACTATTTGAAACCTTAATTTACCTTTGTTTAAATCAATCATGACTGAGCGTGCATAAAGCTTGGTTGGCACTACGTCAAACTTTTTGTACACACCAGCAATCGAGACTAATTGTGCATTGAAAGAATGAATAAAGATGGTGGCTTTTTCATCACCATAAATACCAGCAAATACTTTACCCCGCACTTCTTTATAAGCAGAAACACTGCCATATGACATAACTTCTGCATCGGATTTAACCACACCCAATAATACTAAATCACTATCCATTGCTACCACTTGCGCTGATGAATAGACTTTATTAGCTACAATTTTAGGCGCTTGATAAACTTTGTCTTGATGCAGATTAGGTGACTCATCATTAGCGATCTTTTTAGGGGTTTTTGGCTTGCTTGGTGTTAATGATTTACCAAACACTGCCAAGCCTGAAAATTTAGCAAAATCAATTAATTCTTGTTTGCGTGAACGAATCCCCACTGCTACCATATCATTCTGGGTTAGGATTTCTATTAATACTGCCAACTCGTTAGCCTGAAAATGTTTGTTTTCAATCTCGAGAATAACAGGTGCATGTTGAAATTGTTTTTTATTCTTACTGGCCAAATCAGCAATTTCAGTGAGTAAATCATCCGTGTTGTTGGTTAGTACTCTAAGCGTATAAAGAGCTTCAGTTTGAGTTTTTACTTCAATTAAATTTGGCTTTTTCATCTGTTTAATCCTTCCAACTTTGCGTACAATCTAGAAAAAACCAAACACGCTTCATGCCAGTATCACCGCTAAGCATTAATTCTAATGGGGCTTTATGTTTAAACTTTTTAACCGGTCGCTTCAGCCAAATAGCAGCATATTCACTATTAGTAGGAAAGGTTGTTCCAAGAGATTCATGAATACCTAAAATCATCTCGCTACGGTTAATAGAGGTTTGGTCAAAATCAAAAGACTTGTCACCTCTTCTATATAAATACAAGTGTCTGGCTTTAAATGATTTCGGTAAACCTAATAGTGTAATTTGATCTTGGTCAGCTAATTTCCACTGTTCCATAACTTGCGTTAAACGGAAAGTAAGCTTGTTTTTTTGATCATCAGTAATACTATCAAGATCTACCATTAGTTCACCCTAAAATGAAATAAGATATCACGATCAAACACACTTTTGTCTGGCGCACTTGGTAGTGGGGAGGCTTTGTTGACCGCACGTTCAATTGAATCTCTAAATGACTTGCGTTTAGTGTTTTTATCAACAACACAAGACTGGACATTAACACTCTTAACATTGCCTTGAGCGTCCTGCATAATATGAACATCACAACCCCAACTATCTTTCGCACCTTTATAACGCCAATGCTCTTTTACTCTGGCGGCAATCTGATTAATGTAGCTCACTTTTAATGCCTCAATCTGACTTTGTCTAATTATTTTTCTCTCTTGATCGGTCTCAGCTTGAATCTCTTGTGTTAGGGCGCGTATATTTTGTTCTTTTTTAAATTTCTTAGCCTCTAACTTTCTTTTCTTTTCAATTTCCTGTTTTTTCATTTCAGCAGCTTTTGCCTGCTTCTCGGCAATCTTTTTCTTTTGCTCTGCTTGTTTGGTTTTTTTATCAGCTATTTTTTTCTTCTTTAATATTTCTTTAATTTTCTTCTCAACGGCTTTTCGTTTTTTCTCAGCCAACGCTTTGGCTTTTCTCTCTTTTTTGGTCTTAGCTTTTAATTTTTTAAGGCGTTGTTGTTCTTTATAACGTTCATTTTCTACTTTTTTCTCTGCACGCTGTAAGTCTCTAAGGCGCTTTTCTTTTTTCTTCTGAATATTGATTAAACGCTGTTTCTCTTGCTTAATCTCACTTAAATCAATTGTTATTGCTTTAGGAACGACATAAGTTGGCTTGGATTGGGTAGCCTTCTTGCTCTCATCCCAACTTTGCAAATTAGAATTAAACAAACCAATCAAAACAACAACATGTAGTGCGATTGCCACCCAAAATGCGATTGGATGTTTTTGCGCAATTTGAGGTAATTTAATTTTTTTAAGAAAATCAGTATTCATATTATTTTGCATCTGGTGATTCAGTCACAATACCCACTTTATTAACACCGTTCTTTTGTAAAAAAAACATTAATGATACAACCCTTCCGTAAGGCACATTACGATCACCTCTCACAAAGACTTTCATTTCTGGATAGATATCCATACGCGCACGCACACGACCTGCAATAATGCCCAAAGGTAGGCGCTCACCTTTAGACACTTCGGCACTTTCATCATCTAGTGAATTGATAAAATACCGGCCAGTCTTGTCAATTGTAATAATCGTAGGCTGGTGCTCGCTGAAATCAACCATTTTTGCTTCAGCAGAAGGTAAATCCACTTCAATTCCTTGCTCAATAATGGGTGTAGTCATCATAAAGATAACTAAAAGAACTAACATCACATCAATATAGGGAACAATGTTAATTTGCGCATCGATAATCGGTCTGGCGCGTTTTGGTAATTCAATCATTACTATTTACTACTGTCTTTGGAAAATAACAAACAACTCTTCAATAAAGGCTGTGTACTTGTTACCAATTGCCTCTACTTGAGAAACCAAGCGATTATAAGCAATGGTAGCCGGAATTGCGGCAAATAAACCAAATGCTGTCGCAATTAAAGCCTCAGCAATACCAGGTGCTACAATTGCAATCGTGGCTTGTTTAACAGATGCTAAGCCAATAAAAGAATGCATAATCCCCCATACAGTACCAAACAAACCAATATACGGACTAGACGAAGCAATCATTGCCAAAATACTCAAACCACCATCTAGGCGATCAATTTCATTATTAGCGGTGGTGTTCATTGAGCGATAAGCACGTTCAGAATTCATAATCAGTGCCTGATTAGAGCTTGACTTTGAGTAAATAAACTCACCGTAGCCAGAACCAAAAATATGTTCCATTGCTGAGCGATTAGCAGCAATCGTTGGGATTTGATCAAGCAGTTTATCTAGATCTTTATCAGCAAGAAAATGACGATGAAAATCAGTAATATCTTTTTTTGCATCTATCAAAATTTTCTTTTTTGACAAAATTAACGTCCAAGAATAAATGCTCATCAATACCAAAATAAACATCACTACTTTCACTACAAAACCAGCATTTATAATTAAACTAAAGATTGACAAGCTATCCATTTATTTTCTCCAAAATGATTGTTGGGATACCACAAGGCTTAAAACTATCGGCATGTAAACATACCACTGTTATTTGCGCTTTAAATAATACCTTATTTTGCTCTGAAGGCGTTATTTTCTGTGAAAAAATCAAGCTTGCTTGACCCACTTTTTCAATCAAAGTTTGCACACTCAATAAATCATTAAATCTAGCTGGTGAATGGTAATCTGCATTGATTGATCTTACTGCAAAAATTACATTATGCGTTTCAACTAAATCATCTTGCTCAAAACCTAAATCTCTAAGAAATTCAGACCGCCCTCTTTCGATGAACTTTAAATAATTGGCGTAATAAACCACGCCACCGCTGTCTGTATCTTCGTAATAAACTCTAACATTTATTTCACTCATTAAACAAATCTGATACTTGAGATGGGTTGGTCAAACCTAAATGTGAGTAGGCTAAATCTGTTGCGCTACGACCACGTGGTGTGCGCATAATAAAACCTTGTTGAATTAAATAAGGCTCTACCATGTCTTCTAATGTACCACGATCTTCGCCAATGGCAGTTGAAAGCGTATCAAGACCCACTGGCCCACCTGAAAATTTTAGAGTCATGATCGATAAATAATCTCTATCCAATTGCTCTAATCCACGCTCATCAACTTTAAGTGTAATTAAAGCCTCAATAGCGAGTTGCCGATGAATCACGCCATTTGTTTTTATATCGGCAAAATCACGTACTCGGCGCAACAAACGGTTGGCAATTCTTGGTGTACCACGTGAACGTTTAGCAATTTCAAGTGCGCCCTTTGTTTCAATTTGAATGCCAAGAATATCAGCCGAACGCTGAACAATTTTTTGTAAATCTTTTATTTCATAAAATTGCAAACGTTGCACAATGCCAAATCGATCACGCAGTGGAGAAGTTAACATGCCGGCGCGGGTGGTAGCACCAATGAGTGTAAAGGGTGGCAACTCCAGCTGCACAGAATGTGCTGCCACACCCTCACCCACCATAATATCAAGCTTAAAATCTTCTAAAGCAGGATAGAGAATTTCTTCAACAGATCGGAAGAGCGTCGTGTAGGGAAAGAGTGTAGATCTCGGTGGTCGCCGTATCATTAACAAAAAAAAACAACAACAAAAAAAAAAACAACAACAATCAACCCGATCTATCACGCTCCACACACGGCTTCGAAGTCACTCGCTGGTCCCTCC
>CALCCK010000064.1 GCA_937899995.1 uncultured Gammaproteobacteria bacterium
GTACGATGGAGATAGGACATGAGGTGCATGTTCAGGAGGGGCAACTTATCAATATAAAGTTTTGTATTATTTTTTTTTTTTCAAGCAGAAGACGGCATACGAGATAGGCTTGTGACTGGAGTTCAGACGTGTGCTCTTCCGATCTCTAGTACTTTAATACACATTGCTTTAACACCACCGCTGTTGTCCGCAATATGAAGTTTTGTTTGCATTTGAATCATGTCTTATTCTCTTTTAATATGCTATAAATTAATCAATCGAAACTGATTTCTCAACGACTTCTAACAATACCCAATGTTTAGTTTTAGAGAATGGCTTTGCTTCCACTACTCTGACTGTATCACCTAAACTACATTCGTTATTTTCATCGTGTGCATGAACCTTAGTACTACGTTTGATGAACTTTTTATAAATTGGGTGTCTAACTTTACGTTCGATCTTTACAGCAATCGTCTTATCACGACCCGCACTTACAACCGTGCCCATTAGTATGCGTTCTACTTTATTATCACTCATGCTTGTTTCTCTTTAATAATTGTTTTAACTTGTGCAATTGATCTTTTGGTTTTACCCAGCTTTGAAGAATCACCTAACTGTGCAGTTTTGTGTTGCATGCGTAATTCAAAGTGCTCTTTCAAAAGCGTCATTAGCTTTTCGTTTAATTGTGAGATATCTTGCTCTCTTAATTCTTTAACATCCATTACATCACCGTCCGTTTAACTACTGTTGTTTTTACTGGTAACTTAGCTGCCGCTAATGCAAACGCTTCTCTTGCAATAGTCTCATCAACACCTTGCATTTCAAATAACATTTGACCTGGCTTAATTTGAGCTACCCAATATTCAACACTACCTTTACCTTTACCCATTCGAACTTCTAATGGTTTTTTAGTAATTGGTTTGTCTGGGAATACGCGAATCCAAATCTTACCTTGACGTTTCACATGACGTGTCATTGCACGACGTGCTGATTCGATTTGTCTAGCTGTCATACGACATCTACCAGTTGCTTGCAAACCGATTTCACCAAAACTAACCTTATGGGCAGTGGCTAAGCCGCGATTACGGCCTTTCATCATTTTTCTAAATTTTGTACGTTTAGGTTGTAGCATTTTTCAGTCCTTTACTTCTTGCCTAGTTGAGTTGTTGCACCACGACGAGCAACCTCATCCAATGTTCCTTTTTTGTGATCTAAGATTTCACCTTTAAAGATCCAAACTTTAATACCAATAACACCGTATTGAGTGTTTGCACCATATGACGAGTAATCGATATCTGCTCTAAATGTATGTAATGGCACACGACCTTCGCGGTACCACTCAGAACGTGCAATTTCTGCACCATTTAATCGACCACTAACCATAACCTTAATACCCTGAGCACCTAAACGTGTTGCATTACCTAAAACACGTTTAACAGCACGACGGTACATCACACGTTTTTCTAATTGTTGTGCAATGTTTTCAGCCACTAGACGTGCGTCTAGTTCAGGTTTTTTAATTTCTTCAATACTAATGTGTACTGGAATACCCATCATTTTAGATATGATTGTTTTAAGTTGCTCAATATCAGCACCTTTCTTACCAATGACAATACCAGGGCGTGCCGTATGAATCACAACTTTAGCATTGTTAGCTAGACGTTCAATTTGAACGCGACTAACAGAAGCAGATTTTAATTTCTCAAATAAGAAATCTCTAACTTCTATATCAGATAATAAGTACTTAGAATAATCTTGAGAATTCGCATACCACTTAGAATCCCAATCCTTAACGATGCCTAATCTAATACCTATTGGATTTACTTTTTGACCCATAATTTAACCTGCACTTACGCCAACTGTAATGTGGCTTGTTCTTTTTAAAATTCGATTCGCTCTACCTTTAGCTCTAGGGCGGGTTCTTTTCATTGTTGAGCCTTCGTCAATATAAACACTGCTCACTTTTAATTCGTCGATATCTAATCCATCATTGTGCTCAGCATTTGATATCGCTGAATTAAGTACTTTCTTAACTAGGACAGCGGCTTTTTTATTGCTAAACGATAAAATGTTTAATGCTTCTTCTACAGACTTAAGGCGAATTTGATCAGCGACCAATCTTGCTTTAAAAGCTGAGGTTTTTGCATATTTATGGATTGCTTTAACTTCATTCATTGTTATTTACCTATTATGTTTACGCTTTACGATCGCCAGTGTGGCCTCTAAAAGTTCTTGTTGTCGCAAACTCACCTAATTTATGACCAATCATGTTCTCATTGATTGAAACTGGAACGTGCGCTCTGCCGTTATGGATTGCAATGGTTAATCCAATCATTTCTGGAACAATAACACTACGACGAGACCAAGTTTTAATTGGTTTTCTATCGTTATTTTCTTGAGCTGTTAATACTTTCTTGATTAAATGCTCGTCAACAAATGGACCCTTTCTTAATGATCTAGCCATGATTACCCTTATTTATTTCTACGACGTACGATAAGCTTATCAGTACGTTTGTTACTACGTGTTTTATAACCCTTAGTTGGTGTACCCCAAGGAGAAACCGGATGACGACCACCACTCGTTTTACCTTCACCACCACCATGTGGGTGATCTACTGGATTCATTACTACACCACGAACGGTAGGTCTAACACCTCTCCATCGGGTTGCACCAGCTTTACCTAATTTTCTTAAACTGTGTTCTTTCATGGATACTTCACCAATCGTCGCACGACAATCAGCCAATACTTTACGTACTTCACCAGAACGTAATCTTAAAGTAACGTAAATACCTTCTTTCGCGATTAACTGCGCTGAAGTACCTGCACTACGTGCCATTTGTGCACCCTTTCGAGGCTTAAGTTCAATACAGTGAATTACACTACCTAAAGGAATGTTTGCACATGGCATTACATTACCCACTTGAATTGCAACTGAATTTCCTGAAACAATTGTGTCACCTACTTTAAGACCATTTGGTGCAATGATGTAAGTACGCTCACCATCTGCGTATAAAACTAAAGCAATATTCGCACTACGGTTAGGATCATATTCTAAGCGTTCAACTTTTGCTGGAATATCGTCTTTAATACGTTTAAAGTCGATTATGCGGTAACGACGCTTATGACCACCACCTTTATGACGAACTGTTATCTTTCCGCGGTTGTTACGACCACTGATTCTGTTTTTACTTTCAGTTAGCGGTGCATATGGCGCACCTTTATGTAGATCTTTATCTATAATACTAACAACAAATCTTCTGCCGGGTGAGGTTGGTTTTCTTTTAATTACTTGTGCCATAATCCTTTCTCTTTAAGATGCGCTAACGTTAATCATTTGGCCTTCAGACACTTTAATCATTGCCTTTTTCCAATTAACACGACGGCCAATCTTGCCTTTAAATACTTTCTTTTTACCTTTCACATTAGAGGTAGTAACATTTAATACTGTTACACCAAATAATGTTTCAACAGCAGCCTTGATTTCTTTTTTATTGCTGTCAGAACGCACTTTAAATGCATATTGATTGTGTGCTGACAACATCGTTGTTTTCTCAGTAACAATCGGCGCTAATAAAGTTTTTAATACTTTTTCTTGATTCATAACATTGCCTCAATTTTTTTCAACGCAGCTTCTGTTATGACAACATTTTCATAACCAATTAAGCTAACTGGGTCGATGCTTTGCGTGTCGCAAACACCAACATGATATAAATTACGCGAAGAAAGATATAAATTTTCATCTAACTCATCTGTCATTAATAAAGCATCTTTAACATCTAAGGTTTTAAGTAATGCTGTTATATTTTTAGTTTTTATATCTTTAACTTCGAAGTCCTTTACAATTTTTAAACGTTCAGAACGAACAAGCTCTGAAAAAATAACGCTGATTGCGCCTTTGTACATCTTCTTGTTAACCTTTTGTGCGTAGCTACGAGGTTGTGCTGCAAATGTCACACCACCTGAACGCCAAATAGGGCCACGAGATGTACCTGCACGTGCTCGGCCTGTTCCTTTTTGTGCCCAAGGTTTTTTACCACCGCCGCTAACAGCAGCACGATTTTTCTGTGCTTTAGAGCCTTGGCGACCACCCGACATATAAGCTGTCGTTACTTGGTGAACCAATGACTGGTTAAAGTCTCTTGCAAAAATAGTATCCGCAACTTCAGTAGAAGTGGACTTATTTGTGCTTACATTTAATACTTTTAATTTCATCTTAAAAAACCTTACGCTTCGTTAGTATCTTCAACGTCAGCTACTTCATTAGCCGCCTGCTCTTCAGCAACGCGCTTACTTACTTCCGCATTACTTTTATCTTTTTTGTGCGATAGCAACACTTTAACAAAACCATTGTTAGCACCTGGAATCGCACCTTTAACTAATAATAAGTTTCTGTCGATATCTACTCTTACTACTTCTAAACACTCTTCGGTAACTTGCTCATCACCCATGTGACCGGCCATTTTCTTACCTTTGAATACTCGACCAGGCTCTTGACACTGTCCTGTAGAACCAATCGCTCTATGAGAGACTGAGTTACCATGGGTTGCATCTTGCATTTGGAAATTGTGACGCTTTACACCACCTTGAAAACCTTTACCCTTTGATTGACCTGTTACATCAACGTAATGGCCAGCACCAAATAATGAAAGATCAAAACTGGTAGCATCGCCAATTTCATCAGCGTCTGCTCTAAATTCCCAAAGACCTAAACCGATCTCTTGTGAAGCTTTTGCATAATGACCTTTGATTGCTGACGGTACACGACGAATTTTTGCTTCACCTTTTTTGTTTACTTTTGTACCCGTAGTAACTTGAACAGCGCTATAGCCGTCAACTTCAGTTGTTCTTGTTTGAACAACACGATTAGGTTCGATTTTAATCACACTGACTGGCGTGGCTGAGCCATCATCAAACATAATACGTGTCATTCCTAATTTTTGTCCTACTAAACCAATTGCCATGATCTTATTCCTAAATTTCTGTTTGTTTTCTTAGTTAAGCTTAATCGCTACATCAACACCTGCAGCTAAATCTAATTTCATTAATGCGTCAACTGTTTTATCAGTTGGGCTAATAACGTCCATTAATCTAACGTATGTTCTTAATTCATATTGATCTCTCGCTTTCTTGTTAACGTGCGGAGAAGTTAATACAGTGAAACGCTCTTTCTTAGTCGGTAAAGGAATTGGTCCTCTTACACTAGCACCTGTGCGCTTAGCTGTCTCTACAATCTCAAGCGCTGATTTGTCGATTAAACGATGATCAAATGCTTTTAATTTAATTCTAATATTTTGATTGCTCATGTGCCTTAAATCCTATTAATAAACCTATCTATTTATACGTCTAAATTTTGAAATGAAAAACCGAAGATTATACAAGATATCTTCAACCTTTAATCAACTAATTATCTTAATCCGTCACCTTAGCAACAACACCCGCACCTACTGTGCGACCGCCCTCTCTAATAGCGAATCTTAAGCCATCTTCCATAGCGATCGGTGAAAGCAACTCTACTTGCATTTTCACGTTATCACC
>CALCCK010000065.1 GCA_937899995.1 uncultured Gammaproteobacteria bacterium
TAATACCACAGCAAAATAAGGTGGTAGATATTAAAACCAAAGAGCAGGCGGTGGCATTCGTAGCTACGTCATGGGGTCTTAACGCCTTATATGGCTTTATAGCGTTTTTATTAATAACAAACGTACTCACACCATTTATCACTAGAAAATGGG
Source organism: uncultured Gammaproteobacteria bacterium (assembly GCA_937899995.1). Taxonomy (GTDB): domain Bacteria; phylum Pseudomonadota; class Gammaproteobacteria; order PS1; family Pseudothioglobaceae; genus Thioglobus_C. Next base: position 154 of record CALCCK010000065.1, read on the forward strand.
GATATAACCAAGCGAAATTACGATATAAAAAATGAGAACCTATTAGCTGGACTGACGAAAGGAGCTAATAGGTATAGCCACTATTAAGGCAAGTGAAACCTTACTCTCCTCTAAAAGTAAGATTGCCATTTTAAACACTTTACTAAAGGACATTTAATATTTACACCAACTAAATTATGAAATATTTGATTTTTAAAAAGGCTTTTGCCGTGACACTAAATAAAGCCAAATAAAAAGTGGCATAAAAGTGGCATTCCTAGCCCAAAACAGCCCTATACAGCCCAAAAGTGGCATTTATAAAAAGTGTAAGTTATTGATTTTTAACGAAATGTATGGCGGAGAGTGAGGGATTTGAACCCGCGCTATATAGCCTGCAAACCCTACTGTTAAGCCATTCTCAAATAAAAAGTGGCATAAAAGTGGCATTCTTGGCTAAATATGGCGAAATAAAAGATTTAAACTTTGATCCACCCACACACCTAAAGGGCAGATTATACCAACTTACCAAGTGTATTTGCACACACACGTTTGACTTTTAGTTCTTGTTTTTAGAACTAATTTTATGTACGAAAAAAGGCGGCCAGTTGGCCGCCTCATGGTTTGACTTTATTTAGTGGATTGTTGCTGAGATTTACCAGCTATTTGATTTTCCCATTTTGCTACCGCTAAATTGCCGGCATCGGGGAGGTCTTGAGGAATAAACCGAAAGTATGTGTCAAGGGTATAAGAGGGTTTTGCATGGCCTAATTGTTGAGATACCCAATAAGTTGGCTCATCGGACATAATCATCATTGTCGCATAGGTGTGTCGCATTTGATATGGATACCTATATTGAACGCCTGCTTGTTTTAATATCCTCGTCCAATATGTATTAATAAATGGTGTACCCCAAAGTATGCCGCCCGTTCTTGGGTTATGAAAAACCCTGTCATTCTCTAAATAAGTGTATTGTTGTTGATCTTTGAGAGCCTGCATACACGGCGGTAGAATTTTAATAAGTCTAATAGCGGCCTTGGTTTTAGGTTTTTCCGGCTTTTTTGCTTCCTCTGTTTGGGCTTTGTTAATCCTAATAAAGCCGTTAATCAAATCAACATCGTTCCAAGTCAATGCTCTTGCCTCTGATGGGCGCATACCCGTCCATATTTGGGTTGTTATGTAATTACCAATTTGCCCCTCGCATTGTTCAAATATTGCCAAACGTTCCAATTCTGTAAAGGGGTCTATCTCATCATCATTTTCTTCAACTGATTGCTGGTTTTTATCTCTATTTTTTATTTTTTTACCAAACAAAGGGTTTGAGTCAATCAAATCTTCTTCAACAGCCTCATCTAATGCTGTTCTTAATATACTAATATAGTTTTTTTGGGTATTAAATTTAATGCTAACCCCACGACACCAGTCTCTGACGTGATGCCATCTAATCTCATCAAGGGATAACTCGCCAAATTCTTCTTTAAGTAACCTATTTATTGTTCTTTTATGGGTGACGTATGTAGAGGTGTGCAGGGTTGGTTTCATTTCCTCTATCCATTGATCTAACCAATCCTTAATCAACATATTCGATGTTGATTTTAGTTTTTTGGCTCTCTTTGATTTTGGAAATGTTGCTAGATAATTAAAGCTACCATCTTCAATTGCCTCTAGTATTGCCCCTCGATGGTTTGATGCAGATTTTAAATTAGCGGCGGTGGGCTCTTTTTGTACCCTCTCTCTACACCTTTGCCCTTGGTATTTGAATATGATCTCAATGGAATTTTTTGTCGCTGGCCTAATCCCTTTATATTTATTACCCATTCGTTAAACCCCTCAATGCTTATCAAAACTCTATTGTCCGGTGCTTTAAGCCAAACATAACCCTCAACCCACACACCGCGTTTAATCTTCGTTCTTATTGCATCGGGCGTATAGCCCGACTCGGTGGCAAATTGTTCTATCGTTTTGAATTGTAACATTTCTTAGGGGGGTTTACAAAGTTATTTTGTAATTAAGGACAACTAAAACGGAATATCATTTAAATTATTAACCGGTGGCACTGGCGAAGTGGCCACCACAGGGGCAGGGGCTTGCTCATCGATTTTAAATATGGAAACAATGATGGTGTCACGGCTATCTTCATTGGGTACACCAGCGGGGTTAAAGGTGCGATCAATAAGTATAAATTTAGAGCCGTCATCTTTTTGTAAGATTTTACCGAGGCGCACCCATCTTGCTTTTTCCTCACCTTTTTCATTGATGTATTTAGCGGTTTTAACGCTGAGATTATGTGTTGCTTTTGTAGCCATTTTTAACCCTTTATTTATTAAATTAGTGCCAGTTTAACGTGCTGGCGAAACGTGCTTTTTTCAATCAACTAACGAGGTTGAGGAGGAATTACGAAAAGAAAACCCACCCCGAATAGCATTGGCAGCAAACCCTGCTAATTTTTAATAATGTGCATATTTATATACCCCAACGTGCCATCCAGCGTATTAACCACGTGTTGATTTTTGTTTAAATCAATCTCAATACTTCGGGTTGAGTTAATGGGGTTGCGATGATTAGTGGCTGAGATGTTATTTATATTTAATAAATCCCATGCTTGATTAAACTGAGTTTCGCTCATATCATTAATATTCACAATGATCGCCGCACTCATAATATTGCAAAAGCAAAAATCATTAAAATAAATATTTCAATGGCGACTAGAATTTCCCAAAACCACTCTAAGTTATTTTCTTTCATAAGATACCAAGTTAATTTGTATTTTTAAAAATATACAGTAAAAAAAATGGCGTGGAAAAGAATTTATGCAAAAAAAACCAGCAATAAATGCTGGCTTTTTAATTAGGAAAGGGTGGGGTATTAAAAACGTTGCATTTTTCGTATCCAAGTTTTGGCATCTTCTTTATTTGTTAAAAATGGATCACTTAAAATATTTGATAATTTACTAGTGGAAAGCTCAATTTGCCTAGATAATTTGTTGTAATACTTCATAGTTTCATCATTAGGCATAATGTTAGGTGGATTGTGGTGGTCAATTTTTTCACCAACACTAACACCGGCCGTAAAAGAGACCACACTGATCAAGGCAATTAGCACAATAATCATTACTACTTGCAATGTTTGCTTATTTGGGTGAGGGTTTAAAACTTCGGCTGTTATTTGTTGGATTCTTGATTTCATATGATTTCTACTCCCCGTTGAGACTAACTATTATTAAGAGAGTTATAATATTATAATAAGATTATTATATACAAATATTATTTGCATATTAAAATAATATTAAAATAATTAAGTGGGGCTACTCATAAGCGCTACTAAGCCAGCTACATCTTTTTGGACAACTTTTGGCACAACTGTTTTTATGGATTGGCTGTAAACATAAGCCGTTAATTTTGCAGCAGTGGCGGCATCTAATTTACGCCCTAATTTTTCAGCTTGTTGTAAAACCTCATTCATGCATTCACTTAATAATTCAGCATCTAAATCGCGGAAAGCTGGGTTATCAGTGTCTGTTCCGTTTAACAAATAATCAGTAGACACCCCAAAAAAGTCGGCTAATTTTATTAGATACCTTGGATTATCCACTCCACCCTTCTCAAGATTTTGTATATTTTGATAAGTAACACCAACCGCCCCACCCAATTCTGTTTGCGTCAATTTCTTGTCTTTTCTTAACTTCTTAACACGCTGTCCGAGAGTCATATTTCACCTTTTTTTTAAAATAACTTAAAATACCAATTAAATTTGTATTAAACTTGGCATTTATGAACAAACTAATACAACACTTTGGATCTCAACAAAAATTAGCAAATGCCTTTAATAAAAGGTTCGGCACAAACATTCGTACCGGTCACATCTATTACTGGATAAAAAAAGGCATCCCAGTTAATCGCGCTAAACAAATTGAAATTCTAACTTCCGGCCAATTTAGTCGTTCATATCTGAGGCCGGATATATTTAATTAATCTATATTAAAGAAGCATTATACACAAAAATATTTTGCATAGGAGAAATATGTTTGCAATTTGTAATAGTCAGTGCCAACTAGCTAGACAATGCGGCAGGCATCAGATCAACGCACCATCAGAGCGCGTGCGTAATCAAGAACGTCAAAAATTTGAGCCTGAGCATGGCAAGGATTGCTACGGCTATATTGATTTAACTAAAAAACAAACTACCCGTCAACATGGGTAAGGGCAAGCAAACGCACGCATGGTTGCCGCTTGAGGTTATTAAAGACAACCGACTAACCAAACGCCACATCAAGGTTTTAATCGCTTTGTATTCTCATCTCAATCATAAAATAACCGATACCGTTCACCCAAGCCGTTTAAAGCTATCTAAATGCTGTGGTATGCCTATGACTAGGGTTTCAGAAGTCACTAGCCAATTGGTTGATTTGGGTTGGTTGATTAAAACCGGCAAAGGTGGTTTTTCTAAATCAACACGATACCAGCTAACAGTGCCTGATTTGGTAACGGTTACCAAAACAGTAACCCCAACGGTTACCAAAATGGTAACTGGCATGCGGGTTACCAAAACGGTAACGGGCAAAGAACTATCCAAGAACTATCCATTAGAACTAAAAGGGGGGAATAAGAGATTTAAACCACCAACAGTTGATGAAGTGAGGATGTATTGCAATGAGCGTAATAACTCAATTGATGCAGAAACATTTGTGAGTTTTTATCAATCAAAGGGTTGGTATGTTGGAAAGTCAAAGATGAAGTGTTGGAAATCATCAATGATCACTTGGGAAAAAAGAAGATCGGAAGAGCACACGTCTGAACTCCAGTCACAAGCCTATCTCGTATGCCGTCTTCTGCTTGAAAAAAAAAAACACACACATAAGACACATATGTCTAAAACACATATAAGTAAACACACGGATAGCATACTCAAGTAACATAATGCAAGT
>CALCCK010000066.1 GCA_937899995.1 uncultured Gammaproteobacteria bacterium
GAGTGGGCGTATAGGTTAACATGTGGTTTTGATGAGTTCTATCGTTGCGACTGTGTTGTTGTGGTTTCTTTTTTTTAATGATCCGGCGACCACCTAGATCTACACTCTTTCCCTACACGACGCTCTTCCTATCTTAACATACGTAACTCTTTCTAATGATTCTGTTATTTCTACTGACGGTTTCATGGGTAAGCAAACTGTTGCTGCTAATGCAGACGCTCAAGCGTTCGGTATTAAAACTTCAATCGCTGGTAACACAGTTGCATTTAAGGCAATCACTAACGGTACAACTGATACTAACAAAGTTATCATAACTCGTAAGTTAGGTGCAGGCGCTACTTTTGAAGCGACTTATGAAGATAAAGACGGTAAAGATGCTACTTTAGATCTTGAGCTAGCTGTTAAATTCTAAATCTTATTTAGAAAAACAGTTAACTTAACTCTAAGTTAAGTACTAAAAAACCCTCAACTTCGGTTGGGGGTTTTTTTTGCACAAAATTTAGACATTTGTTAAAATTTAAAACCATAAATAATTTAGTAAATAAACTACAATTTGTATTATTTGTGTATATAATACTCATAAGTTATTTCCCAAAGATGGGAGTAACAATGAACATAGACGTTTATTAAAGTTATTAATCAAACTTTAATAGGCGTTTTTTTTTGTAAATTTTTTAGGTTTGCAATGGTGTGGTAAGTTGTTAGTTGAAGAGAATGTTGTTAACAACTGGTTTGGGTGTAGGCAAAAGTGTGTTGGGGTTTTCCTGGCATTTAATTTATTATCTTAGGAGATAAAAAAATGAAAAAACAATTATTAATCGCTGCAGTTGCAGCAACAATGACAATGGCAACAACGGCTGATGTCTCTATTACAGGGTCGGCTGCATTTAAAACTACGGATGGCGTGTATTCGCATGAAGCTGATTTGGTAGTATCTGGTACATCAGGTGATACATCTGTAACAATGAACATTTCTTTAGATGGTACTTTCGAAATTGAAGACTTGTATCTTAAGACCTCTATTGCTGGTGTTGACATAAAAATGGGGCAATGGGAAGGCTCTTCTTCTGAGTTAGGCGCATCTTCAGCTGCTTCAGAAAAACTAGTAGTTTCAACGTCTTTTGGTGGAATTTCTATTGCATATAAAGATACTAACGGCGCTAACTCTACAACAATTGGTGGCGAGTTTGGCGGTATTACTGTATCTCATGAGATTAATCAAGATTCTTCTACTGAAACGACAGCATCAGGTTCTATGGGTGGTGTAAATGTTGATGTGCATACCACAGAAGCTGCTGGAAAAACAAATACAGCATTCACGCTTTCCACTGAAATTCAAGGTGCAACATTGACCTATGTGCAGATTGATGCTGATGCCAACATGGATTCAGATGGCTATGTAGGTGAGTTTAGTTTGACTGCCGGTCAATCAGCTAAAGCAATTGGTATTTCAACTGCTTATAATGGCAATACGATTGGTTTGAAGGCGATTACTATTGCAGGTGCTGATTCGACTGAACTGAGTATTTCTCGTGATCTAGGCAATGGCACGATGTTAGATGTGACTTACACTGATACAGCTACTGATGAGGTTTTAGAGGTTGAACTTTCAGTTGCTTTCTAAATCTTATTTAGAAAAATTTAACTTAAATTTAAGTTAAATCATAAAACCCCTAACTTTTAGTTGGGGGTTTTTTTTCGTCAACCGAAAAATCCTTTAAAATACATATTTTGATATTAAATAACATAAATGATTACACAACTTAACAATCGAGCTCTTCTAAGACTCAATGGTAGTGACACACAAAGTTTTTTACAAGGGCAACTCTCGAATGATATTGATACTTTGGAAGAAGGCGTGGTGCAACTGAATGCTTATTGTCAGCATCAAGGTAAGATTATTGCACTATTGTGGGTAATGAAACAAGGTGAGGATTTTTATTTGTCTTTCCCAGAAGATCTTAAAGCTATTGTGGTGCAAAAACTCACCATGTTTAAGATGATGTCAGATGTGAATATCAAAGATGTGAGTGATGAGCTAATACAGCTTGGTGTGATTGATGAGAAATTAGATAGCTCATTTACGCTTAATGATCATCAATCTGTGGTCTTGGTCGAAACCCTTGATAGTATGAAATTAGCAAATGAAAGTGAATGGGAAATGGTTTGTATTAACAACAATGTGCCGGAAGTGATATTAGCCACCAGTGAAAAATTTGTACCTCAATTGCTTAACTTAGATGTTGATGAGGTTGGGGTGAGCTTTACTAAGGGCTGCTACCCTGGGCAAGAAGTGGTAGCACGGCTACATTATTTAGGTAAATCAAAACGCCGGATGCGTCAGTTTAAAGGTGAAGTAAAATTTAGAGTGGCTGATGAGCTAATTGTGAGTGGTTCAAAATCAGCTAAAGCCTCAGGTATAGTGGTGCGTCAGGTAAAATTAGCGGATAAATCATTGTGTTTAGCCACGGTAGAAGTGGCTTATGAAGATGATGAAATCAGATTAAACAGTGCCGATGGCGCCCAATTAACCAGGATTAAAAATGACTAAATTATTGTTGTTACTTGCATTGTTACCCTTTGGTGTTTTTGCGAGTGGTGGTGATTCATCACAAATCTTAGATCTTACTGATCACTGGGTGGGTTATACAGCGCTAATATTATTTGTGATTGCTTATATTTTTGTGATGGTGGAGGAATTCACCCATTTTAGAAAATCCAAACCGGTGATCTTAGTGGCAGGCCTGATTTGGGGCTTGATCGGCTGGCATTATGCGCAAAACGGTATTACCGATGCAGCAGAGGTGGCGGTTCGACATAATTTATTAGAATATTCTGAGCTCTTCTTATTCTTATTGGTAGCGATGACCTACATTGAAGCTATGCGTGAACGCAATATATTTGAAGCATTAAAAGTATGGTTGATAAATAAAGGCCTTAGCTTTAGGCAGTTATTTTGGCTGACAGGTTTCTTGGCGTTCTTTATTTCTCCTATTGCCGATAACCTTACTACAGCACTGATTATGGGTGCCGTGGTACTCGCGGTGGGTGGCTCTAATGTGCGATTTATCTCAATTGCCTTTGTCAATATTGTAGTAGCAGCGAATGCTGGTGGTGCCTTTAGCCCGTTTGGTGATATCACCACATTAATGGTATGGCAAAAAGGTGTTGTTGAGTTTTCTCAATTCTTTAGTTTATTTATACCATCGCTGATTAACTTTGTGGTGCCTGCAGCGATTATGCACTTTGCTATTAAGAATGATACACCAACCTCGCATGAGGGTGATGTTGCGATCAAGCAGGGTGGACTGTTGATTGTACTGCTGTTTATACTAACCATTACCACTGCCGTGAGTTTTCATAACTTCTTACACTTACCACCTGCCATGGGCATGATGACAGGCCTAAGTTATTTGATGATTGCCGGTTTCTTTATTCGTAGAAATTCAAAGAGGAATAACCCAGAAGACAAGCATTTTGATGTCTTTAACAAAGTGGCTAAAGCTGAGTGGGATACACTATTCTTCTTCTTCGGTGTAATTCTCAGTGTCGGTGGATTAGGCTTTATGGGCTACTTAGCCATGACCTCTGAGATGATGTATGTAGAGCTTGGCACCACCAATGCTAATATTTTGGTTGGAATATTATCAGCTATTGTTGATAATATTCCGGTGATGTTTGCGGTACTCACTATGAACCCAGATATGTCATTAGGCCAGTGGTTGTTAGTGACTCTAACCGCCGGCGTGGGTGGTAGTTTGTTATCTGTAGGTTCTGCTGCAGGTGTAGCACTAATGGGGCAGTCTAAAGGCTTGTATACATTTGTCTCACACCTTAAGTGGATGCCAGTAATCGCCTTGGGTTATGCGGCGAGTATTGCTGCACATTTATGGATAAATGCATCCTTATTTGACGTGCCAATTGGATAAAACTAGCTTATATATTGATGTTGGCAATACCGCGGTTAAATGGTTATTTGACGGTCGTTATCAGTCAGTAAAAGTTACTAAATTCAGCCCAGCACTTCTACCAGAAGCCAAGCAAGTTTTTGTTAGTTGTGTGGGTGATGCATCGGTGCTAAGTGTCGTTAAAAACGCGATTTTTGTTGAATCTCAGCCTAACTTTAAAACCTTTAAATCAGCTTATGAAAATGCCGATGAATTAGGTGTGGATCGCTTTTTGTCGATGATTGCTGTTATTGATCAACAGCCAAATCAAACCCGACTCGTTATTGATGCTGGTAGTGCACTCACCTTTGATTTGGTGTTGGCTGATGGTAGACATCGAGGCGGTTTAATCATGCCTGGTTTGGGTAAGCTACGCCGTAGTTTTGATAAATTTTGTACCGAATCACAGCAATTACACAATCACAAACTGGCTGACAATACTAGCGATGCTTGGACCTGCGGCACAGGACAGATGTTTACTTCGGTGGTCAATGCTCAAATTGAGCATTATTTGGATGAGTTTGGTGATTTGGTGGTGGTGTTAAGCGGTGGTGATAGTAAGCTATTGGCATTAAGATTAAGTCATGTTGTTAGATTGCAGCCAAATTTGGTATTAGAGGGCTTATCTATCTACGCGCAAACATTGACAGCATAGTATTTAGCGCAAGGTATAATTCAACCAATTTAATCAAGCAATCCGTACAATGCAAGACAATCGAGTTTTATCAGGCATGCGACCAACCGGTCGACTTCATTTAGGCCATTATCACGGAGTTTTGAAAAATTGGCTAGACTTACAAAACGAATATGATTCGTATTTCTTTGTGGCTGATTGGCATGCTTTTACCACGCATTATTCTGATAAGCTTGATCTTGAAACCAATGTGATGGAGATGGTGGTTGATTGGCTGGCAGTAGGTATTAACCCGAATACATCGACAATTTTTGTCCAATCGAAAGTACCAGAGCATGCAGAGCTACATTTGTTATTATCAATGTCAACGCCGCTTTCTTGGCTGGAGCGTGTGCCTTCTTACAAGGATCAGCAACTTAAATTAAAAACTAAAGATCTTGGTACTTATGGATTTTTAGGTTACCCACTATTACAAAGTGCTGATATCTTAATGTATAAAGCGGGCTTGGTTCCGGTTGGTGAAGATCAAGTTGCCCATATAGAGCTTACGCGAGAAGTGGCTAGACGTTTTAATTATCTTTATGGGCGTGAATTAGGCTTTGAAGAAAAAGCCGAGGCCGCTATTACCAAGATGGGCAAGAAGCAAGCCAAATCTTATCGGTCTTTGCGTAAAGCTTACCAAGAAACTGGAGACACTGAAGCTTTAGTAAAGGCACAAGCCTTATTGCAACAGCAGCAAAATATCACCTTAGGTGATAGAGAAAGACTTTCGGGCTATATTGAAGGTGTGGGTAGAATTATCTTACCTGAGCCAGAGTCGTTGCTCACTAAAGCATCAAAAATGCCAGGTTTAGATGGGCAGAAAATGAGTAAATCTTACGGTAATACTATTTCTTTACGCGACACTGCAGATGAAATAACAACCAAAGTTAAGCGTATGCCAACTGATCCTGCGCGAGTAAAATTGACGGATCCAGGTGATCCGAACAAATGCCCAGTATGGCAACTCCATAAGGTGTACTCAGATGAGTCAACTTGTGAATGGGTCGTTGAAGGCTGTACCAAAGCGAAAATGGGCTGTATTGAGTGCAAACAACCGGTGATTGATGCAATAAAAGATGAGTTAATGCCAATGCAAGAGCGCATTGCTAAATATCAAGCCGACCCTGAGTTAATTAAACAAATCATCCATGAAGGCTCTGAAAATGCTAGAAACATCGCTAAAGAGACCATGATAGAAGTTAGAGAAGCCATGGGAATAACTTACTAATGGAAAGACTACAAAAGCTTATTGCTACCGCTGGATACGGCTCACGTCGTTGGGCAGAAAGACTAATTGATCAAGGCCGTGTTGAGGTTAACAACAAGACGGCAAGCATTGGTGATAAGTGTGAAATTACCGATAGAGTTAAAATCGATGGGCGAAAGATCGACCTTAAACGTTATAGCGAAGAAGAAACTAAAGTACTGATCCTTAATAAGCAAGCCGGTGTTATTTGCTCAAACAAAGATGATGAAGGGCGCAAGAGTGTTTATGATCTTTTGCCTAAAGAGTCTCGCTGGGTTATGGTTGGCCGATTAGACCTTAACACTTCAGGGTTGTTATTATTTACCAATAATGGTGATTTGGCCAATAAACTTATGCATCCATCCTCTGAAATTGACCGTGAATATGCGGTGCGAGTGCTTGGCCAAGTAGAGAATGAAGACCTTAAAAAACTCACTGAAGGGATCGAACTAGATGATGGTTTTGCTAAGTTTAGCCGCGTGAATGTTGGTGGTGGCCAAGGTGCTAACCGTTGGTATAAAGTCGTACTTAAAGAAGGTAGAAAACGTGAAGTGAGGCGCTTATGGGAAGCACTCGGTTTTAAAGTGTCACGATTGATTCGTGTACGTTTTGGCGAGATTCGCTTGCCTGAAAATCTCAAAGCCAATCAGTTTGATTACCTTAAGCCAGGACAAGTTGATTTATTACTTCGATCTGTTAAGTTAAAATAGCTGTTTTTAGATACTCAAATAGCCGTTATGCTCAAGTATAATTGCGTTTTTAATGAATGACTTTTAAGTATTAATGTCTGATTATAAATCTACTTTAAATCTACCAGAAACTAAGTTTGCAATGAAGGCAAATCTTGCGAATCGAGAAGGTGGTTTTTTACAAAAATGGCAAGACGACAATCTATATGCACGCATTCGTGAGCATAATCAAGGTAAGCCAAAATTTACCCTACATGATGGCCCTCCCTATGCAAATGGCGATATTCATATTGGTCATGCGGTTAACAAAGTACTTAAAGATATTATTATTAAATCAAAATCTTTGTCGGGTTTTGATGCACCGTATGTGCCGGGCTGGGATTGCCACGGTTTACCGATTGAGCTAAATGTTGAAAAGAAAAAAGGCAAGGTTGGACAAAAGATCAGCGCTAATGATTTTAGGGCGGAATGTCGTAAGTATGCTGACACGCAAGTAGCCAAGCAAAAGCAAGATTTCCAGCGCTTGGGTATTTTAGGTGATTGGGACAACCCTTACCTAACCAAAGATTTTAAATACGAAGCAGACATTGTTCGAGCGCTAGGTGAGATCGTTGAAAATGGCCATGTTTCTAAAGGCTACAAACCAGTTCACTGGTGTACAGAATGTGGATCGGCATTGGCTGAGGCTGAAGTAGAATACGAAGATAAAAAATCTGACGCAATTGATGTTAAATTCAGGCTGATTGATAATTCTATTTTTTCGGTTGATAAGCCGGTATCACTGGTTATTTGGACAACAACCCCTTGGACACTACCTGCTAATGAAGCGGTAGCTCTACATCCTGATTTAGACTATGTCTTAATTGATGTTGGTGATGAGTATTATTTATTAGCGCAAGCCTTGGCTGAGAATGCAATCTCTCGTTATGGCATTGAAAGCGCCACCATTGGGGAGCAAACTTTTTCAGGTAGTGAGATAGAAGGGCTTAAAGCTCAACACCCGTTTTATGATAAACAAGTACCTGTTATTTTGGGTGATTACGTTACCACTGAAGCCGGTACGGGTGCGGTACATACGGCGCCTGCGCATGGTCAGGAAGACTACGCTGTTGGTTTGAAATACAATTTACCTGTTGAATGCCCTGTTGATGGTCGTGGTGTGTTTTTTGAAGATACTGAACTTCTAGGCGGGCAGTTTATTTTTAAGGCAAATGCTAGTATTATTGAAATCCTTGAGAATACTAATACACTGGTTAAGTATGAGCCGTTAGAACACTCATATCCACATTGCTGGCGCCACAAAACCCCAGTTATTTTTAGAGCAACTCCACAGTGGTTTATTTCTATGGAGCAAAATGGCTTGAGAGATAAGGTTAATGTTGAAATTCAAAAAGTTGAGTGGATTCCAGATTGGGGTAAAAAGCGTATTGAATTGATGGTGGGTAATCGCCCAGATTGGTGTATTTCTCGTCAGCGATTTTGGGGTGTGCCAATCACACTGTTTGTGCATAAACAAACGGGTGAATTACATCCTAACACCAAAGAGCTTTTTGCAACCATCTCAGCCAAGATTGAACAAGGCGGCATTGAAGCTTGGTTTGAATCCGACATTACAGATTTCTTAGGTGATGAAGCCAATGATTATGATAAAACCACTGACACGCTTGATGTGTGGTTTGATTCAGGTGTTTCTCATTATGCAGTATTAAAGGCTAGAGAAGGTTTGTCCGATGTGGCAGATTTATATTTAGAGGGCTCTGATCAGCATCGTGGCTGGTTCCAATCTTCATTGATTTCATCTTGCGCCATTACGGGAAAAGCACCTTACAAGCAAGTATTAACACATGGTTTTACCGTCGATAAGGATGGCAAAAAAATGAGCAAGTCGATTGGCAATGTGATGTCACCACAAAAAGTCATTAATAATTTGGGTGCCGATGTATTACGCCTTTGGATTGCCAGTACAGATTACACCGGTGAGATGACGGTTTCGGATGAAATCTTAAAACGCTCAGCTGATTCGTATCGTCGCATTCGTAACACCATTCGTTTCATGTTGGCGAATATGCAAGGTTTTGACGCCAATCAGCATTTGGTGAATCAAGATGATATGCTAGATTTAGATAAGTGGATTGTGTCTAAAACAGCTGATTTACAAGTGCAGATTCTACAAGGTTATAATGAGTACAATTTCCATCATGTGATGCAGTTAATTTTGAATTTTTGTACCAATGATTTGGGTGGGTTTTATTTAGACATTATTAAGGATCGCCAATACACCACAAGGGAAGATTCACTGGCAAGACGCAGTGCACAAAGTGCACTTCATCATATTGCCCAAGCAATGGTGCGTTGGTTGGCACCAGTACTATCATTTACTGCAGAAGAGATTTGGCAAACATTGGAAGAAGAAAGTAGTGAGAGTATTTTCCTGCAAGATTGGTATCAAGGTCTAAAGGCAGGTTATGAAAATGATTCAATCGAAACTGCACGTCAAATCAACCCAGCCATTCGTAAACAAATGGAAGGCATGCGTAGTGATAAAGTGATTGGCTCTTCATTAGATGCCGAAATTGATGTTTATTGTTCGGATGAAATTTACCAATCATTATCTAAGTTGGGCGATGAGCTGCGTTTTGTCTTTATTACTTCTTATGCTAGAATTCACCCTATCAGTGAACAAACAGGTGACTGTATTGAGGCGGGAGAAGGGGTAATGATTAAAGTTTCAAAAAGTGAACATGAGAAATGTGTGCGTTGTTGGCATCACCGAGCAGATGTGGCTAGCCATGACGAACACCCTGAATTGTGTGGTCGTTGTGTTGAAAATATTGCTGGCGACGGCGAACAAAGGGCGTTTGCCTAATGAGGCAACTCAACCTTGATTTAGGCGAAAAGTCTTACCCAATTTATATTGGGCAAGGTTTGTTGTCTCAGCTCGAGCTTTTAACCAAGCACATTAGTGGCAAACAGATAATGATTGTCACTAACACAACGGTCGCACCACTTTACTTAGAACAAGTGAAATCCTTGTTGGGTGATTACCAAATTTCAACCATTATTTTGCCCGATGGCGAAGAGTACAAAACTCTTGATACCGTTAATTTAATTTTTAGTGCTTTATTAGAGGTGCGTTTTGACCGTTCTTGCACATTGATTGCTTTGGGTGGTGGTGTGGTAGGTGATATGACTGGCTTCGCTGCAGCGAGTTATCAGCGTGGTGTGAACTTTATTCAAATCCCTACTACCTTGCTTTCTCAAGTAGATTCAAGTGTAGGGGGTAAAACCGGCGTTAATCATGTATTGGGTAAAAATATGATTGGCGCTTTTCATCAGCCAAAATGCGTGGTGATTGATGTTGATACATTGGATACACTAGAGGATCGTGAATATTCGGCTGGCATGGCTGAAGTAATTAAATATGGCTTATTAGGCAATGTTGATTTTTTACACTATTTGCAAAGCAATATTGAAAGCTTGATGGCTAGAGACAAAACCATAATCATTGAAGCGGTATATCGATCTTGTAAAGATAAGGCTGATATTGTGGCGCAAGATGAATTAGAAGTAGGCAAGCGCGCATTGTTAAACCTTGGCCATACCTTTGGGCATGCGATTGAAAATACGTTGGGCTATGGTAATTATCTGCATGGCGAGGCGATTTCTGTCGGCATGCTAATGGCAGTAAAACTTTCGCAGCTTGAAGGTTACGTACCAGTTGATGTAGTTGACCAGACTCGAGATTTATTAGAAAAATCTAATTTACCAATCTCTATTAGCGGTAAAATTACGGCTTCTGATTTCATGGCAGCAATGTCAGTTGATAAGAAGGTGATTGATGGTAATATTCGTTTGATTTTGTTAAAAGAATTGGGCGATGCATTTATTTGTGATGATTATCAACAACAGCTTTTAAAACAAGTAATCAATGACTTTTGCCAATAGGATAATATGACAGATAGCAATAAAGATTCAAAAAAAGTTGACGACGATGAAGTGATGATCACTTCAAGTATTAGTGATTTAGAAAAAATGCTTGAAGGTGTTGAACAAAATACCAATTCTAAATTTGAGCGTTTCTTTTTACCTGCTTTGGCTGTTTTTAGTGCGATTATCTTAGGATTCTTTGTCGTTATTTATTCAATTACAACTGACATGACGCGTTTAGCGAATTCAATGGATCCTAATATGGGTGGCAACATGACTTCAATGGTCAGTAGTATTGAAAAATTGTCTAACAGTGTATCGAAAATGACAAATTCAGTTGCCCATATGCAAAAGAACTTTGATCAAGTGAATAAAAATATGACTGTGATCGCCTCTAAATTAGACAATCTAGATTCTATTGCTACTGATTTAACTCAAGTAAGCACTAAGATGGATGCTTTAGAGCCAATGTTAATCAACATGGAAGAAATGAATAAAAACATGACAACCATGCAGGATTCAATGCAATGGATGCAACGTGATCTATTTATTATGCGCGCTACATTCTCTAAGCCAATGAGTGTCATTAACAAAATGCCATTTCCGTTCTAGCATGTCTTTAAGTGAGGAGCAAGTTGGTCAAATTGCTTATCTGGCGCGTTTATCTTTAAGTGAAGAAGCGCTTCAAAGCAACACCAAAGATTTAAATTCTATTCTTAGTTTGGTTGAGAAATTAGCTGAGATTGATACCGACGGTATTACGCCGATGGCCCACCCTTTACACATGACGCAACGTTTGCGTGAAGATAAAGTCAGTGAAGAAGATCAGTCAGAATCCTTTCAGGCTATTGCACCAAAAATAGGTAAAAAGCATTATTTAGTACCAACGGTGATTGAGTGATATGAGTGTTCACACTAAGACTATCGCACAATTATCGCAAGGCTTAAGCTCAGGTGAGTTTTCTTCGGTTGAGCTAACTCAGCATTATCTTGATCGTATTAATGCATCAGATCTCAATGCATTTATTACAGTCACTGATGAGCTCGCCATGAAGCAAGCACAAGCTGCTGACGATAAAATTGCCAAAGGTGCTGGGAGTATTTTGACTGGCATTCCTTACGCGCATAAAGACATTTTTTGTACCAATGGGGTAAAAACCTCTGCAGGCTCTAAAATGCTTGATAATTTTATCTCTCCTTACGACGCAACCGTGAGTCACAAGCTTAACCAGGCCGATTTGGTAATGTTAGGTAAAGCTAACATGGATGAGTTTGCCATGGGTTCGTCGAATGAAAATTCTTATTATGGTGATGTTAAAAACCCTTGGAATATCAATAAAATCCCGGGCGGCTCTTCAGGTGGTTCAGCAGCAGCAGTGGCAGGGCGTTTAGCGCCTTTTGCCACTGGAACAGATACCGGCGGCTCGATTCGTCAACCTTCAAGCCTGTGCGGTATTACTGGTTTAAAGCCTACTTATGGTCGTGTGTCACGTTACGGCATGATTGCTTACGCTTCAAGTCTTGATCAAGCAGGACCAATGACGCAAACAGCTGAGGATGCGGCGCTAATATTAAATGTGATGGCTGGTTTTGATGAAAAAGATTCAACCAGCGCCGAGCGCGATGTGGAAGATTACACCGCATCGTTAAATGATTCGATTAAAGGATTAACCATTGGCTTACCAAAAGAGTTTTTCTCAGAGGGTTTGGATGATGAAGTCGCCTCTCAAGTAATGGCTGCTGTGAAAGAGTTTGAAGTCATGGGTGCAACCGTTAAAGAGGTGTCGTTACCAAACTCAGCTTACGCCATTCCGACTTATTATATTGTTGCGCCATGTGAATGTTCATCAAACCTTTCGCGTTTGGACGGTGTACGCTATGGTTACCGTTGTGAAGATCCAAAAGATTTAGAAGATTTATACTTACGTTCACGCACAGAGGGTTTTGGTGAGGAGGTTAAACGCCGTATTATGATTGGTACCTATGCATTATCAGCAGGTTATTATGATGCTTACTATCTCAAAGCACAGAAAACCAGACATCTTATTAGTGAAGATTTTAAAAAAGCCTTTAAAGACGTTGATGTGATTATGGGTCCTGTCTCACCAACAACAGCATTCGATTTAGGTTCAGTCAAAGATCCTGTATCAATGTACTTGGCTGATATTTACACTTTAAGTGCAAATTTAGCTGGCTTACCAGGCATGAGCATTCCAGCAGGTTTTGCACAAAAATTACCTGTGGGATTGCAATTGATTGGTAATTACTGGTCTGAGTCTAAGTTGTTAAATATCGCCCATCAATTCCAACAACAAACTGATTGGCACACGCAAGTGCCACAGGAGTCATAGCATGGAATGGGAAACAGTCATTGGTCTTGAGATTCATGCTCAGTTAAATACAAAATCTAAGATTTTTTCAGCAGCAGCGACTAAATTTGGTGCTGAGCCAAATTCACAGGCTTGTGCGGTAGATTTAGGTTTACCAGGCGTATTACCTGTTTTAAACAAAGAAGTCGTCAGTAAGGCGGTTAAATTTGGCTTAGCGGTAGATGCACACATTAACCAACGTAACGTATTTGACCGTAAAAATTATTTTTATCCTGATTTACCGAAAGGTTATCAAATCTCCCAACTCGATTGGCCGATTGTTGGTGAGGGAGAAATCGAAATTACGCTAGGCGATACAACCAAAGTAGTTGGTATTACTCGTGCTCATTTAGAAGAGGATGCGGGTAAGTCGATTCATGATTTGTATGATGACTTTACTGCGGTTGATCTTAATCGCGCCGGTATACCCTTGCTTGAAATTGTGTCAGACCCTGATATGCGTAGCGCTAAAGAAGCAGTAGCCTATGCTAAAAAAATTCATACACTTGTACAGTATTTAGAAATTTGTGATGGCAATATGCAAGAAGGTTCTTTCCGTTGTGATGCTAATGTTTCTATTCGCCCCATGGGTCAAGAAAAATTGGGCACACGTGCTGAACTTAAAAACATCAATTCATTCAAGTTTTTAGAACGTGCTATTAATTTAGAAGTGGAACGCCAGCAAGATATTCTTGAAGAGGGTGGTAAAGTAGCACAAGAAACACGACTTTATGATGCAGTTAAACACGAAACACGCTCTATGCGTTCAAAGGAAGAGGCAAATGATTATCGTTATTTCCCTGATCCAGATTTACTACCTGTAGAGATCTCTGATGAATTAATGGCGCAAATCAAACAAGAATTACCCGAATTACCACAAGAGAAAAAAGCCAGATTTATCGCCGAGTTTGGTCTGAGTGAATATGACGCTGATGTGTTAACTTCACAAAAACCAATGGCAGACTATTTTGAGAAAATGATTGTTAATAATGCCGATCATGCCAAATTATGTGCCAATTGGATCATGGGCGAACTTAGTGCATCCCTTAACAAGCACCAGCTTGAATTAGTCGATGCACCAATCACCGCCGATAATTTGTCTTTATTGGTGAATCGTATTGGTGATGACACCATTTCTGGAAAAATTGCCAAAGATGTGTTTAAAGCCATGTGGGATGGTGAAGGTAGTGCTGATGAGATTATTGAAGCCAAAGGTCTAAAGCAGATGACCGATATTGGTGCAATCGAGGTGATTGTTGATGAGATCATCGCCAACAATGCCCCGCAAGTAGAGCAGTTTAAGTCAGGTAATGAAAAAATCCTAGGTTTCTTTGTTGGTCAAGCAATGAAAGCAACACAGGGTAAAGCTAACCCTAAATTATTAAATGAAATGTTAAGAGCTAAACTTAGCTAATCAAAGTGCTTGATTTTTCTAATTTGGGCGAAGAGTTCTTCTCACCGATTGAAACACAACCTTTAAACAACCCCTTTCTAATTCACAAAAATCAAGCATTGTATGATCAACTTGGCTTGGATATGAGTGATGCTGACTTACTTAAAGTCGCTTCAGGTGAGCAACAATTTCAAAACACACAGCCGATTGCCAGTATTTATGCGGGACACCAGTTTGGCCATTTTGTATCGCAATTGGGTGATGGACGTTCTTGTTTAATTGGTCAAACGCAAGGGTGCGAATTATCACTTAAAGGTGCAGGGCAAACACCATATTCTCGTGGCGCAGATGGACGAGCAGTATTGCGCTCATCAATTCGTGAATACTTGTGCTCTATTTCGATGAAGGGTCTTAATATTGCCACGACTGAGGCGCTAACTTTGGTGGGTAGTGAAACTGAAGTCTATCGAGAACAAATCGAACCTGGTGCGATTGTGATGCGCACAGCCGCTAGTCATATTCGTTTTGGAAATTTTGAATTATTCGCTTCACGTGGGCAAACAAAGCAAATTAAACAATTGGCAGATTTTGTTATTAAATATCATTACCCGTATTGCCAAGGTGATAATCAATATATAGATTTTTTTGCCGAGGTGGTGAAGCGCACTGCTGTAATGGTTGCTGGATGGCAAGCGCAATGCTTCTCTCACGGGGTGATGAATACCGATAACATGTCAATTTTAGGGTTGACGATTGATTATGGCCCATT
Source organism: uncultured Gammaproteobacteria bacterium (assembly GCA_937899995.1). Classification (GTDB taxonomy): domain Bacteria; phylum Pseudomonadota; class Gammaproteobacteria; order PS1; family Pseudothioglobaceae; genus Thioglobus_C. The sequence goes on from CALCCK010000066.1 coordinate 15,017, forward strand.
TGGTTTTATAGAAACTTACAACCCAAAATTTGTTTGTAATCATTCTGATCATGAAGGGCGTTATGCCTTTGATCAACAACCTGGTGTTGCCTTTTGGAATTTATCTCGTTTAGCGGACAGTCTTGGAAGTTTGATTACTGATAAACAAGCTAAAGCTGTCTTAGATGGTTATCAAACTCAGTTAGTCGAATCATATTCTAAACTCATGAGGAAAAAATTTGGTCTGATTGAAAAAGATGACCAAGATAATGTGTTGATTGGTCAATTCTTTGAGGTACTATATCAAAACCAAAAAGACTATACCAATTCATTAAGACAACTTAATGATGTTGGTAAGCTGGCTAATGATTTAGATTTTAGTGATTGGTTAGCCTTGTATGACAAGCGCATTGATCAAGAGAAAAATAGCAATAGGATTGAGCTAATGAATAGTGTAAATCCTAAATATATTTTGCGTAATTATTTGGCTGAGGTGGCAATTCGAAAAGCACAAGATGAGAAAGATTATACTGAGATCGAAACACTGTTTAATTTATTCAGTCAGCCTTTTGATGAGCATCCAGGTTTAACTACTTATGCCGATGAAGCACCTAGCTGGGCACAAGGTCTTGAGGTAAGCTGTTCTTCTTAAATAAGTCCAGCCAAACTAAACATAAAGGTTTGGATTAGTTTTACAACCGGAAAGACAATCGATTGAAACACACCTAAAAACAACAAACCTAATAAAATATACAAGCCATATGGCTCCAACTGATCATATTGGTAAGCCAGTCTATTCGGTAATAACGAACTAACCACACGCCCTCCATCAAGTGGCGGCAGGGGTAACAAGTTTAAAACGGCTAATATTAAATTAATTTGAATACCAACTTGCGCCATGTCAATCAAAAATTGAGAGTTGATATTGAAGGCCACCAAGATAGCAAGCAGCCATAAGCCAGCCATGATAAAGTTAGAAATAGGGCCTGCAATAGCCACCCAAAGCATGTCTTGTTTAGGTGATCTGAGCGCATTAAAATTAACTGGTACAGGTTTGGCCCAACCGAAAACAAAGCCTGACGTAAAATATAGAAATGCAGGCACCAAAATAGTGCCCACTGGGTCAATATGCTTGATAGGGTTAAGGGTTAAACGCCCCATCATTCTTGCCGAATGATCGCCAAGTTTACTCGCCACCCAGCCGTGTGCAGTTTCATGTACGGTAATGGCAAAGAGTACTGGAATTGTCCAAATTAATAAAGTTTGAATGTCAATCATAATCGTTATTTATACAAGGGTCTCGGGTAAAATCAGAATAATTATTTAAAAATTTACCTTCATTTTATATGAAAACCACCAATCTTTTAATTCCAACTCAAAAAGAAGTGCCGAATGATGCCAAAGTGATTTCTCATCAATTGATGATTCGTGCTGGGTTAATTTCTAAACTGGCTTCTGGCTTATATTCATATTTACCAATGGGTGTCAGAGTGCTGAAAAAAGTTGAGTCGATTATTCGTGAAGAGATGGATAAAGCAGGAGCGCAAGAGGTGTTAATGCCTATTACACAGCCGGCAGAGCTTTGGCAAGCCTCTGGTCGTTGGGATCAGTACGGCCCTGAACTGTTGCGTTTTAAAGACAGGCATAATCGTGAGTTTTGCTTAGGCCCAACAAATGAAGAAGTTATCACTACTTTGGCCGCTCAGTATTTACGTAGTTACAAGCAATTGCCGATGAATTTTTATCAAATTCAAACCAAATTCCGCGATGAAATACGCCCGCGTTTTGGGGTGATGCGCTCTCGTGAATTTATCATGAAAGATTCTTACTCATTCCACCTGGACCAAGACTCCCTGCAACAGACTTATACATTAATGCACCAAACTTATTGCAATATCTTTGATCGCCTAGGTTTAGATTATCGCCCTGTATTGGCAGATTCTGGTTCGATTGGCGGTGATAGCTCACATGAGTTTCATGTATTGGCAGACAGTGGTGAAGATGCGATTTGTTTTTCAGATGAATCTGACTATGCGGCCAATATTGAAAAAGTTGCTTTTTCTAAGCAGGACAGCACTTGTCAGGCACAAGCGGATGAGACCCAAGTACTTACCAAGAAGAAAACCAGTATTGAAGCTGTATCTGATTTTTTAAATATTAATCAATCTCAATGTATTAAAACTTTGATTATTAAAACCAAGAATGGTTTTAAAGCATTAGCCCTTCGTGGCGATCATGAGCTTAATGAAATTAAAGCGCATAATTTATTCGGTGAATTTGAATTGGCAAGTGATGACGAGATTAAGTCTCTGGATTTAAAGAAAGGCTTTATTGGTGTTAAAGATTTGAGTATTGATTTGATTGTTGATTATTCTGCCACCATGCTGTGTGATTTTGTCTGTGGTGCTAATGAGTGGGATCATCACTTAACAAGATCGGAAGAGCACACGTCTGAACTCCAGTCACAAGCCTATCTCGTATGCCGTCTTCCGTTTGAAAAAAAAAAAAAAAAATAATAAATCGTCAGACCTGTGTAAGCTTCTTAATGACAACTTTTATGTCTCCTCTGATGTTATTGTCATGTCATGT
>CALCCK010000067.1 GCA_937899995.1 uncultured Gammaproteobacteria bacterium
CGGACTGACGGTCATTGTGTGTGCCTGCTTCGCTTTTTGTTGTTGTTTTTTTTGTTGTTTTTTTGTTTTTTTTAATGATCCGGCGACCACCGAGATCTACACTCTTTCCCTACACGACGCTCTTCCGATCTGCGTTATGGACCCATTCACTCAAGAGTCTACACTAATTGTTCGTTGTGACATTATCGAGCCAGACGATATGAAAGGCTATGAAAAAGATCCACGTTCAATCGCAAAGCGTGCTGAAGCATACATGCAAGAACAAAACATTGGTGATGTTGCTTATTTCGGTAACGAGCCGGAATTTTTTGTATTTGATTCAGTTAAGTTTGACAATACGATGGGCTCATGTAGCTATTCAGTACATTCTGAAGAAGCGGCTTGGGAAAGTGGTAGTGACTTTGACGGCGGTAACACAGGTCACCGTCCAGGCGTTAAAGGCGGTTACTTCCCAGTACCACCAGTTGACTCAATGATGGATTTACGTGCTGAAATGTGTTTAGCAATCGAAAGCATGGGTGTAACCACTGAAGTACATCACCACGAAGTGGGTACAGCAGGTCAGAATGAAATCGGAGCATTGTTTAACACTTTAGTTAAAAAAGCAGACGAAACTCAAATCTTGAAGTATTGTGTTTTCAACGTAGCACACGCATACGGCAAGACTGCAACATTCATGCCTAAGCCTATCGTTGGCGACAACGGCAACGGTATGCACGTTCACCAGTCAATTGCTAAAGACGGTGTAAACTTATTCTATGAAGAAGGCGCTTACGGCAACTTAAGTGAAATGGCTCTACATTACGTAGGTGGTATTATTAAGCACGCTAGAGCGTTAAATGCATTTTGTAATGCATCAACCAACTCATACAAGCGCTTAGTACCAGGTTTTGAAGCGCCAGAGATTTTACAATACTCTGCAAAAAACCGTTCAGCTGCGATTCGTATTCCTTTTGTTGCAAACCCTAAAGGTACGCGTATTGAGGTTCGTTTCCCAGATCCAACAGCAAACCCTTATTTAGCATTCTCTGCAATGTTAATGGCCGGTCTTGATGGTATTAAGAACAAGATTGATCCAGGTAAACCTGCTACAGAAGACTTGTATGAATTATCTGAAGCTGACAAGGCGAAGATCCCAACAGTGGCATCTTCACTTGATCAAGCATTAGAGGCTCTAGATGCAGATCGTGACTTCTTGACTATAGGTGGTGTGTTTACAGATGATATGATTGATTCATACATTGATCTTAAAATGGAAGAGGTTACTAAGCTTCGTTGTGCAACTCATCCAATTGAATATGAAATGTATTACAGTTTGTAATACTTAATTTAAATTCATAAAAAAAGCCGTGCAAATGCACGGCTTTTTTTTATGTCTAAAGCGTAAAATAGCTAACAAAATATTATAGTAATAATTATGACAGTACTAAGAAACGATTGGACTCTTGCAGAGGTTGAGGCTTTATTTGCGCTACCTTTTAACGATTTATTATTTCAAGCACATACGATTCACAGAGAAAACTTCGACCCAAATCAGGTGCAAGTGAGCTCTTTATTAAACATTAAAACGGGTGCTTGCCCAGAAGACTGCTCTTATTGTTCACAGAGCTCCAAATACGACACTGGCCTTGAGCGTGAAAAACTCATGGAGATTGATTTAGTATTAGAGAAAGCACAATCAGCAAAAGATAAGGGTGCCACACGTTTTTGTATGGGCGCTGCTTGGCGTAATCCTACTGATAAGAGTCTTGACAAGGTTATTCCGATGATTCAGGGCGTTAAAGCCATGGGTATGGAAACTTGTGTGACGCTAGGTATGCTAACACAAGAACAAGCCTTTACTTTAAAAGAAGCAGGTTTGGATTATTACAATCATAATCTCGACACTTCAAAAGAAAACTATGCCAATGTTATTACCACACGTACGTTTCAAGATCGCTTAGACACGCTTGAGTCTGTACAAAATGCTGATATTCATGTCTGTAGTGGTGGCATCTTAGGCTTAGGAGAAGAGCAGACTGATCGTGCTTCTATGCTGAGATCTTTATCTAATTTAGAGCAGCATCCAGATAGTGTACCACTCAATCTCTTGGTGCCAATTCCAGGCACACCGTTTGAAAAAGTAGCACCACCAACTGAGAGCGAGTTTGTGCGTACCATTGCTGTCGCACGCATTATGATGCCAAAATCTGTGGTACGTTTATCAGCAGGTCGTACTGAAATGGGTGAGGCGATGCAAGCCATGTGTTTCTTTGCAGGGGCTAACTCTATTTTTTATGGTGAGCAGTTGTTAACAACGGATAATCCAGACACCAATACTGATCAAGAATTATTTACTAGATTAGGTATTAACCAATCTCAAGCAAGTAGTCACTAATCATCTTTGCCGCTTCTGGTTTAGCCAACTGCTTTGCGTTGTTAGACATTTGTTGAATCTGCATATCATCAATATCTAGCAGTGTTTTTTCAAGCAGCTTAAGGCTTAAATCTTTTTGCTCGATCAAAATGCCAGCACTATGATCAGAAAGAATCTTGGCATTGTAAAACTGATGATTATCAATCGCATGTGGCAGTGGAATCAAAATACTGGGTTTGGCTGAAAGCATCAGCTCTGAGATTGTCATCGCACCTGCACGACAAAGCACGATATCTGCCCAAGCGTAAGCTTTTGCCATATCATCAATAAATGCCTCTACTTTTGTATTTTTATTGCTGTATTGAGCTTTAACAACGTCTAAGTGTTGTTTGCCAGTTTGATGCCAAATATTGATATCGATATTCAGTTTGGTAACAATATCATTGATAGGTTTGGCTCCCAAACTACCGCCAACAATTAATAGATTGAGTTTTTTATTGTTAGCGCTTTTCTTTTTAGGTTTAAACAGTACGGGATTGCCAGAAGTTAAAACCTCAGTTGATTGCTCAAAAGTATTATCAAAGGCTTGAAAGGCTTGTGTAGCAACTTTTAATAAAAGCTTGTTAGTGGTGCCAGGTACTGAATTTTGCTCATGAATCACTAATGGCACACGTAGTAACCAGGCTACTATACCGCCAATACCCGAGGCAAAACCACCCATACCAAGTACCATATCAGGTTTTACTTCAGTAAATACACGTACTGTTTGAATAAAAGCAAGGCTTAATAAAAAAGGCGCCTTGATTAGGCTTATGATATTTTTACCACGTAGACCAACCGCACTCACCGTATGCAATGGGATATTATGTTTAGGTACTAATGTATTTTCCATGCCATATTTTGAGCCTAACCATTCGATATTGACAGAGCGTTGACTAAGCTCTTTAGCGATGGCTAAGGCTGGAAATATATGCCCACCAGTACCACCAGCCATAATTAAAATTGTTTTAGTGTGTTTAGGCATAGTACTTTTGTTTTTGATATCCCGCTCTATTTTCCATGTCTATTCTCAGAATAATAGCAAACGTAATAATAGCAAATATCATACTACTACCACCATAACTGATAAAAGGCAGAGTGTAGCCTTTTATCGGCATTAAGCCAAGATTCATGGCGATATTAACCCCGATTTGCATTGAAAACCAAGTGCAAATACCGAACGCTACATAGGAGCTATATTTTTTACCAATTTTTAGCGCTTCTTTGGCAATGTTAAAACTTTTTCCAATAATATAGGCAAACATAAATAAGACGAAAAGCATACCAATAACACCAAGTTCTTCACCAATAATAGCGAAAATCATATCTGTATGTGGCTCTGGAAGTTTGCTATATTTTTGGATGCCTGCCCCCAAACCTGTGCCGGTCCAATCACCTCTAGCAATACCAATTAGAGCTTGCTTGGTTTGGTGTACTTTACCACTGTCATTAATCCACAAATCTTTTTGCCAGAACTCTGTCATTCTCACCCACCGAATTGGACTTGAATAAATAAATACCCCGGCGCAAACAATCAAACTAACGCCTGTAATGGCTAATTGCTTAAGATATACGCCGGCAACAAATAGCATGGTCAGAGCAGTAATTAGATCGGAAGAGCGTCGTGTAGGGAAAGAGTGTAGATCTCGGTGGTCGCCGTATCATTAAAAAAAAAAACAAAAAAAGAAAAAACAAAAAAACAACAACAAAAAAACGCTCCCCGTCACAGACTATGTTTCACCACAGATCGACAC
>CALCCK010000068.1 GCA_937899995.1 uncultured Gammaproteobacteria bacterium
GTCGTCGGGTGATGGTATAGATTGGCGGAGTAGGTCAGTGTAGTGCAACACTGTCACACAAAATACGGAAAATGGAAAATATTTTTGTTTTTTTTTTTTCAAGCAGAAGACGGCATACGAGATAGGCTTGTGACTGGAGTTCAGACGTGTGCTCTTCCGATCTTCAGCAAAAATTATTAGTCAATTAGCTGACCAGTTGACCAATAAGTTATTACACACACCTTTTGGTAATATTAAACAAGCCTCTGCTGAACAACTGAACCAGTGTGAAGGCTGTATCCCTAAAAATAAAGCCAAAAAATCATGAATGCCTCCATTCTAACCAAACTTGAGCAACTATCCATGCGTCTAGAAGAAGTGGGCGCCATGCTGTCTGACTCTGCAGTGGCATCAGATCAAAAAAAATTCCGTGAACTGTCTATTGAGCACTCACAATTAACGCCAGTTAACGAACAATTTTCTCAATACTTAGCCACACAAGAAGACATCGAAGCAGCTGAAGCCATGCTACTAGAAGATGATGATGAAATGCGTGCCATGGCCAAAGAGGAAATATCAGAAGGCAAAGCCAAATTAGAACAACTCGATTTAGCGCTTAAAAAAGCCTTACTACCTAAAGACCCAAATGACTCTCGAAATATTATTATTGAGATCAGAGCAGGTACTGGCGGTGACGAGGCATCAATCTTCTCAGGTGACTTGTTTAGAATGTATTCTCGCTATGTTGAAAAACAAAAATGGCAAATAGAGGTGATGAGCTCTAACATTGGCGACCATGGCGGCTTTAAAGAAGTTATTGCTCGCATTAGTGGTGATAATGTTTATGCAAAACTCAAATTTGAATCTGGTGCGCACCGTGTGCAACGTGTGCCAGAAACTGAATCCCAAGGCCGCGTACACACTTCGGCTTGTACAGTGGCCATCATGCCTGAGGTTGAAAATATTGAAGAAGTTAACATTAACATGAGTGATGTTCGTATTGACACCTTTAGGGCTAGTGGTGCTGGTGGTCAGCATGTGAATAAAACCGATTCTGCTGTGCGTGTGACCCACATCCCAACAGGCACGGTAGTTGAGTGTCAGGATGGACGCTCACAACACAAAAACAAAGCACAAGCAATGTCAGTATTAGCCTCTAGAATCCTTGATGCACAGCAACAAGTTCAACAAAAAGAACAAGCATCGACACGTAAAGAACTAATCGGAAGTGGTGATCGTTCACAACGCATACGTACCTATAACTATCCACAAGGACGTATTACCGATCATCGTATCAATCTAACACTATACAAATTAGTTGAAATTATGGAGGGTGATTTAGAATCGATTATTGAACCTTTAATTGTTGAACAACAAACCAATCAACTCACAGATCTGAACGACGCTTTAGCTTAAGTTTTTAGGTGCTATTAGCTGAGAGAGCACAAATAAAATACCAAGTGAAATAACAATAGCAGGCCCTGTGGCCACATCGTAATACATTGACCCACTCAAGCCGATAATGACCGCTGCCATTGAAATAAAAATCGACTGAAATACCATTTGACTAGGCGTACGTGCAAACACTCTGGCAATCGCAGGTGGAATAATCAACAATGAAGTAATGAGTAACACACCTACAATTTGCACCGAAACTGATACTGCTAATGTAATCATCAGCATGAATAGTAGCTGATAAAACATATGTTTAAGGCCTTCTGCCTTGGCTAATTCTTCATTTAAAGTTAACAATAATAAACGCTGCCAGAAAATAGACATTAGTACCACAATAACAACCAATACTGCATACACCCAAATAATATCATCCCAAGTGATGGATAAAATATCGCCAAACAGTAATGAGAAATAATCAGTATTAGCGCCACCAACTAGTGCAAGTACAACAATACCTAACGAAAGTGCAATATGAGAAAAAATACCTAAAATAGCATCATTAGACAAAAATTGTCGTTCTTGTAAGATTACAATTAAGAAGGCAAAAATCGCACCTACGACAACCAAGCCAAAGTGAATACCCAGCCCGCTGGCTAAGCCTAGTGATACACCTAATAAAGCACTGTGTGAAATTGACTCTGAAAAGTAACTCATGCGCTTCCATATCACAAAGCAACCTAGTGAGCCAGCAATAATAGAGATACCCACAGCCGCTAGGACTGCTCTAAGAATAAAATCTTCCATTTAAATCAAAGCAGAGCCTACTGACAGCTCTTGCACAAACCATAAAGATATAAACAATGATCAGTTAACTGATAACCGTGTTTTTTAGCCACATCATGCTGATGCTGCTCAATTATGTCATCTGTAAATTCATCGATTTTTCCACATTTGACACAAACCAAATGGTCATGGTGCGCTGTATTAGATAATTCAAATACCGACTGGCCATTATCAAAATTAAGTTTATTAATCATGCCAGCCTCTTCAAACTGGGTAAGTACGCGGTAAATCGTTGCTACGCCAACTTCCTCACCTTGCATAATCAAAGCACGGTAAATATCTTCAGCACTCATATGGTGATTTTCACTGGTTTCTAAAATTTCTAAAATTTTTAGTCTTGGCAGTGTAACCTTAAGTCCAACACTTTTTAAATCTTGGGCGTCCATGTCTAATATCCTTGATGTAAAATCAACTTAACATTTTAATCCTTAAACCAGTCATGAAAAAAATAACTTTAGTTGTGTTATCACTGCCTTTCTTATCGGCATGTTCACCGTCTATGCCGGAATTGCCAGAGATGCCTAAAGTGCCTGAGATACCAAGTATGTCAGAATTCATTCCAGATATTTCATTACCAACACTATTTAGATCAGATATTAACCAAGGCTCTGTATTAGACCGGTTTAGTATTAATCAGCTCAAAGTAGGTATGTCAGAAGCTGAGGTGCAGGATTTAATTGGCTCACCCAGTGTAGCTGATCCTTTCCATAACAACCAATGGGACTACATCAATCATTCAACCTTATATAAAAAAGACAATATTAATTATCGATTAACGTTAATTTTTGACAAGAACATGCTTAAAAATATTGATACTTCTAAATTAGAGTCGTTACCGCCACTGACTGAAAAAGAAAAAGAATTAGAAAACAAACGTCTGTCTGAAGAAAAAATAACTATAGATCGTACCGCTAAAGAAAAAGCTCGAGCTGATACCAAAAAAGCTGAGCGAGCTAAATCTGCAGCCAAAGCCAAAGCTATAGCCGCTAAAAAGGCTGTGGCACAAGCCAAAGCTTTAAAGAAAAAGCAAGTCGCCCAAGCAAAGGTAGTAGCTAAGGCAAAGGTAATTGCTGATAAAAAAGCAGCAGATGAAGCCAAAGCCAAAGCTATAGCCGCTAAAAAGGCTGTGGCACAAGCCAAAGCTTTAAAGAAAAAGCAAGTCGCCCAAGCAAAGGTAGTAGCTAAGGCAAAGGTAATTGCTGATAAAAAAGCAGCAGATGAAGCTAAAGCAGCAACTCGAGAGGCAGATCTAAAAGAAGGTTATGAAGCTTATGAAAAGGCTGCAGAAAGAGCAAAGTCTCTAAAAGGCCCTAATACGCCTTGGTATCGATTCTGGTAAGACTGGTTTAATATTCACGTGTCATCACTTAATATTAATAATCTAAATTGCCAACGGGGGTACAACCAGCTGTTTAGCGAATTATCTTTTCAAGCTAATTCAGGAGATATATGGAGGATTACCGGCACTAATGGTAGTGGAAAAACCTCGCTCTTAAAAATCCTAGCAGGCCTTAACGTACCTGAAGAAGGTGAGATTACGCTTGATAATCACCCGGTCAAATCAGATGAATACCAAAGTGAAGTCTTTTACTTGGGTCATTTGTCTGCACTTAGCGCTGAACTGACGAGTGTTGAAAATCTTGAGTTCTTAACTGGGCTTAATAAATCCATTGATCAGCACTTGTTAGTTGAAGCGTTGACGCAAGTTGGTCTTAAGGGTTATGAAGACGAATACTGTGCCAAGCTCTCAGCTGGCCAAAAACGCCGTGTTATTCTAGCCGGACTGTTTGTATCAAATGCCAAGATTTGGTTATTAGACGAACCCTTTACAGCACTCGATCCCCATGGCGTAAAAATTGTAGAAGAGCGCATTAGCAACCACTGTGCACAAGGTGGGGTTTGTTTGTTTACCACGCATCAAGATTCTACATTGCCTAATCAAAAGGTATTGGCGTTATGAATATCTACCTGAAAACACTCGAACGTGATCTGCGTGTGGCGATTCGCAACCCGTCAAGTGTGCTTAATCCATTGTTATTTTTTGTTATTTCAGTGTCTTTATTTCCACTGGCAATCAGCCCAGAGGCTGCAACACTATCACAAATTGCCGCGGGTATTATTTGGGTGGTAAGCATGTTGGCGGTACTACTCTCATTAAATGCTTTGTTTCATCATGATTTTGAAAACGGTGTATTAGAGCAAATGGTAATTTCTCATCATTCACTGCCCTTGCTTATTTTATCTAAGATTACTGCCCACTGGATCTTAACCGGTATTCCGATTATCTTATTGTCCCCCCTATTAGGATTGTTCTTATTTCTAGATGGAGAAAGCGTTAAAGTATTAATGCTAACGCTATTGTTAGCTACGCCCAGTTTGAGTTTGATTGGCGCTATTGGCGCTTCACTGATTGTTGGTATTAAAAACTCAGGCATGTTATTGTCGTTATTAATCTTACCTTTATATATCCCAATACTGATCTTCGCTTCAAGCGCAGTTTCTCAGGCACAATTTGGCTTAGACATTACTGGTCAGTTGTATTTCTTAGCGACTATTTTAGTGGTTAGTATTATGGCAACACCATTCGTTAGCGCTCTTGCATTAAAGATAAGTTTAGAATGAACTTTACTTTATAAAATTCTTTGTTATAATTAAAACCAGACGCTGATTTGTCCCGATTGCTAGCGTTACTACCCAGAGTAGTTAAATTAAGCTAAAGCAGGTGTTCTTCTTATCTGAAAACCCTTCTTAAAAAGGGTTTTTAAACGTCCATAAGGAGAACAAAAAATGATATTTACTTCCGAATCTGTTTCTGCAGGTCACCCAGATAAAGTTTGTGATCAAATTTCTGACGCTATTTTAGATGCAGCATTAGCCCAAGACAAAAACTCACGCGTTGCGGTTGAGACCTTAGTTAAAGATAATCATGTTGTGTTGGCTGGTGAGATCACCACCGGTGCTAATATTGACTACAACAAAATCGTACGTGATACGATTATTGGTATTGGTTATGATAAAGAAGAATACGGCTTTAATGGCCATACTTGTGACATTATTAACCTATTGGGTGAGCAATCACAAGATATTGCCATGGGTGTAGATGAATCATCTGATCATGAGCAAGGTGCAGGCGACCAAGGTTTAATGTTTGGTTATGCTTGCAATGCCACAGATGTATTGATGCCAGCACCAATTCTATATGCACACCGTCTAGTTGCTAAGCAAGCTGAATTAATGAAAAATGGCACACTGCCGTGGTTACGCCCTGACGCTAAATCACAAGTTTCTTGTCATTACGATGGTCATAAAATTGTGAGCATTAATACGGTTGTGCTTTCTACTCAACATGATGAAGGTATTTCACTAAATGACATAAGAGAGGCCATCATGGAAGAGGTGATTAAGCCGGTTTTACCAAGTAAATGGCTCACCGATTCTACTAAATTTCACATCAATCCAACTGGTCACTTTGTGATTGGCGGCCCAGTAGGTGATGCAGGCCTTACCGGTCGTAAAATTATTGTTGATACTTATGGGGGTATGGCACGTCATGGTGGCGGTGCATTCTCAGGAAAAGACCCATCAAAGGTAGATCGTTCTGCAGCGTATGCAACACGCTATGTGGCTAAAAATATTGTGGCTGCTGGTCTGGCTGATAAATGTGAGATCCAGGTATCTTATGCAATTGGTGTGGCTGATCCAACTTCAATTAGCATTGAAACTTTTGGCACAGGCAAAATTTCAGATGAGGCGATCGAATTATTAGTAGATCGGAAGAGCGTCGTGTAGGGAAAGAGTGTAGATCTCGGTGGTCGCCGTATCATTAAAAAAAAAAAATAAAATTATTTTATGTGTGCCAAACACATTAATTTCTTTTTTTATATCACATAGACCACGGTGTACCCGCTGCACTCCCTGCTGACCACACAACATTCTAGACATGATCTATATCCGC
>CALCCK010000069.1 GCA_937899995.1 uncultured Gammaproteobacteria bacterium
GATAAGGTAAGAGGGAGTGGGGTAAGATGAGGAGAGGGGCGGTAGTCGGGTTATAATAAATGTATTTTTTATTTTTTTTTTCAAGCAGAAGACGGCATACGAGATAGGCTTGTGACTGGAGTTCAGACGTGTGCTCTTCCGATCTTTTTTTAAGTTCGTATTTAATGGCATCAGCCACTCTAGGTCTTTTCTTTTTTGGATGTGAGAAGCTGAATGTCTTTTTCATGATGGTTTGGATAATAGAATCAATAAAAGAGATTATACGCACTCAGCAATCTCTCAATACAAATCATAAGTATACAATTGACTAATTATTTAGGTGCAATCCTTTGTGCCTTATATAGTCCATTAAATTTAAATTGCTTCCAAAAACTTTTTGATTCATCTTTATATTCATGCCAGGCTTTACCTGGGCTCCACCACATTATTTCTGGAAACTCGAGTAACCAAACTATCTCTTTTTCAGGTGTTACCTCATACAACATGCTCTCAACTTGTACCAAGGTATTGCCGTTAGGAAGTCTATCTACATCTCTACTTCTTCTTGATTTTAACCCTAAATCCCGACTATTAACATTCCATACTTCTTTTCCGTCTCTAGTTAATTCATATGATACAAAAGGCATTCTTACTGATACTAGCATATTCCCATTTGTTTGAATTTCTGGCTCATGTGGATTGCAGCCCAACGGATGATCATCATCATACAAGCCATCCACCCCTCTTTGTCTCCACATTCTACCCTTCTCACACAGAAATTTTTGACTCCAAATCGTTTTACCCTCTTTATCAACTTCTACAACCATATCAAAATTTCTAAGACTTATAAGTGTATTGCCGTTTTCTAATCTGGTGACTGCATTTGCGTGTATCCAGCCCTCACGAAATACTTCTGAAAATGGCTCAACATCAAATTCTTCCATTCCATCCCATTGCCAAACTACCTCGCCAGCAGAATTAACTTCAACAACATGTGGCTCTCCTTTTTCCGCCCAACCTCTGGTCCAAATTGTATTACCGTTCTCCAATCTGTCGATATCATGGGATGCACCTGTATCTTTGTAGCTCCAGACAATTTTTCCATTCCGTGTAATTTCAAAATTACCTGTCCCTACGGATAAACGATTTCCCTTCTTCCAACCGCTACTAACTTGAAAAAGGATATTTCCATTTGGTAAATACTCAACATCTGTTATGCTATTTTTTTACCTCCAGCAACATCACTTGGTAATACATATTCCCAAACTATATTGCCTTGCATATCAACTTCTATAATTGCCTTTTCTCCAGTTTTTTTATTTAACCCAAACATAGTCGTGCCATTAAAAGCTAAATCAGGATTGTAATGTTTAACTACCATCTTTGGATTGAGTGATTGTGAATCTCGACAATCAGTATCAAAAAAATCACAGTGCGATGAAGTATGACCCAATCTAGATATTGAGAATATAAATATTGTTAGTGAAAGAATAAATAGTTTTTTCATCAAATTTTCTAACCTAATATAAAATAGATTACTTTGAACTATATACCCTTCCATTGTAAATAATCCAATAAACATTAAAATAACCATTATGGATTTTTCAAAAACACTTGCAAATATCAAACAAAATAACCTTTATCGATCTAGAAAGGTTGTTGATAGCGCACAAGACACCAAAATTACCATTGATGGAATACCATTAGTTAATTTTTGTTCGAATGATTATCTATCGCTTGCCAATCATCCAGATATTAAACAAGCCTTCAAACAAGGGGTTGATGAGTATGGTGTAGGCTCTGGTGCATCGCATTTGGTCAGTGGTCACTCACGTGCACACCATGAGTTAGAATATGCTTTAGCTGAATTTATAGGGCAAGAGCGTACCTTATTATTTTCAACAGGTTATAGCGCTAATTTAGGAATTTTCTCTGCACTCAAAGATGAACTAGATTGGGTATTACAGGACAAGCTCAATCACGCCTCACTGATTGACGGCAATCAATTAATTGGATTACCAGTTCAACGTTATTTACATAATGATATTACTTCACTCGAGAAAAAAGTAGGTAAACAATCGGGCCAAGGCATGATTGTGACCGACACGGTGTTTAGCATGGATGGCGATCAGGCAAAAATAGACGATTTGCAAAAAATCGCAAATAATTCTGACGCGATTTTAATGCAGGATGATGCGCATGGATTTGGTGTGTTCGAGCCCAATATTCCAAAGAATTCAATCTACATGGCTACCTTAGGCAAGGCGGCTGGCACAATGGGTGCTTTTGTGGCTGGAAACGAGGATTTTATTGAATTTTTAATTCAAAAATCGCGCCCTTACATTTACACCACAGCCATTGCACCCGCAATTTGCGTGGCTACACTCAAAAGCCTAGATTTAATTAAACAAGGCGAACAAAAAACTAAACTATTGGCCAATATTGATTTTTTCCGAAATTTTTCTCAAGCTATTGGTTTGCCAATTTCACCATCAAACAGTGCGATTCAACCACTCATAATTGGCGATAGTGAAAAAGCATTAAAAATCAGTCAAAAACTATTTGATCAAGGTTTTTATGTCAGCGCTATTCGGTCGCCAACCGTACCCAAAGGTACAGAGCGCCTAAGAATCACACTTAGCGCTAACCACACTCAAAATCAGATTGAGCAACTGTTAGTTCAAATTAAAAATGCTCTATAGTCGTACAATTGGTACTGGCCCTGACTTAGTTTTACTGCACGGCTGGGGCTTTAATTCAGAATTATTCAATGATCTGGTTGATCGATATAAAAATCAATATCGCATTACGATGATTGACCTGCCAGGTCATGGTCGAAGTGATAATGTCAGTGGTGGTCTTGATGAGTGGTGTGATGAAATTATTAAAAACTTACCTGATAATCCAATACTGTTAGGTTGGTCATTGGGCGGACTATTTGCTATTAAAATTGCTACCAAAATAGCCATATCTAAATTAATATTGGTTGCTTCAACACCAAATTTTGTACAGACTAACGATTGGCCTTACGGTATTGATGAGAACAATTTTCGTCAATTCTCTGATGCGCTAGAATTTAACTTGTCAAAAGGTTTGAAGCGTTTTGTTAGCTTACAAACTCAAGATAAAACTCAATTAAAAACACTCAACCAATCAATCGATAAATTTCCTGCATCGACAAAAGCACTCAATCAAGGATTGGAGATTCTCTTAACCACTGACTTAGTAGATGAGTTCAATCAATTAAAAATACCAATAAAGGTGATTTTAGGTAATCATGACACATTAGTCCCTTATCGAATCAGCAATTGGTATGATAAGGCTAAAATAAACACGCAAGCGTTAAATACGGGTCACTTGCCATTTTTACATAAGGATTTCACGCTATGAATAAATCTATCGCGCCCATACTGCTAAGTATCTTTGGTATTTTTTGGGTGGCACTTGCTATCAACCCACTTTATCGAGATATATGGGTTGCTGAAAACTTAATCCTTGTTATTTGCATTGGCTATGTGGTATCGACTTATAAATCAACACCTTTTAGCAATACCTCGTACTGGCTCATTTTTATATTTTGTATTTTGCAAACTATAGGTGCGCACTACACTTACGCAGAAGTCCCGATTGGTTTTTGGACTGCTGAACTACTGGAAATTGAGCGTAATCATTATGATCGATTCGTGCACTTTGCCTTTGGATTTTTATTGGTATTACCATTCAAAGAAGTGATTACTAGAACCATCAAATTCTCTAGCTTTCGCTCCATGGTCTTTTTATTGGTTTTGGTGTTTCTTGGTATT
Source organism: uncultured Gammaproteobacteria bacterium (assembly GCA_937899995.1). Lineage (GTDB taxonomy): Bacteria > Pseudomonadota > Gammaproteobacteria > PS1 > Pseudothioglobaceae > Thioglobus_C. The sequence goes on from CALCCK010000069.1 coordinate 3,783, forward strand.
GGTAGTTTTTATGAAATAATAGAATGGCTCTATGCTATTTTCTACGAACAACAACAATCACCTCAGACAGCCGATTCCTTTCTTGGATCACAAGGAGACATCTGGGATGCCGAAAAAGACATGCTCATTGCCGGCCTTGGGGCTTGGCTATATTTGCTCTTTTTTACCCCCAAGACGCAGCAATAAGTTTATTTAATCTTAACCTCAATTTGCTTAGGTGTAACTTTGGCTACTTTAGTAATAGTTAAGCTTAAAACACCGTCAATAAACTCAGCTTTGATATTGGTTGTTTTAACGGTTTGAGGCAAAGTAAAACTTCTAACGAAAGAACCATACGAACGTTCCACACGGTGTCTTTTTGTGTCTTCAATTTCAACTTTTTTCTCACCTTTAATGGTTAACACGTTATTTTCAATGGTGACATGTACATCATCCTTATGTACACCAGGTAACTCAGCCTTAACCATGTAAGACTTATCATCCTCTTCAATATCAACTGCAGGCATCCAATCACCCCTCTCAAACCCACCTAAAGAGTGATCAAAATGCTCAAACATTTCATCCATTTTAGCAAATGGGCGCATTAATGTTAGACTCATAATAACCTCCTTTTATTTATTTATACAACTACCTCAATTCCATGGTACTCCTCTTTTTAACTATATGATGATGATTTGAGTATAATTCAAACATATTAGCTTTTAGTAAGGGGTTCTAATGACAACTTTAGTCGGTGTAATCATGGGGTCAAAATCTGATTGGCCAACCATGAAGCATGCAGTAAAAATGCTGGAAGAATTTGGTGTGTCTCACGAAGTTCAAGTGGTGTCTGCACATCGCACGCCCGATCTCATGTTTAAATACGCAGCTACTGCAAGTGAGCGCGGTCTTAAAGTTATTATTGCTGGTGCGGGTGGTGCAGCACATCTACCGGGAATGGTTGCCGCTAAAACTATTGTGCCAGTACTTGGTGTACCAATTCAATCACGTGCACTCAGCGGGCAAGACTCACTCCTGTCTATTGTACAAATGCCAGGTGGTATTCCTGTTGGCACGCTTGCTATTGGTGAAGCAGGCGCTAAAAATGCCGGCATTTTAGCAGCACAAATTGTTGCCAATGAAGACGAAGCTATTCGCGAAAAAGTAGCAGCATTTAGAGCTAAGCAAACCCAAGACGTTTTAGATAATCCTAACCCTACTAACTAAATGAAAATAGGTGTTTTAGGCGCTGGCCAACTCGGCAGAATGCTAGCAATTTCTGGTTACCCCTTAAACCACCAGTTTGGTTTTTCAGGCAATTCTATTGATGAGCCTTCTGCACTTTTAGGCCATATGTTTGCGCTTGAAGACAACAAAGATAATATTGAATCTTTGGTTGCTTTTGCAGATGTGATTACTTATGAAAGCGAAAATACCGATATAGCCATAATTAAAGAAATTAGTAAGAATGTTGTGGTCTACCCTGGTGAAAAATCACTATTCACCACGCAACATCGTGGTCGTGAAAAAGCTTTATTTGACCAGTTAAACATTCCTTGTGCGCCGTATCAGATGGTAAATTCTGAAGCTGATTTAAAAGCTGCTGTAGAGAAAATTAGCCTACCTGCTATTTTAAAAACAGCAACTGATGGTTATGATGGCAAGGGTCAGTTTTTAATGCGAGACGAGAGCCAAATCACTGAAGCTTGGCAAAGTATGAACGGCGTTGAATCAATTTTGGAAGGGTTTGTTAATTTCAAGCGTGAACTTTCACTGATTGCAGTGCGCGGTATTGATAATGACCACCGTTACTATCCATTGGTTGAAAATACGCATCACAATGGCATCTTAAGACTTACTATTGCGCCAGCTCAAGATATCGATCCAGTGGTGCAAACAACAGCTGAGCACTACATGCAAACCCTACTCGATGAGATGGGTCACGTGGGTGTATTAACCATTGAGTTGTTTGAAACTGAAGATGGCTTAGTGGTGAATGAAATGGCACCTCGAGTTCATAACTCTGGCCATTGGAGCATTGAAGGTGCTAACACTTCTCAGTTTGAAAATCATGTACGTGCAATCACAGGCATGTCGCTTGGCGACACCACACCAGTACACAATTTTAGTGCGATGGTTAATATCATTGGTAAAACCGGGCCAACCAATATCGTACTCAAAATGCCTAATGCTCACCTGCATTTATATGACAAAACAGAACGCGCCGATCGTAAATTAGGGCATATTAACATCATGGCTAGCACTCAAACAGAGTTAGACGAAAGTATCGAAAAACTAAAGGACTTTTTACCTTAACTTTTGTTAAGTGATTTAAACTGCTTGGCTAATCCGACTTCTAACTGATAAGCTTCTTCTTCACTAATGGGTTTGTCACGCAGATGCTGGATTACATGAATCATCTCGTGGCAAAAAGCGGTAATAAACTGGTCTGTTGTTAAATCTTTTTCGATATCGATATAAAACTTACCTTCGCCTTCATGATCTGTCCACGCCTCAGCATGATCCACATCTTGGATTCTTAAGTCTATATCGACTGGTTTTTTAATAGAAAGAGCATGAGAGCAGAAGTAATAAAGGTCTTTGGCTAATTGCCGTTGAGATTTTGTGCCCTTTTCAATATAAATCATTAGCCAAAACGCTTATCCAAATAAGCCATAATGTCAGATGATTCGTACATCCAGGTAATCTCATCACCTTTTTTGATGCGCAAGCAAGGTACTTTAACTTCACCACCGCCGGCTAATAGCTCAGCGCGGAATTGGCCGGCTTGGGCGTTACGAGTTTCTATTGGTAAATTAAGGCGCTTAATGGCACGGCGTGTTTTAATACAAAATGGGCAAGCATAAAATTGATATATCTTTAAAGATTCAACTTGTTTGTTTACCTTAGCTTGCTCTACCTCGATACGTTTAAGCTTTTTTGGTGAAAAGACCCAATCAATCAATACAATCAATCGCCCTAACCCTTCTCTCATTGCTTTAATTAAGATTTTCATTTTTCCTCTCTTGCCGTATAGGCTGTTAATGTATTTTCTAATAAAGTCGCAATTGTCATTGGCCCAACACCATCAGGTACAGGTGTAATCCATGCAGCTTTTTCTTGCGCTGAATCAAAATCTACATCACCAGATAAACTGCCATCCTCTAGGCGGTTAATACCAACATCAATGACAATTGCACCGTCTTTAATCCAATCACCTTTGATCATTTTGGGTTTTCCAACTGCCACTACTACAACGTCAGCCTGTTTGATCTTGCTGGATAAATCTTGGGTTTTACTGTTACAAATAGTAACCGTCGCTTGCGCATTTAAAAGCTCCATTGCCATTGGACGACCAACAATATTTGATGCGCCTACTACCACGCAATTCTTACCCACCAGGTCAATCCCTGTGGTTGCTAGCATTGTCATCACCCCTTTAGGTGTACATGGGCGTAAATACGCTTTATTTTGCATCAGTTTACCAACATTCTCACTGTGGAAGCCGTCAACATCCTTGTTAGGATTAATCGCTTCAATCACTTGATTAGCATCTAAATGGCTCGGCAATGGCAACTGCACCAAAATACCGTCAATTTTGTCATCCTTATTAAGGCGCTCAACTTCGGATAATAACTCTGTCTGAGTAATATCTACAGGTTTGTTAATCTTCTCAGAATAAAAACCCACTTCCTTGCAAGCGTTATCTTTATTACGTACATACACTTCGGAAGCTGGATCATCGCCTACTAAGATAACCGCCAAGCCGGGTTTTCGATCAAGTTTAATCACTTGTTCAGCAATACTGATTCTTAATTTTTTTGCAATTTTTTTACCGTCAATAATCACTGCAACGCCTCTCTCACTTTAGTCAAATCTTCAATTGTGTCCACTCCAAACCCTACTGCTTCACAAGCTGGTGCTATATGGATATCAAAACCTTCATTTAGTACGGTTAACTGCTCTAATTTTTCCACTTGTTCGTAGGCTGAACTATTCATAGTTAGATACTTCTTAACAAAGCCTGATCGATACGCATAAATACCAATATGTTTAAAACATAAAGATGCATCAAAATCAGTCTCTTCTCTAAAGGCAGGAATGGGTGAGCGTGAAAAATACAATGCCTTACTAAACTTATCAAATACGACCTTGACACAGTTTGGGTCTAAGTATTGATTTTTATCAATCACGTTTTCACACAAAGTCGCCATCTGCATCTCGCTATTGGCTAAATTATTAGCCACTTGTTCGATCACACTGGCACCCAACATCGGCTCATCGCCTTGAACATTGACAATAATCTCATTATCTTCAATCGATAATTTATCCAACACTTCTGCAATACGTGAAGTACCTGATGTGTGGTATTCGTCTGTCATGCATGTGGTTGCGCCAAAATCATTCGCAATGGCTTCAATGCGTGTGTCATCTGTGGCAATAATCACACGAGTTGCACCACTCTTAATAGCATTTTCATAGGTGTGTTGAATCAAGGGCTTGCCATGAATATCTTGCAATAATTTTGCATTCAAACGAGTGGATGCGTAGCGTGCAGGGATGATAACGGAAAAATCCATCAGCTTATTTTTCGTGCCTCTTCAATCAGTAAAACAGGAATACCATCATTGATAGGATAAGCTAAGCCGCTAGCTTCACAAACCAATTCATCGCCCACTTGTTTGAGTGGTGCTTTGCTTTTTGGGCAAACTAGTAATTTGAGTAAGGCTTCATCAATCATAATTTGTTTGTTAATTCAGTCAAAAAATCGTCGCTTAATTCAGCTTCAACATGCAAGTACCACATTTGATCTGTTGCGAATTCTCTACATTTTACACAATCCTTGGCAGTCATAAGAATAGGATAATTTTCATCAAAAGTAAGATCTGTCTGAGTAAAGGCGTGGTGATCAGCAAAAGCATGCGCTTCTACCTTAATACCAAGTTGTGTTAAAGTATCAAAAAACCGTTGCGGATGACCAATACCCGCTACTGCATGACAAGTCTGCTGATTAAAAAAGTCTAAAGGTTTTTGCTTGTTGGTTGATACATTAACGAACACTAAGGGTTTTAATGTTGAAGGGATTTCTCCCACATGCTGTGCACCATTGTTAATGACAAAATCAACGGTTTTTAACCTTGATTTTGATTCTCTAAGTGGACCGGCTGGTAAGAAAAAACCAGATCGGAAGAGCACACGTCTGAACTCCAGTCACAAGCCTATCTCGTATGCCGTCTTCTGCTTGAAAAAAAAAATATACCCCCCCCCCCCCCCCCCCACTCATACTACTCTAGTCACCCCTAATACCCCCACATCCCACCCCCATCCTCCCCCCC
>CALCCK010000070.1 GCA_937899995.1 uncultured Gammaproteobacteria bacterium
AGTAGATGAAGCGTTCGATGAAGTGAGTGAGATAGTGATGAATGGATGATTAGTGTTTTGTTTTTTTTTTTTTTTCGAGCAGCAGACGGCATACGAGTTAGGCTTGTGACTGGAGTTCAGACGTGTGCTCTTCCGATCTCTACACCAATGACTTAGAAAACCCTAGTTTTGTTAAGATCTTTCATCCTAAAAATATAGGAAAGTCTTGCGGTAGTAGTGAACACCCACCGATACCTCAATGGTTATTATCAAAAACCAAACCTGTTGACGTGGTTGAAAAATTTGGTCCAGCTAAAGAGAAACAAGGTTTTATTTCTAAATTTCTTAAGTTTTAGTGATTTTCACTAACTTGATTGATTGTGTACTTTGGAATTTCTATTACTAAATCAGCGTCACTAACAATCGCCTGACAAGATAAGCGAGAATCTGGATCTAAGCCCCAGGCCTTATCAAGCAAATCATCTTCAGTTTCATCAGATTCTTCGATATCATCAAAACCCTCGCGTACGTAGATGTGACAAGTTGTGCAGGCATTTGACATCTCACAAGCATGTTCAATTTCAACATGGTTGGCAAGTAGTGCATCACAAACGCTAACCCCTGTCTCAACTTCAATAACAGTACCTTCTGGGCATAACTCATGGTGGGGTAATACAATAATCTGCGGCATAATTCTTCCTTTTAAAATTCGTCAATATTGTGGCCTTTCATGGCCTTCATAACCGTACTATTCATACGTATTTCTACAAACTTTTCACTGACTTTTTCTAGATGATCAATGGCAGTTTTAATTATTTTTTCATTGTTACTTTCGCATACTTCTTCTAATTCTGTTCTTGCTTTTAGTATCACTTTAATCATTGACTCGTCTAGCAAGCCTTTGTCTTTAGCTAGGGCAGAATCAATTGCTTCTAGTGTACGCTTGGCATCTACTTGCGTTTCATACAACTGTCTAACTTCAATATCTTCTTTAGCAAACAAAATAGAATCTTTGAGCATTTTTTCCATTTCACCATCAGTGAGGCCATAAGATGGCTTAATAGTAACATCTGCCTTTACACCTGAATTTTCCTCGGTTGCACTCACTGATAACAAGCCATCAGCATCCACTTGAAACTCAACACGAATGCGCGCATTGCCTGCTACCATCGGTGGGATACCTCTAAGCTCAAATTTACCCAAGGAACGACAGTCAGTAACCAATTCACGCTCGCCTTGTAGCACGTGAACGCTCATGGCAGTTTGTCCATCTTTAAAAGTGGTAAATTCTTGTGCTCGTACAATAGGAATTGTGGTGTTTCTATGTATAACTTTTTCTACCAAGCCACCCATGGTTTCAAGACCAAGTGATAAAGGTAGTACATCTAATAACAATATGTCATCTTTTGACTTATTGCCTGCCAAAACATTAGCTTGAATTGCTGCTCCCTTAGCGACCACCTCATCTGGGTTGATACTACACAATACTGGTTTTTTAAATAAATCACTCACCATTTGTCTTACCAGTGGCATACGTGTTGATCCACCGACCATAATCACATCTTTAATATCACCTATTTCCACTTCGGCATCTCTAACGGCACGCTTGGTTAATAGCAAGGTACGCTTAATCAAAGCTTTAGATAAAGACTCAAACTTAGTCTTGGTAATGCGATAAGGTGCCTCTATACAGTCAAATTCAGCATAATCGCTTTGTGTTAGGGTTTCCTTAGCTGTGCGTGAAAATTGCTTAATTTTATGCATCTGGGTTGGTGTTAGCTCACCCAAATCTAATGTGGCAATACAATCATCAATAATCAGCTGATCAAAGTCATCACCACCTAGTGCAGAGTCCCCACCTGTAGCCAATACTTTAAACACACCTTTTTGAAAACTTAAAATAGAAATATCAAATGTACCACCACCTAAGTCATAAATCGCATGAATACCCTCTTCACCTGATTCTAAGCCATAAGCTACTGCTGCCGCTGTTGGTTCATTAAGTAAACGCAATGTATTTAATCCAGCAAGCGTTGCTGCATCTTTCGTAGCTTGACGTTGTGCATCATTAAAATAAGCTGGCACAGTAATGACAGCTCCAACCAGATCGCCTCCCAATGCTTGTTCGGCTCTTGCTTTAAGTGATGACAAAATACTCGATGAAATCTCAACAGCGCTCAAATCACCCGTGTCGGTATGAAATAAAATATTGTTGTCATTTTCAAGCAGTTGATAAGGGCAGTTCTTAAACTTTATTACCTCTTGATAACCCAAGCCCATAAAACGTTTAATCGAAACAATTGTATTGGTAGGGTCGGTTTTTGCATACGAGCTAGCATCACTACCCACGGTAAGTTTATTATCTTTTCCACAATGTACTACCGATGGTAGAATTGCCTCATTATTTTCATCAGTTAAAACCGTACTAACACCACTCATAACTGAAGCTACTAACGAATTAGTCGTGCCTAAATCAATACCGATTGCCAGTTTGTGCTGGTGTGGTACGCTTGATTGACCAGGCTCTGATATTTGTAATAATGCCATATTCTATTCTAAAGCCATTCGTCCATCAGTTGATTAACCTGTACATTCAACTGTGTATAAAACTTTAATTCTCTCACTAGGTTCTTAATTTTAGAAAAATTATCAAGCTCAAATAATTGGCTAATTTGTTCTATATTTTGTGCCACCTTCTGACTTACTTGTTCAATAAAATCATCGAGTGCTAATTCGTCTTTATCTACTTCTAACGATTCTAGTTGCTCTCTTAAGGCGATTTGATTCATCAAAAAGTCCATGTCCATTTGCGTATCTTTCTCATCAAAGGCATTAATGTCTTGCAATTCTAACAAGTAGGTTGCTCGCAATAAAGGAGATTTTAACGTACCATACGCCGTGTTGATGAGTGATGTATTTTGCAGGGCAATAGATTTTTCTTTATCACTTTTAGTGACAAAATTATCTGGATGAAATATCGAAATTTGTGACTGATAAGCCTGCTCTAGGCTGGTTAAATCTATTGCAAAATCAACATCTAAAGAGAATAACTCAAAGTAGTTTTGCATAGCGAAAAGGTGCTAAACGGTGAATGATTCGCCGCAACCACATTCAGCCTTAGCATTTGGATTGTTAAATTCAAATCCTTCGTTTAAACCTTCTTTAACAAAATCAACTTCAGTGCCATCGATATAAATTAGACTCTTAGCATCAACAATTACCTTAACGCCATTATCTTTAAAAACGGTATCGTCTTCATTAACAGTATCTACGAACTCGATGTTATAACCTAAACCAGAGCAGCCGGTCGTTTTCACAGATAAACGAATACCAACACCCGAACCACGACTGGACAAAAATCCTGCCATACGCTCAGACGCATCTTTCGTTAATGTAATTGCCATTTTATTACCTTTATGCTTTGCTCTTAATGTCGTTAATCGCAGCTTTAATTGCATCTTCAGCCAATACTGAACAGTGAATTTTCACTGGTGGTAGGGATAATTCTTCAACAATGTCAGTGTTTTTAATTTGTGCAGCTTCTTCTAGTGTCTTGCCTTTAACCCATTCGGTTAGTAGCGAACTTGAAGCAATGGCTGAACCGCAACCATAAGTTTTAAATTTTGCATCTTCAATCACGCCATCATCATTAATTTGAATCTGTAAGCGCATTACATCACCACAAGCAGGTGCACCCACCATGCCAGTACCTACGTTTTTAGCGTCTTTGTCCAACACACCCACGTTACGTGGATTTTCATAATGATCTAGTACTTTTTTACCATATGCCATCTTATTTCTCCTAATAGTCCTTTTGTTGTCATTCTAACCCTTTATCGGCTAGATAATCCTTGTATTTTGTATCGTAATTAGTGCGCAGCCCACTCAACCTTACTTATATCAATACCTTCTTTAAACATATCCCATAGAGGGGATAGATCACGTAATTTTTGTACTTTATCACGAACTAATTCAATTGCTCTATCGATATCTGCTTCGGTCGTGTATCGACCAATACTAAAACGAATAGAACTATGTGCTAGTTCATCATTCAAACCTAGAGCGCGTAATACATATGATGGCTCAAGACTAGCTGATGTACAAGCAGAGCCAGAAGACACCGCAATAGAGTTAATTGCCATCATTAATGATTCACCTTCTACATAGTTAAAGCTAATGTTAAGATTGCCTGAAATACGCTGATCCAAATCACCATTCACTTGCACCTCTTCCATGTCAATAAAACCTGCTAACAAACGATCACGTAACACTTTAAATCTTGCATTTTCCTCGCTCATTTCTGCCTCAGCAATGGCGAAAGCCTCACCCATACCAACAATTTGGTGCGTGGCTAATGTACCTGAACGCATACCACGTTCATGACCGCCACCATGCATTTGCGCTTCGATACGAACACGTGGCTTACGACACACATACAAAGCACCCATGCCTTTAGGGCCGTAAATTTTATGCGCTGAAAAACTCATTAAATCAACCGGTAGTGTTGATAAATCAATCGCTACCTTGCCAGCAGCTTGAGCTGCATCAACGTGGAAAAATACTTTACGTTCACGACAAATATTGCCAATGGCTTCAATATCTTGAATCACGCCAATTTCATTATTCACGTGCATAATAGACACTAATAATGTTTGATCAGTAATCGCAGCCTTTAAAACCTCTAAATCCAATAGGCCGTTTGGCATTGGGTCTAAATAAGTCACTTCATAACCTTCTCTTTCTAACTGACGACAAGTATCTAATACAGCCTTATGCTCAGTTTTAAGGGTAATAATATGATTGCCTTTTTTCTTATAAAAATGCGCAATACCTTTAATTGCTAAGTTGTTAGCTTCGGTAGCGCCTGAAGTCCAAACGATCTCTCTTGGGTCTGCACCTACCAAACTAGCGACTTGTTTTCTGGCATTTTTTACTGCAGTATCTGCCTGCCAGCCGTAATAATGAGAATTAGAGGCTGGATTGCCAAAATCACCATCTATTGTTAAGTATTTCATCATTTTCTTAGCCACACGCTTATCAACCGGTGTGGTTGCTGAATAATCCATATAAGTAGGTACTGACATATTCTTTATAGTCCTTTGTTTAATTGGTGATCATCGATCACTTGTTGTAAATTTTTACTGCTTAAAAATGTTCTAATTTGGTCGCTCACTTCACACCAGAGTTGGTGAGAAATACACTGTTTACCATTATGACAATTACTCATTCCTTTGCAACGACGAAGATCGATATTCTCATCAACCGCTTCAATAATTTGCGTCAAAGTAATATCTTCGGCTGCCGTGTCTAGCAAGTAACCACCACCAGGTCCACGCACACTTTTAACCAGTGCTGCTTTTCTAAGTTTGGCGAATAATTGCTCAAGATAAGACAATGAGATATTTTGTCTTTGCGAGATAATATCAAGTGTAATGGGCTTGCCAGTACTATTAGATGCCAGATCTAACATGGCTGTTACAGCATAACGGCCTTTTGTTGTTAATTGCATACTAATCCATAATTATTAAACAGGACATCATTATATACTTAACCAAGTGTTTTAGTCAAGTAAAAAAGTCTTACTTTATATGAAGAGCTTATAAAAAAACAAGAGTTACTTACTTTCGATTTCTAGCTTGTCAACGTCAATATCGTCTTGATCTTTAATATCAAGTTTTTTAGAGACGATATTGAGTTGCGAATCCATCTCATGAATATGCGCTAGAATTGAATTAATAGCTTTAACCGTAGGGTCGTCTACATCGGTACCCACTGCGTAAGATTCAAATTGATCAGTTTGTGTTTTAGAATCTTTTAACACGCGCGCAGGTACGCCAACAACAGTTTGAGCGTTATCAACCGATTTAACTACAACTGAATTAGAGCCGACACGCACATCATCACCTAAAGTAATTGGACCTAAAATTTTAGCACCAGCACCAATCACCACGTTATTGCCCAGTGTTGGGTGGCGTTTGCCTTTTTTCCAAGTGGTACCACCCAAAGTAACCCCATGGTAAAGTGTACAGTCGTCACCAATATGAGTGGTCTCACCAATTACCACACCCATACCGTGATCAATAAAGAAACGACGGCCAATTACCGCACCAGGGTGGATTTCAATACCGGTAAACCACCTAGCTAACATTGAGATAAATCTGGCTAACCACTTAAACTTTAGTAACCATAGACGATGCGTCAGACGATAAAACAACATCGCCTGTACGCCCGAATAACAAGTAATTATTTCAAAGGTATTTCTTGCTGCGGGATCACGATCAAATACACATTGAATGTCTTCAATAAATTTCATGTGTAGAATTATATCATAGCGTGTCTAAAATCATTACCAGGTATCTTTAATCAATAATCAATTACAGAATTGAAGCGTTTATAGCTCCATAAATATTGTTCAGGTTTCATTCTAACCATCTCTTCAATCGCTTGATTCATTAAAACTACATCACTTTTAACATCACCTGATTCTGACAAGATATTCACTGGCTCTATATTTAATACATACCCCTTACCTTTGTCAAGACGCGTTGCCCAAGTCATTAATACTTTAGCATTATTTTTTCTAGCCAGTTTAGCTAATAATGTCATTGTTCGGGCGTCTTGGCCGAAGAATGGCGCTAAAATACTCCCTTTTTCTCCCGGGTCTTGATCAGGCAAGATGCCAATTAAATTACCTTGAGCAATAGCTCTATGAATCTTAATCAAACCTTTTTTGTCTGCTGAAGCCATAAATAAATCACCCTGCTCTCTGTTCTTTAAAAGCAGTTGGTTTTGTTTATCGTTTTTTAATTTTTTATATAAAAAAACAGTAGGTTTGTGTAATGAGACCATTCGAGCAGCCAACTCCCAACAACCAAAATGTGGAACTAACAAAATGATGGGTTGTTTACTATCTAAATGTTCGGCGCCTAGTGTATTTAAAACATGTTTGGCATTATCTTCAAAACTTCTCAACCAAATAAAACCAGTTTCACTCAAGCATTTACCAGTCTCAATTAAAGATTTTTTAATAAGATCTTGCTGTTCTATTTCACTTAATTCAGGAAAACAAATTTGAATATTTTTATTTGTAATGTGCTTAGAGTCACTATCAATAAAGTACAAATAACGCCCAATTAACGCACCAATAAAATGATTGAGCCTAAGGGGAAAAATCGAAAAAAAAGTTAAAACAAACTTAATCATTGACTTCATCCAACATAGGTTTCATCGCACTGAGTAGATTTTTATACAAATTAGGAATACGTTTTTCTTTTTTTAACAACCATTGTTTAAAATACTCTCTTTCTGTCGGCATACTAAAGCAAGCTGGGCACGAATCAGCAATCACGGGTAAACTAGCCGTCTTGGAAAAATCGGCCAATTGACGCTCGCGAACATAGACCATTGGACGAATAATACGCAAGTCTTTAGCGTCATTAATATAGTGTGCCTTCATGGTTTGAATCTTACCATTATGGAACATCGACATCATTAAACTCTCACTCAAATCATCTAAGTGTTGGCCTAAGGCTAAAACGTTATAGCCTTCTCGTCTGGCTACTTGATACATCAAACCACGCTTAATTCGAGAACAAAATGAACAATAAGAATCGCCACGCATACTTTTTTTGGCTTGCTCCATAATTGGAAATGCTTCAAAAAAATAAGGTGTGTCAAATTGCTTAAAAAAAGCCTCAAGCGCTTGCGGCTCAAAACCATCAACTTGAGGATCAATAGTTACAATACCCAATTCAAACTTAACCGGGGAATGACGCTGGAAATGACGCAAGATATGAAACAAACTCAAAGAATCCTTACCACCAGAAACCGCCAACAATATTTTATCACCAGCTTTAATCATACCAAAATCACTAATGGCACGGCCAACAGGCTTGACCAATAATTTAGGTAAATTTATGCGTGGTAAAACCATTGTTCTTGTCTTTTTAAAGTGTCTTTAGTTAGATTGTCGGCAATACTCAATGTGCAAAATGTTGGTTTACTATTGGCTATTGTAACGCTTAATTCACTCAACAATTCATCTCTTAAAATACCAATTTGAATCGTACTATCTTCAGTATAAGAATCAATCGCATTCGCTAAATCTTTAGCTTGTACTTTAATGCCATCAATACTTATAATTTTATCACCAACATACAAACCTACTACCTGAGCGCAAGTGCCCTCTAATACGTGGCTAATAACTGCAAATTCTTGCTCTTTGTTGATGCTAATACCAAAGTTTGAGAGTTCCGCTTTTTTATGGCTAAATTCGCAGCTTATACCCACATAGGCAAATGCTTGCTTGAGTGGTAACTCATTCACCCCATACAAATAATCATCAAAAAATTCAGTGAAATCACTTTGGGTTAAATGTGCAACGACTTTTTGTACGGTATCGTCCTCTAGGCCAGTATCTTGATAATTAGCCCAGATCAACTTCAGTACATCATCTAATGACTGAGTATCATTGCTACGGCCACGAATCTCAATATCCAGTACAAATGCTAATAAAGCACCTTTAGTGTAATAGCTAACAATAGCATTCGGTGCATTTTCATCTTGCTGATAAAACTTAGTCCATGCATCAAAACTCGACTCGGCTAGTGATTGTTTATACCGACCCTGGCTCTTTTGTACGCGAGTCAGCGTTTGGGCGAACAAGGTTAAATACTGTTCCGGTGACAACAGCTTAGTACGTAATAGTGATAGCTCATCATAATACGAAGTAAAGCCCTCAAAAATCCACAACTGCTCAGTGTAATTTTCCCGTCCTAAATTAAGTGCATGAAAGCTTGCTGGCTTAATGGTTTTAATCCACCATGCATGAAAATACTCATGTGAACAAAGCGCTAAAAATCGCGTGTAATCAGGGTTAATTTCAGGCTTATCTTGGATTGGTAGCTCTTTTCTGGAACAAATCAAACTGCTGGATTTTTTGTGCTCCAAGCCACCATAAGCCTTGGTTCTCACCAACGTTAAAAACAAGTACTGATCAAACGGAACATCGCCACCAAAGAAATCTATGTGGTATTGGCAAATACGCATCAAATCAGCTCTTAATCGGGCAACATCTGTTGTGTGTTGGCCTGTCAATGTCATGGCATGCGGTATGTCATTAACCTCAAATTCAAAACGAGTGAAATCTGCCATTTCTACTGGATGGTCAATCAAATCTTGGTAGTTATTCGCTTGGTAAATTTCAAAACCTTTATGTTTTGACTTTAACTTTAAAGTGGTGGCACAACTCCAATCACCCAGCATATTGTTTGTTGGGTAATTAATCACCAGTTCACATGGGTTACCTTCAAAGCCAACAGGCTTTAAAAAAACACTACTACCATTAAAAAAAGCACGTTCATTGGTTAGATAAGCGCAACGCACCGATAAATCAAAAGCATAAAGTTCATATTGCAAGGTAACACTCTCACTACAAGGTTGTGTGATCCAATGGTTTTTATCTAGCTTTTTAACAGTAATCGCCTCGCCACCACTTTGTGCGTTGATACTAATGATGTGTTTGGAAAAGTCTCGAATTAAATAACTGCCTGGAATCCAATTAGGTAATGAAAATACCTGCCCTAATGGGTTGGGATTCTCAAACGTTAATTCAACTTGAAAAATATGTGCGTGTAAATCCTTAGGTGTGATTTTATAAAGGATTTTTACCTGACTCATGGTGTCAAAATGTCTAATGTAGCTTTATATTCAAGCACTGCTTTTTGATAATTTGTAGCAACTTGAGCATAACCAAGCAGAGCATTTTGTTCATTATTTTGTGCACTAATGACGAAGCTTGCCTTGCCATTACCGTTGGCATACTGGGCTTTTTCTTCTGTTGTTCTGTCTTTAGCAATCATAATTTGCTTTTGATTAGATTTAAGCAATTCACTCAATAGAATAATTTTTTCTCGCAAAGTAGTGATGGCTATTGACAAGTCAAGGGTCTGCTCTTGCTTATATTGCATCAGTCTTTGTATTTTGATTTGTGCCTTTGTAATATTGCTCGAGCTTTTGATATCACCTAACGGATAAGATAAGCCAAGACCAATATTCCAACTTGTGCTTTGATTACTCAAAGCATTAGAATAATTGGTATTTTCTCCTTCACTCACCAGCCCTAAATTTAAATCCAATTGAGCCTGTGATTCATTTTTGAAACTCGCTAACTGACGCTTGAGAATTTTTAAATCTAAATCAGTAATTTTTAAAACTCTCGCCTTACCTAGCAACTGTTTTTTATTGTATTGATCATTAATCTTGTAAGGGCGATAAAGATTTGTCGTGGTGATGATTTGATCAAAATCAATGCCTAAAGTTATAGCAATCTCATGACGCAGTACAACAAGGTCTTGCTGTGCTTGTAATAATTGCTGCTTGGCTTTTTGATAAGCGTCTTCTTGCAACAATACATCAACCTTATTAACAACTGAGGCAGTAAATTTTTTTCGAACCAAGACTAACTCTTGCTTTGCTAAAGACAATCGATGCTCATGAATTAATTGTTGCTCTTGCGCATAATTTAAATCAACAAAACGCTTTAGTTTTTTTAAAATAAAATTTTCTTCTTGCTCTGATCGAGATAAATTATTTTGAACTACCGCTACCTGGGAAATATCTAATTCAAGACGATCATTAATGCCTCCATTATTACGCAATAATGGATACACATAATCCAAAGAAAATTTACTTTTTCCATCAGCGGTATTAGTATCAACCCAGGTATGGGATAGTGTCGCCCTACTACCATTATCTGTAAAAGTCTTGTTAGCAGAAAAACTAACAGAATCTTTTTGGTCTTTATTGTAAACTGTGGAAATGCTCATTAACCAGTCTTCATTTGCTCTGGTAGCTTGCATTTCAACTTGTTTAATTTGAGCAGATAAAGCCTGTTGATTAAAAAACGGATGATTATTTTTTAAAGACTGAACAAATTCAGCTTGTGTCATGGCTTGCGCTTGCAAAACCATACACCAAACCCATGATATCAATAAAATATGCTTCATTGGAGTATTGATTTTTTAATTTCGTTAATAATAACGTAGAGCTTTTTACCCGTGGTATCAATCACCACATCAGCAACTTCTTGATAAAACTCTTCTCTAGCAGCGACTAAATCACGGATAGTTTTTTCTCGATTGCTTGATTGTTCTAACAAAGGTCGCGACTTAGAATGAGCCGTACGTTTCACTAACTGCTCAATACTAGAAAACAAATACACCACAAAACTATCACGTTTTAGTAGCGCTCTATTTTCTTCTCTGATCACAATACCACCGCCTGTGGCAATCACAATATTGGGAATTTTACATAGGTCTTTAAGCACTTGGGTTTCACGCTGTCGAAAACCTTTTTCACCCTCTACATCAAAGATATGATCAATCGCAACACCGGTACGTGCCACAAGCTCAAAATCAGAATCAAAAAAATCACGCTCAAGTACACAAGCAAGACGACGGCCAACTGAGGTCTTACCAGAGCCCATTGGCCCGACTAAAACAACGTTGGTGGTTTGCTTACCCATGACAAGGTTAAATAACGCTTAAGTCAGTTCGTAACTTGCACCGCAATAAGGGCAAGCAGCTTTACCTTCTGAATCAAATTTCAAAAACACTTTAGGATGCAAACTCCACTTTTGTGCATCCTTGGGTGGGCAATGAAATGGTAAATCTTTGGCTTCTACAGTAAAAAAGATTACATGTTTTTGTTGAAAACTGTCTACTGATGAATTCATTGACATACTCCTTTAGCAATCCAGTTTTTGTATTTATCATTACGACCATAAACACAATCAAAATATAAGGTTTGCAGTTGTTCAGTAATTGGGCCACGTTTACCATTGCCAATCGCTCGATTGTCTAACTCACGAATTGGTGTTACCTCAGCTGCTGTTCCAGTAAAGAACGCCTCATCTGCACAATAAACCTCATCGCGAGTAATACGTTTTTCAATAATTTTATAGCCCAAATCACTTGCTAATGTGCAGATTGTATCACGAGTAATGCCTGCTAAGGCTGAAGATAGGTCTGGTGTATAAATCACACCATCTCGAATAATAAGATCGGAAGAGCGTCGGTTAGGGAAAGAGTGTAGATCTCGGTGGTCGCCGTATCATTAAAAAAAAAAAAA
>CALCCK010000071.1 GCA_937899995.1 uncultured Gammaproteobacteria bacterium
GGATGTGTAATAGTGAGGTAGAAGTTGAGATATCGAGTGTATAAGTAGAATGAGAAATCGTGTCATTGTGTGTTTTTTTTTTTAATGATACGGCGACCACCGAGATCTACACTCTTTCCCTACACGACGCTCTTCCGATCTCATTTGTTTGTGGAAGAAAAAACACCTTACACTACAACCTTTATTCTTACCCATCGGCTTGATTCCCCTGCCGGATCAATCAGTCGACCTGATATTAAATTTAAAGTGTACTTTGACGCAAACCTGCTTGAGGTTATTTCAGTGTGCAACGAAACCACTCTTAATACCAATCATCCATTCTTAGCTAAATGCTCTGATATGGATATACAATGGGAATTAA
The DNA here is from genome assembly GCA_937899995.1 of uncultured Gammaproteobacteria bacterium. Classification (GTDB taxonomy): domain Bacteria; phylum Pseudomonadota; class Gammaproteobacteria; order PS1; family Pseudothioglobaceae; genus Thioglobus_C. Next base: position 362 of record CALCCK010000071.1, read on the forward strand.
ATACTTTTATCGAAAAATGGATAGATTACTGCTTAAGTAAATATCAAGGAATATCATGGCAGACGCTGTAGACCCAGAAGCTAAAGGGAAGCTTGTCATTGCAATCTCATCAAGAGCTTTGTTTGATTTAGATGAATCACATCAAATTTTTAAAGAGCATGGCGTGGAGGCTTATGCCAAACACCAAGAAGAAAATGAAGAGGTTATTTTAAAACCTGGTGTTGGATTTACGCTGGTTAAAAAACTGTTAAATCTTAATACCAAGCAAAATCCAATTGATGTTATTTTGCTCTCTCGTAACAGTGCTGATACAGGCTTACGTATCTTTAATTCAATCGAACATTATGGTCTAAACATCTCACGAGCAGCCTTCACTCGTGGCGAAAGCACACACAATTTGCTTGGTGCTTTTGAGGCAGACTTGTTTTTATCGAGCAATTATCAGGATGTACAAAAAGCATTGGAATCAGGTTTTGCTGCCGCTTCTATTGTTGGTTCTGGTTCAAATGATTCTCACAACACGCAATTACGCATTGCCTTTGATGGCGATGCGGTGATTTTTTCAGACGAGGCAGAAAAAATCTACCAAGAAAAAGGCATCGAAGCCTTCGAGGAAAACGAAAAAAAATCAGCTAACGTTGAACTTAAGGCTGGACCTTTTAAGTGTTTTTTAAAATCACTGCACAAAATTCAATCTGCCTTTCCTGTGGAGGATAACCCAATTAGAACAGCCTTAGTTACAGCGCGTTCTGCCCCCTCACACAAACGTGTGATTCACACCATGCGTGAATGGGGAATTCGTATCGACGAGTCATTTTTTTTAGGTGGGCTTGATAAGGGTATTTTCTTAAAAGAGTTTGGTGCAGATATCTTTTTTGACGATCAGCACAAGCACTGTCAATCAGCCTCCCAGTACGTGCCAACAGGACATGTCCCGAGTGGTATTAGCAATAAATAAATCAAATTAATCTGAGCTTATTCATGGGTAAAATAACTTAACTAATTTTTTATAACATCAATGTCTAACAAAATCCAAGCTATTCGCGGAATGAACGACCTACTACCCAAAGACTCTGCCTTGTGGTTGTCGTTAGAAAAAACAATCTTTGATTTGTTTATCTCTTATGGCTTTAAAAATATTCGCACACCCATCGTTGAAAAGACTGATATTTTTTGCCGTGCAATTGGCGAAGCGACTGATATTGTTGAAAAAGAAATGTACTCTTGGAAAGAATCTAATGGTGAAAGTTTAAGTCTACGACCTGAAGGTACTGCAGGCTGTGTACGTATGATGATTGAGCACAACTTACCCAGAGAAGGTATTCAAAAAGTCTTTTATCAAGGCGCCATGTTTAGACATGAGCGTCCGCAAAAAGGTCGTTACCGTCAATTCCACCAGGTGGGTGTTGAGGTGTTTGGTGCTGATACTGCAAAGATAGACGCTGAACTAATGGCAATGACACATTCACTGTGGCAAAACCTTGGTTTGAAAAATCTAACTTTAGAAATCAACACACTAGGTTCAGCTGAGGCAAGAGCAAACTACCGCTCTGTATTGGTTGATTATTTCACTCAGTATAAAGATCAATTAGATGAAGACTCCACAAGGCGTTTATCATCAAACCCACTACGCATTCTAGACAGTAAAAATAAAGACATGCAGTCTTTGATTAACGCTGCACCTAAGCTCATGGATTATCTAGATGAGGATTCGAGCAAACACTTTGATGAATTCAAGGCGTATTTACAGTGCTTAGATATTCCTTATATCATCAACACACGTTTAGTTAGAGGGCTGGATTATTACAACCGCACTGTATTTGAATGGACCACAACGGACTTAGGTGCACAAGGTACGATTTGTGCCGGTGGCCGTTATGATGGCTTGGTTGAAAAAATGGGTGGAAAAGCAACCCCTGCTGTTGGCTTTGCTTTAGGTTTGGAGCGTTTGGTTTTATTATTAGAAGCGCAAGACATTACTTTAGGAAAATCACCTTTATCTATTTATTTAGTTGCGCTTGGTGATAATGCACAGCTTAAATCTATGCGAATTGCTACCCAACTGCACCATGCATTGCCTAAGGCAATACTTTATAATGACATCACTTTGGGTAGTTTTAAAGCGCAATTTAAAAAGGCAGATAAAGCCAATGCTGATTATGCTTTAATCCTGGGCGAAGAAGAAATACAAAACAATCAAATCGCTATTAAACCACTTAAAGGCCAAGGTGAGCAACAAACCATGAGCTTAGAAGAGGCGATTCAATATTTTAAAAATTAAGAGAACCATCATATGAAAAATTTCATTGAAGTCGGAAAAACCGAAGACGAACAAGCAGAGCAAATCAAAAAATGGCTTAAAGAAAATGGGCCTCAAATTATTATCGGTATCGTTCTTGGATTGTCAGGAATTTGGGGGTTAGGCTATTACAAAAACTACCAACATGAGCAATCTATCAACGCACGCACTGCTTACCTATCTGTTGTTTCAAATCCTAATTCACCAGCATTAATCACCTTACAAAGCGATTATGTAGACAGTGGTTACGCACAACAATCTGCATTAATGATGGCAAAACATGCAGTGTCAGCTGGAAATTATCAGCAAGCACTTAAGCATTTATCACCATTATTAAAGTCTGAAAATGAATTTATTGCACATACGGCCAAGCTTAGGTCATCTGCTATTTATTTACAAATAGGTGATAAAGGTCAAGCGCTATCTATACTTGGTGCTGATAAAAATTCAGCATTTAGTGCTCTGTACAACAACACCAAGGGTGATATTTATTTGGCACAAAACAACATTGATTCTGCTAAGAAACATTACCAATTAGCCTTAGCTCAATTATCAATTGATTCAGAATTAAGAAATTTAATTCAAATTAAGTTAAACGACCTTAATTAGCACCTTATTACATTATGGGTTTACCTGTCATCTCATTAGTTGGACGCCCAAACGTAGGTAAGTCCACACTATTTAATCGCCTAAGTAAGTCACGCCAAGCCTTGGTATCTGACTTTGAGGGCTTAACACGTGATCGCCAATACGCAGAAGTTTTATTGGATGACGATACCGAAACTTTTGTCACAATTGTTGATACAGGTGGTTTAACCAATAAAGTCAATGAGATTGATAGCGGCATCCAAGGTCAAGTTTTAAACGCCTTAGAAGAGTCTGATGTTATTTATTTTATTGTTAGCGCTAGAGATGGTGTTATTGGCCTAGATCAAGAGATTGGTGCGCAATTACGTCGACTCAAGAAAAAGATTGTTTTAGTTTGTAATAAAGCTGAAGGATTAGACCCGGGCCTAGCAGCAGAATTTTATGAATTAGGATTAGGAAAGCCAATCTTAATTGCAGCTGAACACGGCCAAGGTATTGAAGAATTAATCGATCACACATTGCCACTACTACCTAAAGTAACGGATGACGAAGATAGTAATGACGATGTTGAAGGTATCGCTGTTGCAGTGATGGGAAGACCTAATGTAGGAAAATCCACGCTGATTAACCGCATCCTAGGTGAAGAGCGCGTACTAGTGATTGACTTGCCAGGTACCACCCGTGATAGCATCTATATTCCTTTTGAACGTGAAGGACAAAAATACACCCTTATTGATACTGCCGGTATTCGTCGTAAGCGCTCTACCCATGAAAAAATTGAAAAATTTTCAATCATTAAAGCCATTGATGCTTTAGAAAAATCACACGTAGTTATCCTGGTATTAGATGCTCGTGAAGGGGTGACTGAACAAGATGCCACCCTACTCGGTATGATTGCTGACAAAGGCAGGGCCTTGATGATTGCCATTAATAAATGGGATGGGCTGGATGAGTATCAAAAATCAGAAGTAAAACGCAAACTTGAAGTTAAACTCTCGTTTGTAAATTATGCCAGCGTACATTATATTTCTGCCCTGCATGGCTCCGGCGTGGGCAAACTATTTGCCCCTATTCAAAAAGCATTTCAAAGTGCGGGTGAAAAACACCCGACTTCATTGCTAAACAAAATATTAGAAAAAGCCAATCAAGGACACCAGCCTCCGCCTGTTAAAGGCAGACGTTTAAAGATTAAATATGTCAACCAGTCTGATGTGTTTCCGCCCACCTTTACATTTCATGGTAATCACTTACAAAACGTGCCGAATGCTTATGAGCGTTATCTAAAGAACCTGTTTATTAGAGAGTTGAAACTCACTAATACACCTATTAGAATGGAATACAGAAGTGGTGAAAACCCTTTCAAAGATAATAAGAACGAATTAAATGCTAGGCAAATAGTTAAGAGACGCCGCCTAATGCAGTTTATTAAGAAGAGGAAAAAGCGTTAGAGTAGCTTGCATCTTTTGTATTTTTATCTAGGCTAATAATTAATTCACAATACGAATTTTCTAAAATTTTGCCTTGAGATGGGTCGTCGCTACAAGCACAACCTGATAACACTTCACAAAAAAAGACCCCTATTTTGATTTCAACTGAATCTTTAGTTTCGTGGCTAGACAAAATAATTGGTTCAATCGTCCCCTGATCAATCACCGCACTGTGATTACAACAATCTTTTAAAGGTAACACTCCGAGTTCGAGTGATTGAATGGCTTGTTTAAAATACTGTGGAAATTCATCACTCCCCCAATACTTTAAAGCCTGATCAAACACTAACACTACTAGGAAAGAATCAAATTATGTGCCTTACTGGCAGCTTTGATAAAGCTTTCAAATAATGGATGACCATCACGTGGATTAGAAGTAAATTCTGGATGGAATTGACAAGCTACAAACCAAGGATGACCTTTAATTTCAACCATCTCTACTAATGTATCATCAATAGAACGGCCAGATATCGTTAAGCCTGCTGCTTCAATCTGACCGATTAACTGGTTGTTGACCTCGTAACGATGACGATGACGCTCAGTAATCACATCTTTACCATAAATTTCTCGAGCATTTGTGCCCTTAACTAGTGCACATTCCTGACCACCTAAACGCATGGTGCCACCAAGATCAGAATCTTGATCACGTGTTTGCACACTGCCATCTTCTTCTAGCCATTCAGTAATCAAACCTACCACTGGATAAAGTGTGTTTTCGTCAAATTCTGTACTATTGGCATCTATCATACCTGCCACGTTTCTAGCGTATTCAATTACCGCTACTTGCATGCCCAAACAAATACCCAAATAAGGTACATTATTTTCGCGCGCAAATTGTACGGTTGCAATCTTACCTTCAACACCACGATTACCAAAACCGCCTGGTACTAATATCGCACTCATTTCACTTAAACAATCAGTGCCATTTTTTTCGATCTCTTCAGAATCAAAGTAATGGATATTAACTTTGGTTTGTGTATGTACACCAGCATGAATTAATGATTCAGTTAATGACTTATAAGCTTCAGTCAAATCCATATATTTTCCGACCATGGCAATATCAACACTGTGTGTTGGGTTCTCAAGTTTGTTGACAACGCTAGCCCACTCGCTTAAGTCTGCATCTTTACAATCAAGACTAAGCTTTCTTACAACAACGTTATCTAAACCTTGCTCATGCAGTGCTTGTGGCACTTTATAAATAGTATCAACATCCAGTGAAGTAAATACCGAACTTTCTTCTACATTAGTAAATAAGGCAATTTTTGCACGCTCAGCATCTGGTAGTGGATATTCCGATCGACAAATTAAAATATCAGGCTGAATACCAATACCTCTTAACTCTTTCACCGAGTGCTGAGTTGGCTTGGTCTTTAACTCACCTGCCACTTTAATATAAGGCACTAACGTCAGGTGAATAAACAAGGTGTTTTCACGGCCAAGCTCAAGACTCATTTGTCTAATTGCCTCTAAAAATGGCAATGACTCAATATCACCTGTCGTACCACCAATCTCAACCAAAGCAATATCAGCACCTTCTGCGCCTGCTATCATCAGCTCTTTAATCTCATTAGTAATGTGTGGAATGATTTGTACCGTCGCACCTAAATAATCACCACGACGCTCACGCTTAATCACATTTTCATACACGCGACCCGCGGTAAAATTATTTTTCTTGCCTAGTTGGATGCGTACAAATCGCTCATAATGACCAAGGTCAAGATCAGTTTCGGCACCATCATTGGTAACAAATACCTCTCCGTGCTGGAACGGGCTCATAGTGCCAGGATCAACGTTAATATATGGATCCAGCTTAAGCATGGTAATGTTAAGTCCGCGAGATTCTAAGAGTGAAGCAAGAGAAGCTGAGGCAATTCCTTTACCTAATGAGGAAACCACACCACCGGTAATAAAGATATATTTTGTTGTCATTGAAAACTAACAAAGTTGAAATGGTTATGATACACAAAACTGTGTAGAATGTGGGCGTATTAAATCATAGCAAAAACATTGATGCAATATAAACAATTCTTTTCGCGCTTATTTTTCTATCTAAAAGCGCATATTGGAAAACTTGTCTTTACTTCAGTAATGATGATGTTTGCAACTGCATTAGAAAGCTCTATCCCTGAAATCACTGGGCGCATTGTTGACGATCTGTTTTCCGCTGAACGAGATCAAAAAAATGCTTTAATTTACGCTTTGGTTTTATTTGGTGTGATTGTACTTAGCTCAATCTTCGCCATGACCTCTATGGCTGCTAGCTCCTGGGTATCTAACAAAGTAATCATGGACTTACGTGTTGATATGTTTGCCAAATTATTAAGACTACCTAAGTCTTATTTTGATGAGCATCCTACCGGCAAGACGCTGTCTAAACTTACCTTTGATGTTGAACAAATTGCTGCTGCTGCTTCGAGTATTTGGTTAGATTTTATTAAATCATCTATGACTGTTATTATTCTAACTGGCTATTTGTTTTATAAAAATTGGCAACTGAGTTTAGCACTGCTTATTTTATTACCATTGGTTTTCCTAGCGGTAAAACTATCATCAAACCGTATGCGCAGCTCATCCAAAAAAGTACAAAACTCAATGGGTAGAATGACACATTTACTAGATGAAAATATCTCAGGTAGCTCTTTGGTTAAAATCTACCACGCACAAGGACAAGAAAGTAAAAAATTCAACGATCTAATTAAAAGCATTCGTCAACAACGATTCAAAATTGATATGACCGGCGCATTTAACACAGGCTTTGTCAACATCTTAATTGGTCTATCTTTGGGTAGTGTGGTGTATTTCTCATCCACCCTATTAGAGATGAGTGCGGGTGAGTTTCTATCTTTCTTCACTGCGATGGCTATGTTAGTCAAACCTGCTAAAAGCTTGGTTAATATTAATAAACCACTACAAACAGCCATGGCTGCGGGTGAAAGTGTATTCGGACTGATTGATGAAGATGAAGAGAACAATGATGGCACGCAACAACTTAAAGGCTCAAGAGGTGCTATTAAATTTAAAGATGTATCATTCGGCTATAGTGATGGTGCCACAGTACTTAAGCATATTAATTTAAGTATTGAACCCGGTGAAACCGTTGCCTTAGTCGGCTCAACAGGTAGTGGTAAAACCACCATTATTCAGCTTCTTGCTAATTTTTATTCACCTAATTCTGGTGTTATCACTATTGATGGTACAGATATTAGTAAATTTGAAGTCGATTCATTACGTTCACAAATTGCTTTTGTTGATCAAAATGTACGCCTGTTTAACGACACGGTTAAGGGTAATATCGCACTCGGACAAATCGACACCATGAGTGATGCTCAAATTCAACATGCTGCTAAGGTTTCTAATGCGTATGAATTTATTCAAGAGCTGAGTGATCAATTCGATACAGAAATTGGAGAAGATGGCACTAAGCTTTCTGGTGGTCAGCGCCAACGATTAGCCATTGCGCGTGCGATTGCCAAAGACAGCCCAATTTTGATTTTAGATGAAGCTACTTCGGCACTTGATTCCGCCACCGAAAAACAAGTACAAGCTGCCATTGATGAAATGCAAAAAGATCGTACAACCATCATTATTGCACACCGTCTTAGCACTATTCAAAAGGCTGATAGAATTGTGGTATTAAGTCGTGGTGAAATCATTGAACAAGGCTCACATCAAGATTTGATTGACGCTAAAGGTGAATACGCCTCACTATACAAACACCAATTTGAAAGTTAAGCCTTGGTTACAATCATTTTATGCTCTAGCATGTCGCGCATAGAGTAACCAATACCGCCAATACCATAACCTGAATGTTTGCGTCCAGCAAATGGCATCCAGTCAACTCTAAAAGTAGTGTAATTATTAATCATTACTGTAGAAGCTTCGAGTTTTTTCGCCACATCCATTGCCAAAGACATATTATCACTAAAAATAGCTGATTGGAATGACACATCTAAACTATTGGCTTGCTCTATCGCATCATCAATTGTTTGATAACCATAGATGCACACAACAGGGCCAAAAACCTCTTGTGTTGATACTTTTGAATCCTTGTCTGGATTAAGCAAAACAGTTGGTTTATAGCTAACCTTGTTAATACGTTGACCACCAGTAATCAATTGTGCGCCCTCATTAATAGCTTCATCTACCCAAGCTTCAATCCGATCAGTCTCTTTTGGTAAGATAAGCGGACCTAAATCGCTGTCTTCATTAATGGCATCACCCACTACCTGTTTAGAGGCAACATCGGCAATTTTTTGTGCCAGCTCTTGTGCGCGAGAGATTGGCACATAAACACGTTGTACTGAGACACAAACCTGGCCTGAGTGATACATACTGGCTTTTACCACGCCGTTAATAAAACCTTGTTCATCAGCATATTCATCAAAAATAAGTGGCGCCACACCACCATGCTCTAGCGCACAACGTGTACCTGGTGCTAATTTTGATTTTAAATACCAGCCAACTTTTGCGGAACCAATAAAACTAAAGAACCCAACTCTTGAGTCAGTGACTAATTTTTCAGAGTTTTCTCGATTGGTCAATGCAACTTGTACCCAGCCATCAGGTAATCCTGCTTGTTTGATTAACTCAAACAAACGCAAACAGCACAATGGCGTAACAGACGCTGGCTTAATAATTACCGGACAGCCTGTGGCAATAGCCGGAATCACTTGGTGAATGCTTAAATTAAGCGGATGATTAAACGCGCTCACTGCCACCACAACACCAATCGGCTCTAGAATAGTAAACGCCTCATGTCCAGCACCTGCATCACTTAAATCCATTGGTATAACAACACCTTTACTATTTTCAATCTCAGTAATAGCGATGTAAATGCCATTTACAGCACGAGTTACCTCAACACGTGCATCACGAATTGGCTTACCACCTTCATTAGCAATTAAACGTGAGAAATCTTCATGTTCAGCATCAACCAGTTTGGCCAATTTTTGTAAAATACGAATACGCTCATGTGCAGGTAGACACCCTGATTTATGAAGCGCTTGTGCTGTAGATAACATATTATCTACTTGTACACTATCATGCATTTCTAGCTCAGCCAATACTGCACCGGTATAAGCTTGATTAACAATTAGCTTTTCTGCTACCATGATATTGCCTTAATTATCAAATTGTTTTAAATCGTCGAGTAATGTTTTGGTATTTTGCGAATAATCAATCGGCAGGTCGATTATATGCACACCGCCCTCTTTAAATGCTTTTTCCATGGTTGGAATCAACTCGTCACTTGAATAAATTCGATGGCCAGCTGCACCATAACTCTCGGCATATTTTACAAAATCTGGATTGTTGAAATCCAAACCAAAATCAACTAATTCTTGAGCGGCTTGTTTCCATTTAATCATGCCGTAACCATTATCATTAAAAATCAACACCACCAAGTTCAAGTTCAAACGTGTCGCAGTTTCTAGTTCTTGCGAGTTCATCATAAAGCCACCATCACCACAGACACCAAGCACTTGTCGATCAGGATGCATGAGTGAGCAAGCAATAGCAACAGGTAAACCTGCGCCCATGGTTGCTAAAGCGTTATCGAGCAATAAAGTATTGGGTTGATGGGTATGATAATGCCTAGCAAACCATAGCTTAAACATGCCATTATCAAGTGACACAATACCATCACTTTTCATAACCTTGCGCACATCAGCCACTACTCGTTGTGGTAGCATTGGGAATGAATTGTCATCATCTAAAGAATGGATTGCAGACTTGGTGCGCTGTCGAATTTCATCCACCCAATGGGTATTACAGGCAAAACAAGTGTCGAGATCCTCACCCAATCTAGTTATTGAATTTCCAATATCTCCAATTACCTCTACTTGTGGATAATAAATATCTTTAATCTCGGCAGAGTGGAAGTTAATATGAATGACTTTCTGATCGCCGCCATTCATTAAAAAAGGTGGTTTTTCGACAATATCATGGCCCACATTAATAATTAAATCAGCCTTTTTAATCGCCTCATGTACATAGTCATTGGATGAAAATGCTGCTGTACCTATAAAGTTATCAATAGCACCACTCAAAACACCTTTGCCCATTTGCGTGTTAAAAAATAAGATACCTGTCTTATTAACAAAATCAGATAATGGCTGTCTAATATGCTTTCTATTGGCACCTGCTCCCACTAACAATAGTGGTCTTTTTGCGGATTCAATTACCTTGGTTGCTTTCGAAATCGATTTATCAGTGGCAAATAATCGATGGATGGTTTGTCTTGGGAAAACACTTTCATTTTCTACCTCTTCTCTGGCTATATCTTCTGGTAATTCTAAATGTACCGCACCAGGTCGCTCTTCTTCTGCAATACGGAATGCACCACGAACCAAAGCAGGGATTTGTCGCCCATACACAATTTGATCAGTATCTTTAACCAAAGGGCGCATCATGGCAACAATATCAAGAATTTGGAATTTACCCTGTAAACCAGCTTTGATTGGTTTTTGACCTGTAATCACCACCATTGGCATAGCGCCAAGTTGTGCGTAAGCAATGGCAGTTACTAAGTTGGTTGCTCCGGGGCCTAATGTTGACAGGCATACACCTGCTCTACCGGTTAAACGCCCATAAGTGGCCGCCATAAACGCCGCAGCTTGCTCGTGACGAGTAAGGATGAATTTAATAGATGACTTTCTAATTGAATCAAGAAAGTCTAGATTTTCTTCACCTGGGATGCCAAATATGTATTCAACGCCTTCGTTTTCTAGCGCCTTTACAAACAAATCGGATGCTTTCATATTCCCTTAAGAATGTTAGTCTTAGGGTTAGCATACCATATTTTTTTAAAGCTGAGCTATATTAGACGAGAGAGTGTTTTCCCAGAATCTAAAACTTCTCTAACCAGCTGTGATGCATCCACCAATGATTTGGCTTTTTTAGTATGCCAAAGTACCGGATGGAGCTATGACAAAGAAAACATCGGCAAGATATTCACCTGAAGTGCGCGCGCGTGCCGTTCGGATGGTGCTGGAGCATCGGGGCGACTACGCCTCGCAGTGGGCGGCGATCGGTTCGATCGCATCGAAGATCGGCTGCACGGGGGAGACGCTGCGCAAGTGGGTTCGTCAGGCCGAGCGCGACCAAGGTCTCCGGGACGGGACGACGACCGAGGAGCGGGACCGCCTCAAGGCTCTGGAGCGCGAGAACCGTGAGCTGCGCCAGGCCAATGAGATCCTGCGCAAGGCGTCCGCATATTTTGCCCAGGCGGAGCTCGACCGCCCGTTCAGGCGATGAAGGCATTCATTGACGATCACCGCGCGGCGTACGGGGTCGAGCCGATCTGCAGGGTGCTGCCGATTGCCCCGTCGACCTACCGCGCCCATGCGGCGTGCCTTGCGGACCCCAGCCGGGCATCGGCGAGAACGAAGCGAGATGCCGCTCTGCGGCCGGAGATCACGCGCGGGTGGCAAGCGAACTTCCGGGGCGACGGGG
>CALCCK010000072.1 GCA_937899995.1 uncultured Gammaproteobacteria bacterium
TGATCAAATATTACGTGACTTTATTAATATTGAAGACGTCATACAGGCTAATATCAAAGCCTGCAACCCTAAACAGAATGGTACTTATAACGTAGGCACAGGTAATCCAAGAAGCTTCCAGGACATTGCCGATATCTTACAACAAGAATTGGATACTAATTTAGGCACTGACTATTTCCCTAACCCTTATGATGGCTACCAGATGCACACGCAGGCTGACATTAGTACTTCACAAATAAATCTAGGATTTGAGCCTATTGTTAGTTTGGAAGAAGGAATTAAAGCTTATATTCCTGATATTAAGCGTTTACATGGCACTGATATCACATGATTGACTTGCAAGGAAAATCACCAAAACTATTAGTCATTGGTGATTTGATGATTGACCATTACTTGTGGGGTTCATGTGAACGTATCTCGCCAGAGGCGCCGGTACAAGTCGTCAATGTAGAGAGTGAAAGTACCGTACTTGGTGGTGCCGGCAATGTAATTAACAACCTAAATGCACTCGGTGCCGAAGTTGGCGTGATCAGTGTGATTGGCAATGACAACACCTCAAATGAATTGAAAAACCTACTTACAGAGATTAAAGTTAGTACTCAGTATTTAGTAGCGCAGCAAGGGCGAATTACCAGTAAGAAAAGTCGCATCATCGCCTCTCAACAACAAGTAGTACGATACGATTGTGAAAGTACTGATGCTATCAGTAACGACTCACAAGACAATATTCTTCAGATCTATCAAAAAATTATTAACGACTATGATGTAGTGCTGTTATCTGACTATGGCAAAGGTGTATTGACTGACGATTTAACACAATCTTTAATTAGCATTGCCAATGAAAACAGTAAAAAAGTACTGGTTGACCCTAAAGGTTTAGATTATTCAAAATACACAGATGCCTACTTACTAACACCCAACAAAAAAGAGGCAAGTGAAGCAACACAGGTTGACATTAAAGATGACGCAAGCCTTATCCAAGCCATCACTCAATTAAAATCTGAATGTAATTTAGATGTGTCTCTGATTACCCTGAGTGAACAAGGTGTGGCGATTTATGATCATGAATTACGCACTCACCCTACTGTCGCCAGAGAAGTATTTGACGTGACTGGTGCTGGTGATACGGTGCTTGCGTCATTAGGATTCGCTTTGGCTTGTGGTCAAAGTATTGACGATGCAGTAGAGTTTTCCAACCTGGCAGCTGGCGTGGTCGTTGGCAAAATTGGTAGTGCTACTGCTACGTTAAATGAAATTATTGAATACGAATCAAGTCTAAACAAATCTACTAGTGATAAGCATATTAAAACATTGGATGAAATTACCAGTTTAAGTAATGAACTGCGGACAAGAGGCAAAAAAATTATTTTTACTAATGGTTGCTTTGATCTTCTACATGCAGGCCATGTGCGTTATTTAGAAACTGCAAAAAGTTTTGGCGATGTATTGATCCTAGGTCTTAATTCTGACCGATCAGATCGGAAGAGCACACGTCTGAACTCCAGTCACAAGCCTATCTCGTATGCCGTCTTCTGCTTGAAAAAAAAAAAAACACACTCATCACCACAATCGACTAGTCGATATACACCGAACCAATC
>CALCCK010000073.1 GCA_937899995.1 uncultured Gammaproteobacteria bacterium
TGGAGCGTGTCATGTACAGTGGGTACTAGTGACTACGGTTACATGTGTATGTCCGTTGTGGACTCGAATTGTTGTGATTTGTGTTTTTGTTTTTTTTTTTTTCAAGCAGAAGACGGCATACGAGATAGGCTTGTGACTGGAGTTCAGACGTGTGCTCTTCCGATCTAAGCAAACATTAAGCATTTCAACTGAAATGATAATAGGCTTGTTGGCCGTTACTTTTGCAATGGCTTTTCAATCCTTTATATCGGTTAAACTCAAACAAGTGAATGCCTCTATTTCTGCACTAGAAACCACCACTGGCGCACTCATTGTTAGCGTTCCTTTGTTTACTTTAAGTTGGGCTTTGACTGAGGGTACTATCCCAGAAACGACATTTAAAGCTGCTTTATCTATTGGTTACTTGGCACTATTCGGCTCAGTTATTGGCTTTATGTCATACTATTACTTGATTCGACACACCAGTGTAAGAGTGGTTGGCATTGTGCCACTCATTACACCAGTATTTGCACTACTACTAGGCGCAAACCTTAATAATGAAACCTTAACAAGTGTCCAACTAAGCGGTATCATTCTTGTACTAATCGGATTGAGTTATTACGAATATGGTGGTAAATTTACACCGGATAAAGCATGATTGAAAAACTAATCGAACTAGAAGAAAAAATTGCCTATCTTGATCACACAATCGAAGAGCTTAATAAAGTTGTTTTTCGTCAAATGCAAAAGATTGACGAATTAGAAGAAATGATCAAACACTTATCAACACAAATAGAACAACTTAGAGATGATTCAAAAGGTGGCGCCCAAGTAGATACTGACCGACCACCGCATTATTAGAAAAACCTTGGACTGCTACTTCCTGTCTAAAACAGGTGATTCAAACTTTAAGCCTTCCCAACCATAAGTCATAAAATTACGAATATTAGCGTGCGAATCACCTTTTGGATCGTTTAACACTTCTTGGTAGTGTTGACCAAAACAATGTAATGTTTCTAATGCACTCAACTGATTAACTGCAGCAAAACAAAATAACTTAGCACTGCTTTGGTTTTCATCAGCGGAGTTTTCAACCTCGCCGTTAGTAAAACTAGCTGGTGAATGGTTATAATCATCGTCAATCAGTGTAATTAAGTCCTCAAACTTCATTATTGCACCTGATCTTAGTGTTTCTAAATACTCTTCTTGTGTCACTCTCTCTCCCCCTATTTAAGAATTATCTTAAACCGTCATTGGATTTGGTTTATCTGTATTTATACCGTATTTTTCAATCGCTTGTGCAACAATTGTCTTATCCATCTCACCTTCGTCAACCAAAGCTTTAAGGGCAGCAACAGTCACATAATTTGCATCAACTTCAAAGAAGTCTCTAAGCGCAGCACGTGAATCAGAACGACCAAAACCATCCGTACCTAGTACTTCATAACGGCCTGGAATATACTTACGCACTTGCTCGGCATAATTACGCATGTAGTCAGTGCTTGCAATCACCGGACCTTTGGCGCCTGCCAAACATTGGGTTATATAAGGCACTTTTGGCTCGTCTGCACTAAAACGATTCACTCGATCTATCGCTTGCGCTTCACGTGTAAGTTCGTTAAAACTAGTCACTGACCAAATACTAGACTTAACGCCCCAGTCATCCGAAAGCATTTGTGCAGCTTTTTCAACTTCTCTTAAAATCGTACCACAACCCATTAACCGTACTTGCTTATCACCAGTACCCACTTCTTTGAGTGGATAAATACCCTTAATAATCCCTTCTTCCGTGCCTGCTGGCATTTCAGGGTGTGTATAGAGCTCATTCATGGTGGTAATGTAATAGAAAATGTTTTCATGATTTTCATACATTCTATATAAACCGCTACGAATAATAACTGCTAACTCGTAAGCATAAGTCGGGTCATAAGAAACACAGTTTGGGATAGTGTTAGCCACCAAATGTGAATCACCATCCTGGTGCTGTAAGCCTTCACCATTTAAGGTGGTTCGGCCCGCTGTACCGCCAATCAAGAAACCCTTGGCTTGCATATCACCTGCTGCCCATGCTAAATCACCCACACGTTGGAAACCAAACTTGGAGTAATAAATATAGAATGGAATCATGGTGGTATTGTGCGTTGCATAAGCTGTTGCCGCAGCAATCCAATCAGAGATTGCACCTGCCTCATTAATACCTTCTTGCAATACCTGGCCTTTAATGTCTTCTTTGTACCACATGACTTTATCAGAATCTTCTGGTTGGTAGAGCTGACCGGAAGCTGAGTAAATACCGAGCTGTCTAAACAAGCCCTCCATACCGAATGTACGCGCCTCATCTGGAATAATTGGCACTATTTTAGGACCGAGTTGTTTATCACGAACCAATAAAGTCAATACTCGATTAAGTGCCATAGTGGTGGATATTTCACGATCACCACTAGATTCTAACAAAGCTTTAAATACGTCCAATGCTGGCGCCTTTAAATTTTCTAATTCAAACGAGCGCACAGGTAAAGAGCCGCCTAGTGCTTTACGTCGAGCATTCATATAAGTCATTTCTTCGCTATCAGGGGCTGGCTTGTAAAAATTAAGCTCTTTAACATCAGCATCTGTCACTGGAACATCAAAACGCTTGGCAAAAATCTCTACTTGCTCAAGACCGAGTTTCTTCTGTGAGTGTGTGGTATTTTGCCCTTCGCCAGCTTCACCCATACCATAACCCTTAACAGTTTTGGCCAATATAACAGTTGGTTTATCACTACATGCTTTAGCAGCATGATAAGCTTGGAATACTTTATACGGATCATGACCACCACGATTTAAATGATAAATCTCATCATCACTCATATGTTCTACCATGGCTAATAATTCAGGATATTTACCAAAGAAGTGCTCACGCACATAGGCGCCATCTTTTGCTTTATAAGCTTGGTATTCACCATCAACCACTTCTTCCATACGTTTTTTTAATAAACCGTTGGCATCTTTGGCAAACAATTCATCCCACTTACCACCCCAAATAACTTTAATAATATTCCAGCCTGCGCCACGAAACATGCCTTCAAGCTCTTGAATAATTTTACCGTTACCACGTACTGGACCATCAAGGCGCTGAAGATTGCAATTAATAACAAAAATAAGGTTATCTAACTTCTCACGGCCAGCCATAGAGATGGCACCGAGTGATTCTGGCTCATCCATTTCACCATCACCTAAATAGGCCCAAACCGTGCGTTTATCAGTTTGTTTAATTTCACGATGATGCAAATACTTCATAAAGCGTGCTTGATAAATCGCCATGATTGGACCTAGGCCCATTGACACCGTTGGGAACTGCCAAAAATCCGGCATTAACCACGGATGAGGATACGAGCTCAGGCCATCTTTACCCGCCTCTTGGCGGAATAACAACATTTGCTTTTCAGTAATACGACCCTCTAGATAAGCACGAGAATAAATACCCGGAGAAATATGACCTTGGAAGAAAACTAAGTCTGCACCTTGGTCGGCGTCAGGGCCACGATAAAAATGATTAAAACCAACTTCATATAGAGTTGCACTTGAGGCGAACGAAGCAATGTGTCCGCCCAAATCATAAGGTAATTGGTTGGCTTTAACCACCATCACCATCGCATTCCAACGGATAATGGCAGAAATTTTCTCTTCAATTTCAGGACTAATGTCTGTTTCAATCTCCTTATCTAAACCAATACTATTAAGATAAGCTGTATTCACACCCGTTGGTAAGTCCATACCTTCATGATGCGCCATATCCATTAGCTGATTTAACAGGAATTTTGCACGATCATCGCCTTCGACTTTAGCTACAGATTTAAAGGCTTCTAGCCATTCTTGGGTTTCTAATGGGTCAATATCTTGAATTACCATAATAAACGAAAATTGTTTATAAAAATAAACCGATTATCCCAAAAATAAACTGCTTATAAGGCTTACTTTACAAAATATTTGGTGAGTAAAAGTGCACCAATAAAACCGAAAATTCCAAAGCTTATTTGCCATAATTCTGTCACAGGAAATAAACTCATACCAACATAACTACCAACAAATAATGCTAAGATTGGAAAGATATATAATATAAAGGCGCGTGAAAATAATTCAGAGGACGAAATCTCTAAAGTGACAAAATCACCCACCACTACTCCACTTTTCACAGGCTTATTAAACACAGTGTAATGATTAAAGTAATTAGCCAATATACCCGTACCACAGCCACTACTAGCTGAACAACTATGACAACCGCCTGAGCGATTCGCTTTCAGTGTCATTGTTTCATTCTCAAGTGCAATTACTTCAAACTGTTCTTTCATTAAGTGTGCTCTTTGTGATTAAAATAAGCTATTTATTTAGATTCATTTTATCATTATGTCCATCTCACAATCAATTTTTAAAGCTTATGATATTCGCGGCATTGTTGAGCAAGATCTCACCCCTGATACGGTCAAACTAATCGGTCTTGCTATTGGTAGTGAATCTATCGCCAAAGGTGAGCGCGGTATTGTAGTAGGGCGTGATGGGCGTTTAAGTGGGCTTGAGCTTATGAGTGCGTTAAAAGATGGCCTTAAAGCAAGTGGTTGTCATATTGTTGATATTGGTATGGTACCTACCCCACTGGTATATTACGGCACGTATACCAAAGCCGCCACTTCAGGTGTGATGATCACCGGCTCACACAACCCGCCTGAATACAATGGTTTTAAAATTATGATTGCTGGTGAAACACTTTCAGGTGATCGCATCCAAGAATTGTATCAACGCATTATTAATAATGACTTTAATAAGGGTCACGGCACTTCAACCAAAGTTGATATTGAACAAGATTATATTGATCGTATTAAATCAGACATTAAGCTCGACAAACCACTCAATATTGTCATTGATGCAGGCAATGGTGTTGCAGGTAATATTGCGCCAAAACTGTTTGAACAACTCGGTGCTAAAGTTACCAAACTATTTTGTTTAGTAGACGGCACTTTCCCTAACCATCATCCTGACCCATCCAAACTGCACAACCTTGAAGACATCATCAAGGAAGTCATTGATACTGGTGCAGATATGGGTTTTGCTTTTGACGGTGATGGCGACCGACTCGGCTTGATTGACAATAAAGGCAATGTTATTTGGGCAGACCGCCAAATGATTCTCTACTCAAGAGACATTCTTGAACGCAATAAAGGCGCCAAAATTGTCTTTGATGTTAAGTGCTCTTCTCTGCTGCCAAAAGATATTTCTGAACACGGTGGTGAACCAATTATGTCGCGTACAGGCCACAGTTTTATCAAAGCCAAACTTAAAGAAACCGGTGCAGCACTCGGTGGTGAGATGAGTGGTCATATTTTCTTTAAAGAACGCTGGTACGGGTTTGATGATGCACTTTACACTGGTGCCCGTTTATTAGAAATCATGTCAAAGACCAGCAAAACTTGTGCAGAAGTTTTTGCTGATTTACCCGATAGTATCAACACACCTGAGATTAATATTCACTTTGATGAGCAAGGTCAGCAGTTTGATGCGATGGACAAACTCGCTAAGAATGCGAGCTTTGAAGGTGCTAACATTATTACCATTGATGGTCTGCGAGTGGAGTACCCTAATGGCTGGGGTTTGGTGCGCCCTTCTAATACTACCCCATGTTTAGTATTACGCTTTGAGGCGGATAATCAAAAAACCTTAGAAGAAATTCAAGAAAAATTTAGGATTTGGTTAGAGGTTAACAATATTCCCACCAAAGATTTTTAATTTATAAAAGGTGAATTACTCAAAAATGGAAAGAGAAGCCATTCTAGAGTGTTATTTTCGATATTTTTTTTTAATAAACAAGGAATATTACATTAATAATCCAGTAAAAACTGACCAGAATAGGGTATTTTTATCCTTTTTTGGTCAGTTTATGAGGTTTTTTACAGAGAAATTCAGCTTATTCATAAAATTTGCTAATTTTTGAAGTAATATTGTACTTTTTATCATTATAAACAAACGATAGATGGTTAGCATGTAGCATCAATCGCTTTGCGCCAGTTAGCTCAACCCTGCTCTCAATTGACAAGGTTTTTCTTAAACACGCATCAGCTACCTGATCATCAACACCATAGATTGGATCACCTAAAATCGTATGCCCGATTGAATCCAAATGCACTCTAATTTGGTGTTGCCTACCTGTAATAGGTATGGCTTTCACTAAGGTTGTATTATTTTTTTCATTAAATTTTAAAGGCTGGATATGTGTTGTGGAATGCTTACCTTTTTCATTTTCACAAATCATTTTTACAATAATAATGCTGTTTGATTTTGATGTGGGCTTATCGATGGTGATTTTATTTTTTAGTTGACCTTTTACTAATGCCAAGTATTCTTTATGACACGCCCTGTTTTCAAATAAGGTTTTTAGTATTGTACTTGCCTGTTTATTTTTAGCCACTAAGACTAGCCCCGAAGTTTCAGCATCTATTCGATGAGCCAAATCTGCCTCATCACCAAAATGATATCTTATTTCATCAAGTAAGCTGTAAGCTGTGGTTTTACGAGTTGGATGCACCATCAACCCAGATGGTTTATCAAAAACAGCAAAATCTTGCACTTCAAATACAGGCTTTAAGCCTCTTGTATGGCCTTCAAATATAGCCACTTGTATGTATTGACCTTTTAAAATTTGCCCATTTTTTAAAGTGTGGCCTTGATCATCAAACACTCTATTTTTAGACAGTAGTTTTTGTGATACAGATGAGGATA
The DNA here is from genome assembly GCA_937899995.1 of uncultured Gammaproteobacteria bacterium. Lineage (GTDB taxonomy): Bacteria > Pseudomonadota > Gammaproteobacteria > PS1 > Pseudothioglobaceae > Thioglobus_C. The sequence continues at coordinate 6,730 of CALCCK010000073.1, forward strand.
ATCCGGCTTCATCTAGTAAAAATTGCTGGATCTTTTTACCTTTAACAGCGTTATATTTTTTAAATACAAACGGCATATTTATACTATTTTACAAAAAAGATTTTCTTCTAAATGACCAGTGAAGCTAAACCTAAAAAAGCCACAAAACCAATTACATCAGTAATGGTGGTTAAGATTACGCCACCTGCGAGTGCAGGATCAATTTTAAATTTGATAAGTAGTGAAGGTAAAAACGCACCAGCAAAAGCAGCGAAGATTAAATTAACAATAACAGCCAAAGCAATCACAAGACTTAGCATCACATCGTCAAACCAGAAGTAAGTTGCTAGTGCAATAACAACCGACCACACAATGCCATTTAAAAAACCAATGGCCACTTCTTTATTTATCAATATTTTAAGGTTAGAAGTAGTAACCCTGCCGGTGGCAATACCACGCGTTACCAAAATTAAGGTTTGGGTACCAGCAATACCACCCATTGAAGCCACTACTGGCATCAAAATTGCTAATGCAATCTTCTCTTGCAATGTCGCTTCAAATAATCCGATAAAAAATACCGCTATAAATATTGTAATCAAATTAACTCCCAGCCAAACACTGCGACGTTTAGAGCTTTGCATAACAGGTGCAAATACATCCTCTTCTTCGTCCAAACCCGCCATTGACATCACTGAGTGCTCCGCTTCATCACGAATCACGTCAACTACATCATCAATGGTAATACGACCAATTAGCTGATTATTTTCATCTACCACTGGCGCTGAAATTAAGTTGCGCTGCTCAAATAAATACGCCACTTCTTTTTCAGGCATGTTTGCAGGAATAGGCTTGAACGCCTTGTTAATCAATGGATTAATATTTTGCTCTGCCTCATTGGTTAACAAAGTTGAAATATGAATCGAGCCTAAATATTTATAAGAACGATCAACCACAAATACCTTATCAGTGTCATTTGGCATCTTTCGTAATAAACGCAAATAACGAATCACGGTACGCACATTAATATCGTCACGCACCGTGATGATATCAATGTTCATAAGCCCACCCGCTGAGTCTTCAGGATAAGATAAAACTCGCTTTAAATGATCTCGATGCTTATGGTCCAACGTTAAAAGTAAGTTGTGTAATGCTGACTCTGGTAGCTCTGGCACAATATCAGCCAAATCATCCATATCTAAACCTTCGGTAGCCTTAACAAGGGCATCAACATCCATTTCATTGATCAGTTGAGACTGAACATCTTGGCTTAAATCTTTAAGAATTTCACCCTGTGTGCTAGGATCAATATTAGACCAAAGTTGTATTCTATCCTTGGGTGGAACACCTTCTAATAGACGAGCAATTTCAGCCGAATGTAAGTTGGTAAGTTGAGCGGTGGCTTCTTCATACAAAGATGCCTCCAGTGACGTCATCAGTTTCTGGAGGGAAGCTTCGAAAGAAGTATTTTCAACTTCTGACATTGAATTAATATTCCTTTTTAAAAAAAACCCAGGGCTTAGCTTGGGTTAGTCGACCTTTATTTTTTTCTATAGTCGTTTAATTTCTCTTTGTGCTTTTTAATCTGTGAATCTAGTTTATTAACCATTTGATCAATAGAAACGTATAAATTGTCACTTTCAGCTTTAGCGAATAAATCTGCTCCACTAACATGAATGGTTGCCTCGGCTTTTTGCACATCTTTATCAACTTCCAAGATCATATTAATGTTAATCAAGTGATCGAAGTGATGTTTAATTTTAGATAATTTTTCAATAGAATGTTGCTTGATTGCCTCGGTGATATCGAGATGGTGACCAGAAATACTTAATTGCATAAACGCTCCTTATCAAATTAAAAAATATTCGATTTAATTGTGACATAAACTTAGACCAATTGTAAAGTATTTGTTGTCATATTCAGTAAATATTAAACACCACAAATCTTGATTTGAGGTTATAATTACTTATTTACTTATTCTACATTTAGGAGATAAACATGGACGCAGTTAGTCAAGAATCTAATGAATTAAGCGTAAAAAGAATCGCATTGCAAAAAACCTTTAAAGTACACACAGATGCAAATGGTTTTTCATATGAAGAGTGGGTTAACCCACCAGCAGGTTCTTTCTATGAAGGTTATAAAAAAGAGTTAGCTGAAATTGATAACCAAATGGCTCCACCTTTACAATACCAATCATAATTAAAATTCTGATTGGTAATAAAGCCCCATTTTGGGGCTTTTTTGTTTAGTGGCCAAGTTAAAAACACACTAAAAAACTTATGTCTTATTTAATGTCAAATTATGCCCCCCTTGAAGTTACCTTTGTTAAAGGTAAAGGTTGCTACCTGACAGATACCAAAGGTGAGCAATACCTAGACGCCTTATCAGGTGTTGGTGTGGTTGGATTGGGTCATTGCCACAAAGACATTACAAATGCCATACAAACACAGGCTGGTGAATTGCTACACACCAGCAACTGGTATCACATTCAACATCAAGAAGCCTTAGCTAAAAAATTATGCCAATTAGCCAATATGGATGCCACCTTTTTTAGTAACTCTGGTGCTGAGGCTAATGAGGCTGCTATCAAGATTGCCCGTTTGCACGGCCATGCTAATAACATTGACAACCCAATTATCTTAACTGCTAATCAAAGTTTTCATGGTCGCACCATGGCAACCCTCTCTGCTACTGGTAATGAAAAAGTACAAAATGGCTTTGCGCCTTTAGTCAGTGAGTTTATTCACGTAGATCGGAAGAGCGTCGTGTAGGGAAAGAGTGGAGATCTCGGTGGTCGCCGGATCATTAAAAAAAAAAAAAAAACCACAACCATCTCGTACCCACTCACCACCTACAAACACACAACCTGCTCACCCCCTCCCACCGTCGCCCACTGCCCACCCCGCCCCCCAGGGTGACAACCGAGAAGGGTTTTGATCTTTCTTTGATGTGGATGCGTTGTGTCTGCGCACTGATGCGTGTCAGTGACTCCAACCTGCATCTCCTGCAGTGTAACCCGGAGTTACTGCGTTTCGTGATGTTGCTTTCGGAGCGTTACCTTGTAGAGTACAGGTATGGATCCCAAGGGCTTTCCGTTGCGCCCGCGTGTGAAATGGCGGTGGCCCAGCGGCTTCTGGAGGTGTACGGCCGACGGGAGTTCACTGAGATGCGGCCTCAGTACGTGTTCTTGCTTCTGGCGCTTGTCTGCCGAGCTGTTGCCCCTACTTTGCGCGCCTGCGCTTGTGAGTGCATCTCAGACATCCTCACGAAGCGGGCTGATGGTCGGGCGGATATTTGCGCCACCTTGCTCCGCACCGAGTGCAACCTCACATTCGCTCAGATTTTGCAGGCTCCTGACGATGATTTTGCCACCAGCTGTGCCAAGATG
>CALCCK010000074.1 GCA_937899995.1 uncultured Gammaproteobacteria bacterium
TGATCAAAAATAAAATGGATTGAGTTTTCATAGGTGCCGATATGATAGAGAATCTCTAAAGTGTAGGATTTTTCAGTAAAGGTTTTTTCAAGCATGAGAATTTTCCATAAGTATTGTACAAACATTTTACCAAACTAGTCTTGACTAATTTGTCTTAGAGACTATAATTTACATCTTTTGCTAAAGACCGTCAACTGGGGCTATAGCTCAGCTGGGAGAGCACGACACTGGCAGTGTCGGGGTCAGCGGTTCGATCCCGCTTAGCTCCACCAAAAGCAAAGAAAGTGTATGTCGCCTTCGTCTATCGGTTAGGACCCCAGGTTTTCATCCTGGTAAGAGGAGTTCGATTCTCCTAGGCGATGCCATATTCTAAAAAACAGCTTAGTGTAAAAACTAAGCTATTTTTTTTGTCCTTTAAATCTAATTTCTCCATTAAAATATCTATTTGTCCCGTTCGTCTAGCTGGCCCAGGACTCCAGGATTTCATCCTGGCAACAGGAGTTCGAATCTCTTACGGGACGCCAAATTTTTATCTTTTACTTGCTACTGCGTTAGATTAATAAAAATACTTAGTCGTTTAGGATTGCTAAACTCCTGCATATTTTTAAAATCCACCTTATACAAAGCAAAAAAATACTTAGTAAAAATATAAAAATTACTAAGTAAAATAATACGTATGAATCAACTTAACATCATCATCCCCGACCGACTCATTGGTCAGCGCATTGATAGTGCTATGGCTTATATGCTGCCGGATTACTCTCGCTCTAAAATTACCAATTGGGTTCGTTCTGGCGGCGCGCTGATTAATGGTAAATCTTTCAAACCCAAAGAAAAAGTATTGGGTGGTGAAATCATTGCACTTAGTATTAAAGCTGAAAAAATTAACGAATGGAAGGCGGAAGACATCCCGCTAGATGTGGTGTATGAGGATGATGATATTATTGTTATTAACAAGCCGGTTGGTTTGGTGACACATCCAGGCGCGGGTAATTGGACCGGTACTTTGGCGAATGGTTTATTGCATTATGATCCATCTTTAGCCACTTTAGATAGGGCTGGCATTGTACACCGACTCGATAAAAATACCTCAGGCTTAATGGTGGTAGCGCGTAGCAAGCTAGCGCAAAAGAACTTGGTTGAGCAGTTGCAAACTCACGCTGTAGCGCGAGAATATTCTGCCATTGTTTATGGTCATATGATTTCTGGTGGCACGGTGGATGCGCCAATAGGCCGAGATCCAAAAGATCGGATTAGACAAGCCGTGGTTGAAGAGGGTGAGGGCAAAGGTGCAGTGACGCATTACCGTGTGATTGATCGCTTTGGCCATCACACACATGTGAAATGTATTTTAGAAACCGGACGCACTCACCAAATCCGTGTGCATATGTCATTTATTGGTCATCCACTGATTGCTGACCCGATGTATGGTGGCAAGATTCGCTTTCCTAAAAAAGCCGATGAGCAACTTAAAGACGCACTAAAAAGCTTTAAAAGACAAGCTTTACATGCTAAAAAACTCACTATAACTCATCCAATTTCAGCCGAGATAATGTCTTGGAAAGCACCTCTGCCACAAGATTTACAAGACTTACTTCAAACTTTACAAACATTTGACCCTGCTTAGCACCAAACAGCAGTCCTCTGGGAGGGCCAGCTTCCCCAGCAATGTCCAACTGATTTCTACCACACGTTTTACTGAGGCTGGTGCGAGTGAGTTTGGTTATGGGAATTTTAATCTTGCCACCCACGTGGGCGATGAAGCGCAAGCTGTTGCCCATAATCGCACCTTACTCATTAAGCAGTTTGATTTACCCAGTGCCCCAAAGTATCTTGAGCAGGTTCATTCTAATATCTGTTTGCAAGCCACCAGTGCTGAATGTGTAGGTGATGCGGTAGTGACCCAGGATAAAGGCGTGGTCTGCGCGGTGATGACCGCTGATTGCTTACCAATCTTTGCTTGTGATGCGTTGGGCGCACAAGTCGGTGTGGCACATGCAGGCTGGAAAGGGATGGTGAATGGGGTGATTGAATCCTTTGTTGATCAATTTGAATCTAGTGATTTACTAGTGCACTTTGGCCCAGCGATTTCTCAAGCAGCATTTGAGGTAGGCGAGGAAGCCTATCAACAATTTATCGATAAAGATGCAAAGCTAAATCAGGCGTTTATAACTAAGGGTGATAAGTACCAGCTAGATATTTATCAAGCAGCGATGATTGTGCTTGATGGTTTGGGTGTTAAATCAATCAGTGGTGGCGATGAGTGCACCTACACACAGCAAGATAAATATTTTTCCTATCGACGCGATGGTGCCAATTCTGGCCGAATGATTAATTTAATTTATTTAAAGTAATTATTTACTCAGCGATTTCATAATCGCTTTTTTGAAAATTGGGCCAAATACGTATAGTAGTGGAAAGCCGACAATCCAAGCAATCACAAAGCTGCTCAACCACTTCTCGATAATATTATCAGTCCAACCACCTAAGTTAAGATAAGTGACCACAAATGACATGATGCTGATCATAAATAGCGACATGATGATACTAAAGATTAAATGTACTTTCTTTTCCAATGGCTATTCCCCTTTGTTTTTAGTTTTACCACTGATGGTGAAATCCATCTCACCTGTGGTTCGATTAAGGTGATAGTAATGTAACGGCTTTTGTTTGCGTTGTTTTTGTTGTACCACACAGCCCACTACTTTAAACTCGCCTGCAAGTTCAATTTCATTATGTTGCGTATTTAAAGGCACTAAGAATTTTTTATTACCACGCTCTAGATATTGACGAAAATATATATCATTGTCATAGCGCACGATCGCATAAGCACGATTATGGACCTGCATACCTGGGTCAATGATGACAATGCAGTTTTCACTAAACTCTGGCTCCATGTAGCTACCCAGGTTTTGTAGGGCAAACGGCTCGGAGTTAGTCGAGCAGTTGGTTTCGAACATTTCTTGAGGGGTATCTATGTCTGACATATTGGGCAATAAAACGTTGAACGTTGATTTTGTGTAATGCGTGCTATTTTACACCCTTCAAGCGGGTGCTGCAAAGAGCCATTACAGACATTACATAATTCACCCTCACGCCCATAGACAGATAAAACCTGGGCGAAATATCCGGGGCTGCCATCCACTTGGGAAAAATCTTGCAAGGTGGTGCCACCGGCTTCAATGGCTTGAGCGAGGATGGTTTTAATACACTGCGTTAACAACTGATAACGTTTTTTAGAAACACTACCGGCTTTGCGCTCAGGGTTAATACCGGCTTGATGCAAACTCTCACAAGCATAAATATTACCCACACCCACCACAACCTTGCTGTTCATAATAAAAGCTTTGATGTTTTGTTGCTTATTGCGTGACTTACTATATAAGTACGACTCATCAAATAAATCTTCCAGCGGTTCAACCCCTAAATTGTCTAATAAGGGGTGTGAACCATCAGTTGAAAACAACACCGCACCAAAGCGCCGTGGGTCGTTTAGACGCATGACTGTGTCATTGGTGAAGCCCAGCTCAAAGTGATCGTGCTTTTTAAGTGGGGTGTCGTTATCTACTACTTTAATCGAGCCACTCATGCCTAAATGAATGATCAGCGTACCGACGTCAAACTCGATGAGTAAGTATTTACCGCGTCGATGAATACTATTAACGCGTTGATTGGCTAGCGTGGTAACCAAATGTTTAGGCATCTCCCAACGCAAGTTATCTCTATATAGTTTAGCGCGTTCAACCACTTGGCTAACAATCAGTGGCTGAAGCCCACGTTTGGTGGTTTCAACTTCAGGTAATTCAGGCATATAGTTAAATAGTTAATTTTTTTAAAAAATGATACAAACAAATGAATACCTTATTATAATTATCACTAATATAACAAAGGAGAGAAATAATGGGTTTCATTAATTCAGTAAAAGGTAAGATTTTAATTGGCTTTATTTTAGCAATTATCGTCTATGTGAGTTTTAGAGGTACAGCAGAAGCTGCAAGCTTAACGCATTATGGCACGACAGTATGGTTACACGTATTAGCCGGTATCGTATGGATTGGTCTTTTATACTACTTTAACTTTGTACAAGTACCAGGTATGGGTCAAGCACTAGCAGACACAGATGGCCCAGGCCCAGCAGCAATCGGCAAGTACATCGCTCCGCGCGCCTTACTATGGTTCCGCATGGCAGCAGCCACGACTTGGATTTTAGGTTTGGTACTACTAGCATCACAAGGCAGAGGCATGGACGGCATCATGAGTGCACTTGCATTGGCCGAAGGTTATCAAGTCATCGGTATCGGTACATGGATGGGTACGATTATGGCGTTTAACGTTTGGTTTATCATTTGGCCAAACCAGCAAAAGATCTTAGGCATGAAGGAAGCAACAGCAGAAGAGATTGCTACAGCTAAGAAGAATGCAGCGTTGGCTTCAAGTATCAATGTGATACTGTCTATCCCAATGCTACTAACCATGCTTGCATGGCACTAAAAACAATTCTTTTACTTAGCTGCAGTGTTAAATAACTTTCTTTGCTAGTTGTATACATTATGTATATGCCAGCGCAAAGAAAAATATTTGTCTTACAGCTGAGCAAAGTAATTCATTTTTAAAACCTATGTACATATATAGGTATATAAATAAAAAACCGAGAGTAATCTCGGTCTTTTATTGCTCTAAAGATGAATATCGCCCTATTTAAAGCATTATTGTAATTTTATTTATTTATATTGAATTTGTATATAAAAATGAATATTCCTTTATTTATATGGGGATTAGAGCAAACAAGAGTGGGAGAATTAAGGTCATTGTGGCGAAATCGCCTTTTTATGTTTATTTTTGCAAATAAGTGTTGACTCTTTGGCAGGCCTCAGTATAATCAGTTGCATCTTTGTTTAAAAACAGAGAAATAAACGTTAAGGGGAACTTTAACACTTTTAAAAATTTAGGAGACTAAAATGAAAAAACAACTATTAATCGCTGCAGTTGCAGCAACATTTACAACAGTAGCTATGGCTGATATCGCTATTTCTGGTGCAGCTAAGTTTAATGCTAAAGACGGTGTATACACTCATGAAGCAGACTTAAAAATCGTTGGCAAAAGTGGTAACACTAGCGTTACAATAAACATAGAATTAGATGATGGCGATGACAACATGGGTATCGATCTTGAAGATGCTTACTTAACTACATCAGTAGCTGGTGTTAAAGTTAAAATGGGTGCTTGGAGAAGCGGTAAGAGTGAATTAACTCAAACTTCTGATCCTGCTGAAAGAGTAAATGTTTCTACTACATTCGGTGGCTTATCTTTAGCTTATGAAGACAAAGGTTCTAGCAACTCTACTACAATCGGTGGTTCTTTAGCTGGTGTTAAGGTTTCTCATAAAATTAACCAAAATACTTCTACTGAAACTAAAGCTTCAGGTTCTATCGAGATCGGAAGAGCGTCGTGTAGGGAAAGAGTGTAGATCTCGGTGGTCGCCGTATCATTAAAAAAAAAAAAAAAAAATTATTTATCGAGATCGGAAGAGCCCACGTCTCACACTCATACTCAAATCTTTCACACAGACCTTGCAGTATGTTAACTTCGTTCAAGTCAGCCTCTTATGAGGAATACGTAA
>CALCCK010000075.1 GCA_937899995.1 uncultured Gammaproteobacteria bacterium
CTTAATCCGTCACCTTAGCAACAACACCCGCACCTACTGTGCGACCGCCCTCTCTAATAGCGAATCTTAAGCCATCTTCCATAGCGATCGGTGAAAGCAACTCTACTTGCATTTTCACGTTATCACCTGGCATTACCATCTCTACGCCTTCAGGTAGCTGACAAGCACCTGTTACGTCTGTTGTTCTGAAATAGAACTGTGGACGGTAGTTATCGAAGAATGGTGTATGACGACCACCTTCATTTTTACTTAAGATATATACTTCTGCTTCAAACTTTGAGTGAGGCTTGATTGAACCAGGCTTAGCCAATACTTGACCACGCTCAACTTCTTCACGCTTAGTACCACGAAGTAATACACCTACGTTATCACCAGCTTCACCAGAGTCTAATAACTTACGGAACATCTCAACACCCGTACAGGTTGTTGTTTGTGTGTCCTTAATACCAACGATTTCTAATTCATCACCTATGTTTACGATACCGGCTTCAATACGACCCGTAACAACTGTACCACGACCAGAGATTGAGAATACGTCCTCAATAGGCATAATAAAAGTCTTTTCAGTATCACGCTTAGGCAGTGGAATGTATGTGTCTAGTGCTTCTACAAGCTTCAAGATTGAAGGTATACCAATGTCAGAGGTATCACCTTCTAATGCTTTAAGCGCAGAACCAAGAATCACTGGCGTGTCATCACCAGGGAAATCGTACTCGTCTAGAAGTTCACGAATCTCCATTTCAACTAATTCAATTAATTCTTCGTCGTCAACCATGTCCGCTTTGTTCATGTAGACAATAATGTAAGGAACACCTACCTGCTTAGATAAAAGAATGTGCTCACGAGTTTGAGCCATAGGACCGTCTGTTGCAGCAATAACGATGATAGCGCCGTCCATTTGTGCAGCACCAGTAATCATGTTCTTAACGTAGTCGGCGTGTCCCGGGCAGTCAACGTGTGCGTAGTGACGAGTCGCTGACTCATACTCTACGTGTGACGTTGAAATCGTGATACCACGCTCTCTTTCTTCAGGAGCATTATCAATATCAGCAAAGTCAGTTACTTCACTACCGTTAAGTTCTGCCATTACTTTAGTAATCGCTGCTGTTAGGGTAGTCTTACCATGGTCAACGTGACCAATTGTGCCTACGTTGACATGGGGTTTGGTTCTTTCGAATTTTTCTTTTGACATTTTATT
>CALCCK010000076.1 GCA_937899995.1 uncultured Gammaproteobacteria bacterium
TTTGTCGTGTTTTTTTTTTTTTTTCAAGCAGAAGACGGCATACGAGATAGGCTTGTGACTGGAGTTCAGACGTGTGCTCTTCCGATCTCAAGGTGTTGAATTTAGTGAGGCTGATTTGCGTAATGCTGTAGAAGGTGATGATTCACCTGATGGTAAAGGCAAGCTGGTGATTAAGCGCGGTATTGAGGTGGGGCATATTTTCCAACTTGGCACAAAATATTCTGAGGCAATGAAAGCCAATGTGATTGGCGAATCTGGCAAGGCAGTAACGATCACGATGGGTTGTTATGGTATTGGCGTAACACGCCTGATTGCGGCTGCGATTGAACAAAATTATGACGATCGAGGCATTATCTTTCCTGAAAGTATTGCGCCTTTTCAACTGGTGATTGTGCCTATTAATTATAACAAATCCACTCGTGTTAAAGCCTTAGCTGATGACTTATATCAACAATGTTTAGAAGCTGGCATTGAAGTACTGCTTGATGATCGCAAAGAACGCGCCGGGATTATGTTTGCTGATAGTGAACTTTTAGGTATTCCACATCGATTGGTGCTGAGTGATACTCACGCTGATAACGGCAATGTTGAGTATAAAGCTAGGAATAATGCAGATAAAATTGAAGTTAAATTTGAAGAGGCTTTATCTTTCATTCAAAGCAAGTTTAGCTAATGGTTTGGCCACAATACCTTTTGCCACAACATTGGGCATCGAAGCTAATGTTTCGTTTTGCTAGAATTGAAAATACTTGGCTAAAAAATACCTTCACCCATTGGTTTGTTAAAGCCTACCAAGTCAATTTGTCCGAAGCAAATCGAGAGCATGTTGAGGACTATATGCACTTTAATGACTTTTTTACACGCTCACTTAAACCCAATGCTAGGCCAATTGCTGACAGTGCCATTATTTGCCCGGTAGACGGCGCTGTTTCTCAAGTAGGGAAAATTAACAATACTCAAATTCTACAAGCCAAAGGCCGTGATTATAGTATTGATCAATTATTAGCGAGTGACCCAAGATCGTCTAAATTTAACGATGGTTTTTTTGCTACGATTTACCTATCGCCTAAGGACTATCATCGTATTCACATGCCTTATGATGCCAAGCTGGTTTCAATGGATTATATCCCGGGTGACTTGTTTTCAGTTAATCAACAAACGGCGCAAAAGGTTGATAATCTATTTGCTCGGAATGAGCGCGTGGTTTGTTATTTTGAAACAGAATTTGGTTTTTGTGCTTTTGTATTGGTTGGCGCTATTTTTGTTGGCTCAATGCAAACAGTTTGGCATGGACAGATCAATCCTCCGTATAAAAAACAAGTACAACACTTTGATTATCAAGATCAAAATATTACCTTAAAGAAAGGTGAAGAGTTGGGTCGGTTTAATATGGGCTCTACCGTAATACTATTGATGTCTAATCAAGATAATCCATTTAATCTCAAAGAATTAGAGGTTGTTCAAATGGGGCAGGCGTTAATCTAGTTTTGTTAACTTGACCAATTTAATGGTTTGGTCTGAAATCTGCATAATTTCAATCAATACATTGTCTACTTTTAAACTAATATCGCGTTTGGGAATACTTTGTAAGGTTTCTAAAATTAAGCCATTAAGTGTTTTCGCTCTAGCAACTGAGAGGTTGATTTTTAATAAAGTGTTGAGTTCGCGAATACTAATCCTAGGGTCGATTAAATAACTCCCATCTTTTTGTTGAATCACTTCTTCAATGGTTTCATTTTGATTGGAAGTAAATTGACCAACAATCTCTTCTAAAATATCTTCTAAAACCACCATACCTCTAACTTCACCATACTCATCAACCACAAGACCTAGGCGTCTTTTTTTGGTTTGAAAATGTGCCAATTGATGTGCTAATGAAGTACCTTCAGGAATAAAGTAAGGCTTGCGAATTAACTCGGCGATATTGTCAATACTAAATTCACCTTTAGCGTATAGATTGACCACATCACGCATATGTAGTACACCGGTAATGTTATCTGGCGAGCCATCAAAGGTTAGTAATCGCGTGTGTTGAATGCGCTCTAGTTGAGAGAGGATTTCACTGTGATTATTAATATCAACACTAATAAGCTCATGACGAGGAATCATAATATCCTCTACTTTGACTTTTTCTAAATCAATAATGTTGAGTAGCATTTTTTGATAATTAGAGGCAATGACTGGCTTGGCGTCATTCACCACCATCTTAAGCTCTTCTGAACTAATACTATTGATCTGGACTTCGTTTTTAACACCGAGTAGTTTTAGAATCAAACTTGAGAGTTTTGCAATTAACCAAACGAAAGGTTTGAAAAGTGTAATCAGGCCACTAATGATGATTGAAGCAGGTAGGGCTACTTTTTCTGGATTTTTAGCAGCAAATGTTTTGGGCGTGGTTTCTGCAAAGATTAAAATCACAAAAGTCAATAGTATTGATGCATATACGATCGAACCCTCACCCCAAAGTTTAATGGCTAATATGGTGGCAATACTCGAGGCAAAGATGTTAACAAAGTTGTTACCCAATAAAATGGTGCCAATGAGATGATCAAGATTACCCAGTAGTTTTTCGGTGCGTTTGGCTTGCGTATTGTTTTGATTACTCAGCGCTTTTAGACGATAACGATTGATCGCCATCATTGAGGTTTCGCTGCTAGAGAAAAAGGCAGAAGCTAAGATTAACCCTAAAAGGATGATACCTAGCCAAAAGGTCGACAGTGTTTCCAATAAATTGTAAAGGTTGAATTAATTACTGTTCAGTTTAATTCAAATGATTGAAAGCATCAAGTCCTGGGTAAATTGCTTTTTCACCCAGTTCTTCTTCAATGCGAAGCAAGCGATTGTATTTTGCCAATCGATCAGAACGAGATAAAGAACCCGTTTTGATCTGACCGCAGCCAGTTGCTACCGCTAAATCAGCAATGGTTGTGTCCTCAGTTTCACCAGAGCGGTGTGACATCACACAAGTGTAGCCTGCTTTGGTAGCCATTGACATGGCATTAAAGGTTTCTGTCAAAGTGCCGATTTGATTAACTTTAATTAAAATTGAATTGGCAATGTTTTTTTCGATACCTTGAGCAAGAATGCTGGCATTGGTAACAAATAAGTCGTCACCAACCAATTGTACTTTGTCACCAATTTTTTTGGTGAGCAAGTCCCAGCCATCCCAGTCATTTTCATCCATACCATCTTCGATAGAAATGATTGGGTAGTTTTCTACCCAATCAGCTAAATAGTCGACAAATTCTTCAGAGCTGAGTGATTTATTCTCAGAGGCTAAGTTGTATTTACCATCTACATAAAATTCAGAGCTGGCCACATCAATGCCAATAAATATATCTTTACCAGCCTCATATCCAGCATTTTTAATCGCTTCTAAAATCACTTTAATGGCATCTTCGTTTGAGGCTAAATCTGGTGCAAATCCACCTTCATCTCCTACTGCTGTATTCATACCTTGTGCTTCTAGTACAGATTTTAAATGGTGGAAAACTTCCGCTCCATAACGCAATGCTTCTTTAAAACTAGGCGCGCCAGCAGGAATAATCATAAATTCTTGAATATCAATACTATTGTTAGCATGCTCACCACCATTGATAATATTCATCATTGGTACCGGTAGTTGAAAATCACCTTCAACCTCTAATGCACTATACAAAGGTTGATTATTAGCATTGGCATGCGCATGTGCTGAGGCAAGAGACACAGCTAAGATTGCATTAGCACCGAGTCTTGATTTAGTTTCTGTGCCATCAAGATCAATCATTGCTTGATCAATGATTGATAGATTGCTAATATCAAAACCCATTAAGGTTTGATTGATTTCAGTATTAATGAACTCAACGGCTTTTAATACGCCTTTGCCTAAATAGCGAGATTTATCACCATCGCGTAATTCTAGCGCTTCGCGTTGACCAGTTGAGGCGCCAGATGGTACCATAGCACTGCCCATGATGCCATTATCTAAAATAACATCAGCTTCAACGGTTGGATTACCTCGTGAATCAAGAACCTCTCTTGCTTTGATTTGTTGGATTTTCACTATATAGTCTCGATTAATTATTCAAAAAATGATTTCATTTTACCAAAGAAGGAGTCGGACTCTGGGTGTTGTTTCCTGCCACAAGATTCAGAAAAGTCTTTAAGTAGTTGTTGTTGTTGTTTACTCAAGTTAACCGGTGTTTCGATTTTTACTTGACAGAGTAAATCACCCGTAGTGGTGCTTCGAATAGCAGTAACACCCTTGCCACGTAAACGGAACAGTTTGCCTGTTTGTGTACCAGCCGGTACTTTAATCTTTAATTTTCCGCTTAGTGTTGGTACTTCGATAGAGCCACCGAGTGTTGCTGTAGCAAAGTCGATTGGCACTTCACAGTAAAGATCATTGCCTTCTCGTTGGAAAATATTGTTCGTTTTAACATGTACTTGTACATATAAATCACCACTTGGACCGCCACGTAAACCAGCCTCACCTTCGCCACTTAGGCGAATACGATTGCCCGTGTCAACACCTGCAGGAATCTTAACTGATAAAGTTTTTTGTTTGCGAACCACGCCTTGTCCACGGCAAGTGCCGCAAGGGGATTCAATCTTTTGACCGGTACCAGAACAATCATGACAAGGGCGTTGTACTGCAAAGAAGCCTTGTTGCATTTGTACTTGACCGTGGCCACCACAAGTACCACAAGTATTTACCGATGTACCTGGCTTGGCACCGGTACCTGAACAGGTATCACAAGACTCATTTTTAGGGATGCGAATTTTAACCGTTGTACCCTCAGCGGCTTCTTTTAAATCAATCTCTAAATCATAACGCAGGTCTGATCCATGGTTGTCGTGTTGTGCAGCGCCACCACCACCAAAGATATCACCAAAGATATCACCAAACCCACCACCACCAAACCCACCCGCACCAGTATTACCATTAACACCTGCGTGGCCAAACTGGTCATAAGCTTGACGTTTTTGTGTATCTGACAAAATAGCATAAGCTTTTTGAATTTCTTTGAATTTCGTTTCAGCCGCTTCTTTATTGTCTGTATTACGATCAGGATGATGCTTCATAGCTAAACGCTTATAAGCTTTTTTGATTTGCTTACCGTCCGAGCCTTTATCAACCCCTAATACTTCGTAGTAATCTCTTTGTGACATGTTTGCCTTATATTAAAAAACCTCCTTCAAATTATTAGATTTGAAGGAGGTTAGTTATTAATGATCGATAAATTACTTATCGTCTTTTACTTCTTCAAAGTCCGCGTCAACGACATCATCATTAGCATCAGTTGATTCAGTATCGCTTTCATCCGTACCAGCCTTAGCCTGTGCTTTTTCGGCCAAAGGTTGTGCTTTTTCACTTAAGGCTTGTACTTTGGCGTCAATCGCCTCTTTTTCATTGCCTTTCATCGCCTCTTCAAGTTCACTGATTGCTGTTTCAATGGCTGATTTTTCATCGTCAGACACTTCATCTTTTAGCTCTTTAAGTGATTGCTTAGTTGAGTGTATGAGCGAGTCTGCCATATTGCGTGTTGTGACTAATTCTTGGAATTTTTTGTCATCTTCTGCATGTGCTTCAGCATCTTTAATCATCTTTTCTACTTCTTCATCACTTAAACCTGATGAAGCTTTAATGGTGATTGATTGCTCTTTTCCGGTATGTTTATCCTTGGCAGATACATTTAAAATACCATCTGAATCAATATCCAATGTTACTTCAATTTGAGGCTGACCTTTTGGTGCAGCATCGATACCTTCTAAGTTGAATTGACCGAGTGATTTATTAGCACTGGCTACTTCGCGTTCACCTTGTATTACGTGTACGGTTACTGCAGCTTGGTTGTCAGATGCAGTTGAAAAGATTTGCGATGCATTGGTAGGGATAGTTGTATTCTTTTCAATCAGTTTAGTCATAATGCCACCCATGGTTTCAATACCTAAAGACAATGGCGTTATATCAAGTAACAACACATCTTTAACTTCACCACCAAGCACACCCGCCTGAATTGCTGCACCCATGGCAACAGCTTCATCAGGGTTAACATCACGCTTAGGTTCTTTACCAAAGAAATCTTGTACCATTTGACCAACTTTAGGCATACGAGTTTGACCACCAACAAGGATTACTTCATCGATATCAGCACTAGAAAGTTTTGCGTCTTTGAGTGCAATTTTGCAAGGCTCAATGGTACGTTTTAATAAATCATCAACCAGTGATTCTAATTTAGCACGTGTAAGTTTGATGTTAAGGTGCTTAGGGCCAGAGGCATCAGCAGTCACATAAGGTAGATTCACCTCAGTTTGCTCTGATGACGATAATTCAATCTTGGCTTTTTCTGCTGCTTCTTTTAAACGTTGTAGCGCCATTGGGTCATTGGTTAAATCAACACCTTGCTCTTTTTTAAATTCTTTAACCAAATAGCTAATAATGCGTTGGTCAAAATCTTCACCACCTAAGAAAGTATCGCCATTGGTTGATAATACTTCAAAGTGTTTTTCACCATCGATATCTTCCATTTCAATGATTGATACGTCAAATGTACCACCACCTAAGTCATAGACAGCAACGGTTTTATCGCCTATCAATTTATCTACGCCGTAAGCCAATGCTGCTGCTGTTGGCTCGTTAATAATGCGTTTAACTTCTAGGCCTGCAATCTTGCCGGCATCTTTAGTAGCTTGGCGTTGTGAATCATTAAAATAAGCAGGTACAGTGATAACGGCTTCAGTAACGGTTTCACCTAAGTAATCTTCAGCGGTTTTTTTCATCTTTTCGATCACCCTTGCTGAGATTTCTGGAGCAGCCATTTTTTTACCTTTAACCTCTACCCAAGCATCACCATTGTCAGCTTTGACAATTTTGTAAGGCACAAGTTTGATATCTTTTTGTACTGCATCTTCATCAAAACGGCGACCGATTAAACGTTTAATCGCATACAGTGTGTTTTCAGGGTTAGTAACTGCTTGACGTTTTGCTGGTTGCCCTACTAAGACTTCTTTACTGTCTTTAGGGTAGGCAATAATTGATGGGGTGGTACGATCACCTTCTGAATTTTCAATAATTTTAACTTTACCGCCTTCCATAATAGCGACACATGAATTTGTTGTACCTAAGTCAATCCCAATAATTTTTGACATTTTTTTTTAACTCCTTATGTTTGATATAACCCCTATATAGGGGTGGTCAAATTTTTTTCAAGGAATTAAGGTAAAAATATTTACAGCTTGGATTTCAGATGGTCTTCGACCGATTTGGGCACAAAAGCACTGATATCACCACCGAGCATTAGGATTTCACGTACCAATGAGGATGAGATGTTGGCGTATTGTTCAGCAGGCGTCATAAACAAGGTTTCAATATTGGGGTTAAGGTGTTTGTTCATGCCTGAGAGCTGGAATTCGTATTCAAAGTCACTCACCGCTCTGAGCCCACGCAGGATAACTTGCGCATTTTGCGCGTCAGCAAAATCAACTAGCAAAGTATCAAAGCTTAGTATTTCAATGTTATCGATGTTTTTAAGTGCTGTGTTGGCAGTTTGGATGCGGTCGTCAATATCAAGAAATGAGGTTTTTTTACTATTTTGTGTGATGCCAACAATGACTTTATCAAATAATTTGCTAGCACGACGAATCAAATCGATGTGACCATTGGTAATAGGATCAAAAGAGCCAGGATAAATTGCAATTTTTTTCATAATATCTCTAATAAACAGTAATTAACTGCGCCAGATTGCTTTTGTTTAATGATTTCGATTTTTTCCGAAAAATTTTCTTTTAAGAAACTCTGTGTTATCTTAAATTCAGATTCTATATAGATTTTGCTATGGATTGTTACAAAATTTCCGTTTTTTAGTGCTTTTAGTGCTTTTGAGACTAGGTTTTTGTTAAATGGCGGATCTAGCAAGACAAAATCAAAGATTTCTGTATTTTTTTGCTTTAAAAAAACGAGCGTATCTTGGTTAAAAAAGGTGATCTTGGCTGATTTTAATAATTTCCTATGTTTTTCTAAACTTTGAAAAGTGTTTAAATTTTTCTCGATACTGGTGACTTGTTTAGCGCCGCGAGATAAAGCTTCAAAGCTTAGTGCACCACTACCAGCAAATAAATCTAGATAAGTTTTATCAAAAGATTCGAATTGAATCCAGTTGAACAACGTTTCTCGAACTTTGCCTGGTGTGGGTCTTAAGCCATCCGCATCGGGAAAGCTGAATTTTCTACCCCGATACTCACCACCAATGATTTGAAAGGTGTTGCTGTTGGTCAAAGGCTATTTTTTATAAGCGTCGAATGATTCTTGCAGTTCTCTTCTAGCTTCTGCTGCATCACCCCAGCCATCAATTTTTACCCACTTGCCATCATCTAAATCTTTATAGTAACGGAAGAAGTGTTCGATTTGGTCTTTAAGCGTAGCACCTACATCATCTATACATTTAATATCATGATAAGATTTGCACAGCTTGTCTGTTGGCACTGCTAGGATTTTTGAATCCTTACCGGCTTCATCAGTCATCAGCAACACGCCAATTGGACGTACCGTGATCACTGAATCATGAATTAAAGGATAAGGGGTGATTACCAAGACATCCACTGGGTCACCATCATCTGCTAATGTTTCTGGTACAAAACCATAGTTACATGGGTAGAACATCGGTGTGGAAATAAAACGATCCACAAACATAGCGCCGGTTTCTTTGTCGATTTCATATTTAACTGGCGAAGAATGTGCTGGAATTTCAATAATAACGTTAACTTCGTCAGGCAGATTGCCTGCCGATACTGGCTTTAAACTATTTTGCATTTTCCAATTCCTCTTGTAATAAATGATAACGCCAACCTTGGCAAAACATAACCGATCGATCGCCGCGAATATATTTAAGTAATGACTTGCTGCTGGCTATTACCTCTATAGCTAAATTATACTGGTTTGCTTTTTCTTGAATGAGTTTATGTAAAACGATCTTTTGGGTTTTTTCAGTTTTTGTTGGTGGTTTGTTTTTATCGATACTGATTTCAATGTTTTGAATGCTGATGTGCTTAGCCAAAAAATCATTAAAACTTTTTTGCGCTTTGTCTGAAAGCTTTTCTTTGCCTAGAGCGTACGCAATTAATGGGTCATCTGCCAGTATCCATTTTCGTGGTTTATTGTTAGATCGTGCCCGGTGTTCTCGCCATGCAGCCAATTGTGCGGCTAAGACGTGCGCATTTTTTTTAATTCTAGACAGGCCCTTGACTCGTTGCCAAGCTTGATTAATAGGCGGTAGGTACAAATCGATGTTAAGTAAGTTTTGAGCCTCTTCTACAATCCAATCAAGTTTATTTTCCGAGAATAACTGTGCTTTTAATTGGTGATAATTTTTTATTAAGTAGCGCACATCGTCTAGCGCGTATTCAATCGCCTCTTTGGGTAATGGGCGAGTAGTCCAATCAAGGCGTGTGTAGGCTTTTTCTAAATAGACATTTTGCAAATTTTCAGTCAGTGCTTGATAAGAAATTTGTATCGGGTAATTTAGCAAGCTGGCAGCAATTTGCGTATCGAATAATTGCGTAGGTAGACGCCCTGAAAGGCAATGCATAGCCTCAATATCTTGGCGTGCGGAATGCACAATCCAAACACAATCATCTTGGTAAAGTTTGTTAAATAAAGGTTCAAGATCATCAAGTGCTAAGACGTCAATACAATCGGTAGCACTTTTGGTGGAGATTTGTACCAAACACAAAACCGGGTAGTAGGTACTGACACGCTTAAATTCTGTATCAATTGCAAGCTCAGTTTCACCCTGAATAGTCTTAAGAAAATCATATAGTTGCGCTTGTGTTTGTATCATTGTTGTATTTTAGCAACAATTAAACTTGACGCGTGTTTTTTTATGAGATAATCAGCTCAAAAAATAATAAGATAACTTAAAAATAAGATGTTTGATCAAACGTTTGCCATACAAAGAATCTTACCAACTTGGTTGTGGTTTGTTGTCTTTTTAATTTCTATTTCAGGCACATTTTATATGGGTCTTAATCCGAATTTAATTGGAGAATGGTGGTGGATTTTGGCAAGTTATAATGGGCTGATGAGTCTAGTTGCAATGGTTTACATTGTAATTAATGTTAGACAATTAAAGCGTAATATTGATGAAAATATAATTGGCTCTCGGTTTGCTTGGTCGTTTATTAAAATTGCCCCGTTGTTGGTGATTGTGCCTGTTTTGTCTTTCTATTTGTTTTCTTTTCAAACTATTCAAGAAAATGTTGAAAACTCTGAGATGGCCTTTGATACCTTTAGTCAAAACTTTATTGTCCATGTAGATGGTTTATATCAAGATATTCAAGATGTTAGAAATGAGCGCTATACCGAGCAAACTAAGCGCTTATTAACTGTAATTACCTCGTATGGTGATTTTCAGAAAGATGTTGAAACTTATCAAGAAGATATGCAGTTTTTCCTTGAGGGGCTTGTTGATAAGGGTTGGGCTTGTCAAATTACTTTATTAGATTCTAATGAGATTATCGTTGCCAAAACAGCCGATCTAAGTTATTGTCAATCTTTAGAAGATAAGCCGTTATCAAGTTTGCAGCCGCGTTTGATTAATGAAGATGATAAAACTAATGTTGTACAGGTTAAAATGTCAACGCGCTATATTGATAGTGTACCAACTAAAAATTATTTGGTGGTTGATGCTATATATGCTTCCGATCCTGGATTGACGCAATTTTTAGGAAAAATGCAAAAATTCAGTCAAGCTTCAAAAAACATTAAGTTTGATTTAAATACCTCGGTCACTCAAAATAGATTTTTAATCGATTTTTCATCCACTATTTTATTGGCAATTTTAAGTGTGTTGATGATTATTTTCCGCACCATGGATCATTTAATGATGCCACTACATAATTTATCGATTGCAACCAAAGAGATCTCAAAAGGTAACTATGGTGTTATGGTTGATGATGATAAGCAAAACAAAGACATGCGTCAGCTAATTTGGCATTTTAACAATATGTCTAAACAAATTAAATCTTCGCGTGAAGGCTTGGATACGCATAACTTATATTTAGAAACTATCTTGAAGTATTCATATGGTGTGATTGGTCTAGATAAAGACAAAAGAATCCAGTTTATTAATCCGGTCATTGTGGAAATGCTAGGTATGGATAGTAAAGACAATTTTATTGGGAAATTCTGTTTTGACATTGTTGAAAAATACTCTTCTTTGAAGCCATTATTTAGCATGACTAGTGGCAAACTAAAGCAAGATTTTGGCGAATGGAGTGAAGAAATTGAGATTTTATTGACAGATCGATATTTACTGCTGTCTTGCCAAGGTGCGGCGTTAGAGGTTGAGGGTGAAATTTTAGGCTATGTGATTATTGTTAAAGATATCTCACAACTTAAAAGGGCACAGAAAAAAGCCGCTTGGGGTGAGGTGGCAATGCGTATGGCGCACGAGATTAAAAATCCACTGACACCAATTCTGTTATCTGCGCAACGTCTTAGAAATTTATTCCTGCCAATACTCAAAGGTAAAGACTTGGAGATTATTGATAAAACCACCAATGTGATTATTGACCAAGTCAAATCAATGGATGCAATGGTTAGTGCGTTTGCAGATTATGCTAATATGCCACAAATTGAACGCAAGTTGGTGGATTTAAATGTACTGGTTACTCAATCTGTTGATCTTTATGATGCGCAAGATAATATAACCATTGAATTTGATTTAGCAAGTGATACACCCAGGCTGTTGTTAGATACTAATAATATTTCTCGAGTTTTGATTAATTTAGTTAAAAATTCTGCAGAATCAGTAGAACAAAAACGTGATTTAAATATCAAGATTGCAACCCAATATTTATCCGCCCAGGGTATAGTTCGTTTAACAGTCCAGGATGATGGTGATGGATTTGATGCAGCAATCATTGACCATGTGTTTGAGCCATACGTTACAACAAAATTAAAAGGTAGTGGCTTAGGTATGGCCATTGTGCACAATATTATTGAGCAGCATGATGGGCGAATTTTTGTTGATAATATAGAGCCACATGGGGCTATTATTACCATTGAATTTGATTATACAGACAATAATAAAAAGGAATAGATATGGACAACGTGCCGGTAATTGGAAATATTCTTATCATCGATGATGAGCGTATTAACTCTGAAACAATGAAAGATATTTTAGAAGATGTTAATTATCAAGTTGTATTGGCTGATAGTGCTGCCCAAGCTAAGGACATTGTCAAAGATCAAACTTTTGACCTGGTCATGATGGATGTTTGGATGCCTGGACAAGATGGTATGTCTTTATTAGAAGAATGGGTAGTTGAAGGTTTTTTGATGCCAGTGGTGATGATGTCAGGTCATGCCGAGCATCAAGATGTTGTTAGAGCTATTAAACTTGGCGCGGTTGATTTTTTGAAAAAACCATTGCATGATTTATTACCCTTAGTGCGAAAATTGCTTGGCGAACAAGTCGATGATGAGCAAAGAGTCATTGGCATTGATTTTAATTTACCTTTGAAACAAGCTAGAAACATCTTTGAGAAGCAATACTTTAATCATCATTTAGAAAAGAATAATCATAACATTGCTAAAGTGGCAGAGTTGGCAGGCTTAGAGCGTACCACACTGTATCGTAAATTAAAAGATTTGGGAATCGATAAAAAATGAAAATTTTAATCTTGGGTGCAGGCCAAGTTGGCTCTTCACTAGCAAAATATTTAGGTTCTGATGAAGAGAATGACATTACTATCATTGACAAGGATGAGGCTAATTTATCTTCTTTACAGCGTCATCTAGATATTAAAACCGTTTGTGGCCATGCCTCATATCCCAATATTTTAGAAGAAGCAGATATTAAAAATATGGATATGGTGATTGCTGTAACTAAATCTGACGAAGACAACATGCTAGCTTGTCAAATGGCACACACTTTGTACCAAGTAGATAAAAAAGTGGCACGTATTCGTACTGCCGAATATTTGCATCGTAAAGAATTATTTTCAGATAACGCTATTCCTATTGATTTTATTATTACCCCCGAAGGCTTGGTGACCGACTATATCAAGCGAGTAGTGGAAGAGCCTGGTGCAAATCAAGTATTTGAATTTGAAGATGGGTTAGTGCAATTGGTAGAAACCCGTGCTTATGCAGGCACGCCAATTGTTGGTCGTCCAATTAAAGAATTACACGAACATCTGCCAAAAACACGCATGCGTATAGTTAGTTTGTATCGTAATGGCAGAGCAATTCCAGCGTATGGTGATACTATTATTAAAGACGGAGATCGCGTGTACTTTGTTACTAAAAAAGACAGTATTTCTAAGGTTTTAAAAGAATTTAGACGACTTGATAAAGCCTATAAAAATATCATTATTGCTGGTGGTGGTCGTATCGGTCTTAATTTGGCTAAATATTTGGAAAAAAATCACCGTATACGTATTATTGAGTTGAATAAAAAGCGAGTTATTGAAATTGCAGAACAGCTTGAAGACACCTTAGTCTTGCATGGTAATGCTTCTGATGAAGAATTATTACTGGAAGAAGGTATTGAAAGTACTGATTTATTTTTAGCACTCACGGACTCCGATGAAATTAATGTAATTGTGTCTATTTTGGCTAAACGTTTAGGTGCACATAAAACCATTGCCCTGGTTAAGCGTCATGTTTATGAAGACTTAGCCGAGCAAAGTGAAGATGTTGATATGGTGATTTCACCTGACCAAATCACTACCAGTGGTATTTTGGGACACATTCGTAAGGGCGATACCATGAAGGTTCATTCCTTGCGCCAAGGCAAGGCTGAGGCCATTGAAGTTATTGTTCATGGTGATCATGCACATTCTCATGTCGTTGGAAAAACCATTGAGGAAATTAACTTGCCAGATGGTGTGGTTGTGGGCTCAATAGTAAGAAACAATGAAGTGATTATGGGTTCACGCAAACTGGTGATTGAAGAGGGTGACCACGTACTCATCGTACTTAGCGATGTGAGTAAGATTCATGAAGTTGAAGCGTTATTTGAAGGATATTTTGATTAGTAATGGATAATCATGCAATTTAGTATCGTTTTTAAAACCATTGGTTTGTTGTTAATGGTTTTTAGTCTGACACAACTCCCGCCATTGCTGGTTGATTTTATCTATCAGCAGAACGAGGCACAATCTTTTATCACTGCGTTTTTGTTAACACTACTAAGTGGCTTTATTTTATGGGCACCATTTAGAAATACTACAAAAAACTTTAGAATCCGAGAAGGCGTCTTGGTTGTGGTTAGTTTCTGGTTCATCCTTTCGTTGTTTGCGACCATTCCATTTTTATTGTCAGAATCACTCAGAATGTCATTCAGTGATGCATTTTTTGAATCGATGTCAGGTTTAACCACGACGGGTGCCACTGTATTGTCTGGGTTAGATGACCTGCCCAAGGCGATTTTGTACTACCGACAACAACTACAATGGCTAGGTGGTATGGGCATTATTGTTTTAGCAGTGGCGATATTGCCAATGCTGGGGGTGGGCGGTATGGAGCTTTACCACGCAGAATCTAGCGGTATTTCTAAAGAAAGACTTACCCCAAAACTTACACAAACCGCCAAAGCATTGTGGAAGATTTATATTAGTTTTACCATTGTTTGTGCGTTGGGTTATTACCTAGCAGGAATGGATGCCTTTGATGCAATTGGGCACAGTTATTCTACGGTGGCTATTGGCGGTTTCTCTACTCACGACGCATCTATTGGTTACTTTAATTCAAGTGCGATTGAAAGCGTTGCGATTGTATTTATGTTTTTAGCAGGTATAAATTTCTCTTTACATTTCTTTGTTTGGCAAAAGAAAAATGTCTTTACTTATTCACAAGATTCAGAGTTTAAAACATATTTTTTTATCTTGCTTTTCACTACCGTTGTCGTTGGTCTTTATTTGTTCGACAGTGGTTATTACCCGAGTGCAAGTGAGTCTGTAAGACAAGCATTATTCCAGACCATTTCGATTGCTACCACCACAGGTTTTGCTTCTACAAACTATTCTCAATGGCCATTTATCTTGCCAATGCTATTGATTTTTGCCAGCTTTATTGGTGCTTGTGCGGGTTCAACCGGTGGCGGTATTAAAGTAGTTCGGGTATTACTCATGTTTAAGTTGGCGATGAAAGAAATCAAAAAATTCATTCATCCGAATGCATACATCAATATCAAACTGAATAAGCGTAGCGTTGATGAAAAAACCTTGGTCTCAGTTTGGGGTTTCTTTTCACTGTATGTTATTGCTTTTATTATTATCCTAATTGCATTAATGTTTACTGGTTTGGATCAAATCACTGCCTTTTCAGCAACGGCAGCGAGTATTAACAACCTAGGCCCAGGCTTAGGGGAAGTAGCGGCTAATTATGGCGGTATTAGTGATTCAGCAAAATGGATTTTAAGCTTTTCAATGCTACTTGGACGTTTAGAAATCTTAACGTTGATGGCGTTATTACATAAGGCTTTTTGGCGTTTTTAAATTATTCAACAATAATGTTATAACCCGGCAATGCGTTGAGTAGTTGCTTTCCATAAAACTTAGATACCAATCGATTATCAAATATCGTAATTTTCCCAGTGTCAGTTTCAGTACGAATCAGTCGTCCACAAGCTTGAATAAGCCTAAGTGATGCGTCAGGTAGTGAGATTTCCATAAATGGATTGCGATTTTGAGATTGTAGATAATCGTTTGTGGTTTTTTCAATGGGTGAGGTTGGTACGCTAAAGCGCAATTTAACAATCACTACATGCGTCAAATTGTCACCTTTAAGATCGACACCTTCAGCAAAACTGTCCAGACCAAAAATCACACTGCCTTGATTTTGTTTGCGTAGGTTAATGTGTTTTTTTAAGATGAGTTTTTTAGAAAATTCCCCTTGCACAAACAATTCACAACCGAGTTTTTGCTCTACTAAATCAGCCACTATTTGCATTTGCTTGTTAGAGGCAAATAGAACCAAAGAGCCTTCATTACTATCGATACGTTCTAAAAGTTGTGTGGCTACTTCTTGTGTGTGTTCATACACTTGTGTTGGGTTGTTTTTAAAGTTAGCCACAATAAAGTCTACTTGGTCAAAATTAAAAGGTGAGGGAAGGCGCAGGTATTGATTTTCTGCTTTAACTAAGCCCAATTGTTGGTTGAGTCTGTCAAAACTACCAAGCGATGATAAAGTAGCTGAAGTTAAAACCGCACCTGCGACTTTTGACCAAATCAGTTGGTCTAAGTTGTGTGAAATGTCAATTTGTGCGCTATTGATGATATAGTTGGTTTTCTTATTAGCCAAGATGGTTTTTTCAATCCAGCGAGAATGAGGTGGACGACCCACTTCATGCGCTTGCATAAAAGAAGAAAGTAATAATAAAATAGAAGACAGGTGCTGTTCACACTCACCTAAGACATTATTAAGCGGATCAGCAATGGATTTTTCCACCATTTTTATTTTTAAATAACCTAACCAAGTATCTTTTAAATGCTCAAATTGCGTGTGAGTGTTACCAATGGCGGTAAGCAAATTTTGGCAAATAGTTTGAATTGGCGTATCTACCACTCCTTGGTCAAACAAATAAATGTTTTCATCAAAAGCAAGTGCTTTAAATAGCTCTGTTAAATCAGATAAGTAATCATCGACTAATTTGATATTGCTTTCAGCTGTATCACCTTGTGTTAGTTTACAAACTTGCTCACTCACGCCCTGAGTTTGGCGTAGACTAGTTTTAATAAACTCTGTACCAGCACTGAGCGAAAAGTGCGATAAAGCTTTGTGATTGAGGTGGTGCGCCTCATCAAAAATATAGATAGATTCATCAACATCAGGCAATATCGTATTGCCAGTACTCAGATCTGCCAAAATAAGATCATGATTAGCCACAATAACATCGGCCTTGGTGATTTGTTTACGTGCTTTAAAAAAAGCGCAATCGTTATAAAATTCACAATTTTTTGCCGTACAGGTAAAACGATTACAAGCGATTTTTGACCATAAGGATCCATCTGGTGTTTGTTCTAAGTCGTCTATTTCACCGTTCCACTTTTTGTCAGAATAATCTTCTAACATCTCACCAAGTTGGTCAAGCTGGTATTTTCCAGGGGGTGAATCCCATAACAAGGAATTATCAAATAATTCGTTTTCACTGGTATTGTTTTCGACTAAATTAATTAAATTACGTACACACAGGTAGCGGGACCGACCTTTCACCAATACATATTCAAAATCAACATGGCAGTATTTTTTTATTTCAGGAATATCTTTGTTGAGTAGCTGTTCTTGTAAGGCAACATTAGCACTAGAGATAATCAGCTTCTTTTTTTGTGCTTTGGCAATGGGAATGGCGCTGAGTAAATAAGCCATGGTTTTGCCGGTGCCAGTCGGTGCTTCAACACATAAAATAGGGTTGCTATCAGGGTATTCACCAGACAAGGTTTTAGAGATTTCAGCAATCATTTTGTTTTGCGCTTGTCTAATTTTAAAATCAGGCATGGCGTTTTTAGCAGCTTCGAATGATTGACGAATTTGAGTCTTTAACTCAGTTGTAAGCATTAAAATTTACGCTGTACGGATAAGTCGCACAATAGAGAGAGCGCTTGTTTGTAGTTTGAATCTGGCAAGCTAGCAAGAGACTGTTTGGCTAAATCAGCTGATTCTTGCGCCTTTTGTCGTGTGTAATCAAAAGCATTCACTGACGATAAAATATTAATAACTAGATCAATCTGACTGTTGTCAGCATTTTCAATGGAATTAATGAGTAATTCATGCTGTTTGCCAGAAGTGTTTTCAAGGGCGTAAATCATGGGTAGTGTGTTTTTACCCTCGGCAAGGTCATCACCCACTTCTTTACCCATGATTTTTTTATCAGATTCATAATCAAGTATATCATCGATTATTTGAAATGCATTACCCAAATGCAGGCCATAATCTCTAAGTGCTGATTCTTGTATCTCATCAGTTTTTGATAAAATAGCACCAATTTGTGTTGCTGCTTGAAATAGTACTGCTGTTTTTCTTTTGATCACGCGGTAGTATTCTTTTTCAGTTATTGCTGAATTTTGGCAATTAAGTAATTGCATGACTTCGCCTTGGGCGATCTCATTAGTGGCTTTAGAAAGTAGTTTCATAATGCGCATTGAATTAGGTTTGACCATCATCTCAAATGCACGAGAATAAAGAAAATCACAGATCGGAAGAGCACACGTCTGAACTCCAGTCACAAGCCTATCTCGTATGCCGTCTTCTGCTTGAAAAAAAAAAAAAATAAAAACATAAAACCAAAAAACACAAAAAGCGCCGCAGCGTTAACCACAACTCAACACTACACTGCTGTACACTGCACACTGCATCACCCACACTCCTATGCA
>CALCCK010000077.1 GCA_937899995.1 uncultured Gammaproteobacteria bacterium
GGGATAGTGGATGAATGCAGGGGTGTGCTCGTAGTGTTGCAGTATGTCTCTGTGGTGAGTTTTGTTTGTTTTTTTTTTCAAGCAGAAGACGGCATACGAGATAGGCTTGTGACTGGAGTTCAGACGTGTGCTCTTCCGATCTCAAAAAAACTTCTGGGCAGATTATTCGTGCACTATACAAGACTGGCTTTTTTAAAGATGTT
Source organism: uncultured Gammaproteobacteria bacterium (assembly GCA_937899995.1). Taxonomy (GTDB): domain Bacteria; phylum Pseudomonadota; class Gammaproteobacteria; order PS1; family Pseudothioglobaceae; genus Thioglobus_C. Next base: position 204 of record CALCCK010000077.1, read on the forward strand.
GAAGTTTCACAAGAAGAAATGGTTTTAAAAATCAAACTACAAGAAAACCCTTCTATCAAATACGTTGAAATTAACAATTATTCCGATAAAGTGATTAATGAAGATTCTGTAAATAGAATTTTAGAGAGTATGGGCTTGTCACAGGGTAAGATTTTTAATAAAAAACAACTAAGTAAATTAATAAAAAATTTGAAATCGTCGTATATATCTAGAGGTTATTACGGCATTGAAATTACTGAATCTGTTGAAATAGATGTTCAAAATAGAGTAGGCGTTAAACTTGATATTAACGAAGGTGAAGTCTCTCGTATCAGCTCTATGAAGATTAATGGCTCTAAAATTCATAAAGAAAAAGACTTGCTAGATTTATTTGAAATCGGTGAGCCAGATTTTTTTATTCTAAATTATTTTACTGAAAAAGATCACTACTCTAAAATAGCGCTTGATGCCGGCATTGAAGCTATGAAATCACTCTATACTGGTGCTGGTTATTTAGATTTTAAAATCAATAAAATCGACACTAATCTATCTGACAATAAAAAAAGTATTGCTGTTGATATTCAAATTAGTGAAGGCGCGCAATATAAAATAGGAGATATTCAATTCACCGGCGATTTACTCAATCAGTCTATTGATGATTTGCGTAACTTGTTAATCATTGCCAAAGACGATGTGTTCCAGCAAAAGAAGATTGTTAAAAGTATTCAAGCTATTACCGATGTTTTTGCCGACCAAGGTTATGCCTTTGCCAAAATTAACACTATCACTTCTGAAAATAAGAAAAATCATACAATCGCTCTCAATATTAATGTCGACCTGAATCGAAAGGTTTATGTTAATCGTATCATCATTACTGGCAATACAAGAACTCAAGATGAGGTAATTCGTCGTGAAATTGGGTTATCTGAAGGCAGTCTTTATTCTAATAGCACATTAAATGAATCCGTCAAAAAAATTAGACGTCTAGGCTTTTTCTCCGACGTAAAAATGAATATGTCAAAAATGAAAAATACTGAAGATAAAATCAATATTCATTTTGACTTAGATGAGACTAAAACAGGTCAAATGTCAGCTGGTATCACACAATCCAACAGTTCAGGTACTTCATTTAATTTCGGTATCCGGGAAAATAACTTTTTGGGTACTGGTAACACACTTAATGTTAATTTTTCTAGTTCTAAAGCAGTAACCACTGGTAGTTTTTATTTTGAAGACCCTTATTTTACCAATAATAAGAGTAGCATTAATTATGGAATTTTTAGTAAGACATTAGATGGTTTAGAATTGGTTAGCAACGCATATAAGATTGACGAAACTGGTATTAGTATTGGGTATGGTATCCCATTAACTGAAACCACTCGAGTCAATTCAAAATTAAGAATTTCAAAGAAAGACCTTACCTGTACCGATGTATTTAAACTGGATGAGCCTGAACAATGCCCCACTATTGGGAACGAAATAAATCAAACAGATGTTAATTTTAATATAAATTGGTCCGGCAGCTCACTAAATCAAGCCTACAATCCAACCGAAGGCTCTAAGAGTAGCCTTGACTTCAGTGTCTCTCTGCCAATGTCAGATTATCGCTTCTATAAATTAAATGCTAATCATAAAAAATATCAAGCCATTAATAAAAACCTTACTTTAAAAATAAGAGGTAATGTGGGCCTTACTCAAGGATATGCCGGTAAAGAAGTGCCGTTCTTTGAGCGTTATTATGGCGGTGGTAGTAGTTCTATCAGAGGATTTAAATTTAATTCATTAGGACCGACTTACAGTAACTTAGGTCAAAGTGGCAATGCAAAAGGTGGTGAATTATCTATTTTAGCAGGCGTCTCTATTATTTCACCTATGAAATTTGTTAAAAATAGCGACAATATGCGCATGAGTGCTTTTATTGATGTAGGTGGTATTTATGACAAAACTTCTAATTTTACCTTTGATGAGTTACGTATGTCTACTGGTGTTGCGTTCTCTTGGTTAACGCCAGTTGGTCCACTAGGTATTTACGCCGCTATACCACTTATTAAAAAAACAGGTGATGATACTAAAACGTTTGAATTTACCATAGGCTCAACTTTCTAATCATTTCCAATGAAAAAAATATTCATTATATTTGCCACCCTCCTTTCTAACAGTGTGCTTTACGCACAATCTGTAAAGATTGGTTACATTAATATCGATTATGTTGTTATCAGTTCGCCACAATTTTCTCAAGCAAACGACAAAGTAATTAGAAAATTCAAACCTCAAGAAAACAACTTGTTATTATTAAATAATAATATTCGAGCACTTGCAAGTAAATTTAACAAGAACAAAGACAGTTTTTCTCAATCAGAGATTAAAACAAAAATAAAAAAAATTGTAAGCTTGGAGAAAAAACTCAAACAACAAGCATTAGTATTAAAAAAACAATTGGTACTCGAAAATAAGCAAGCACTCGGAAAAATTCAAAACCTAATTAACAAGGTTATCCGTAAAATTGCTGAAGAGCAAAATTTTGATTTAATTTTGTACCAAAAGGTAGCCTACGCTAGTAAAAAAATCAATATCACCGAGCTTGTTAGTCAAAAACTCAAACAGCAATTTAAATAATGTACACATTAGGGCAGATTGCCGAATTTATTGATGCTAAAGTTGTTGGCGACTCTGCAATTCAAATTGATAGTATCGCCTCTGCAACAATAGCAAAAAATACACAGTTAACTTACGTTGTTGGTCAAAAACACAAACAAGAGTTAATTAACTCCCAAGCAGGTGCTGTTATTTTAAATAAAGAGCTTTTAGAAGATTGCCCTACCAATGCTTTAATTGTGAATAATGTATATTTAGCTTTTGCAAAAATTACACACTACTTTAAGAAGCAAGTAACTCATCAAATAGGTATCCACCCAAGCGCCAAAACTAATAACGCAAAAATTGCAGGTAATTGTGTAATTGGAAAAAATGTTGTTATTGGCAATAATGTCACTATTGGCGCAAATACCATTATTGAAGATAATGTTAATATTGGTGATAACACTTATCTACAAGCAAATATCGTTATTCTTCAAGGTTGTACTATTGGTAATAATGTTTTCATCTCACCAGGTGTTGTCATTGGCTCTGAAGGATTTGGCAATGCTAAGGATGACCAAGGCCATTGGCATACGATAGCTCACTTGGGTAGTGTTATTATTGGTAATGATGTTAGTATTGGCGCTAACACTGCAATTGACAGAGGTACATTAGAAGATACTCAAATTCATAATGGTGTACGCCTCGATAATTTAATACAAATTGCACACAATGTTATTGTTGGTAAAGATTCAGCTATTGCCGCTAGTACAGCTATTGCAGGTAGTACAGTGATTGGGAAACGCTGTATGATTGGCGGTATGGTAGGTATTATTGGTCATCTTAATATTTGCAACGATGTTGTAATTGGTGGAAAAAGTATTGTTGATAGAAATATCACAAGTCCTGGTATGTATACAGGTATTATGCCTTTAATGCCACACAGGCAATGGAAGAAAGTCAGCTTGTGGCTAACAAAGCTTGATAAAATCATCACATATTTGAATATTAAACTTAAAAATTTAAAGGATTAATCATTATGGAAATGAACATTCAGGATATTAAAAATTATTTACCACACCGCTATCCTTTTTTAATGATTGACCGTGTTTTAAAAATTGAACTTGGTAAATCAATTGTCGCAATTAAAAATGTGACTTTTAATGAGCCTCAATTTAATGGGCACTTCCCTTCTCAGCCGATTATGCCAGGCGTGATGATTGTAGAGGCTTTGGCACAAGCTACTGGTATTTTGGCATTTAAATCTGAAGTAGGAAAGCCAATTGATGGACAAATTTACATGTTGGTTGGAATTGATAAAGTGCGATTTAAACGCATGGTTGAACCAGGCGATCAAATACTTTTGGAAGTTGAGGTGATGGTAGTTAAACGCGGTATTTGGAAATTTAAATGTAGAGCTTCAGTAGATGGTCAAACGATTACTACCGCTGAACTCATGTGTACGCAAAAAAAAGCTGCTGATTAAATTAAAAAGTTCTTGAGGAGAAATCATGGCAATAGATAAAACTGCAAGAGTGCACAAAAGTGCAAAAATTCATAAAAATGCTGAAATATGTGCTTACGTCGTTATTGGTGCTAATGTAGAAATCGATGCAGGCACAATTGTCGAATCTCATGCTGTAATTCACGGGCCAACAAAAATTGGTAAAAATAATCACATCTATTCTTTTGCATCTATTGGTGGCGACCCTCAAGATATTAGCTATGAAGCTGGACAGGAATCCAACCTAATTATTGGCGATGATAATATTATTCGTGAATTTTGCACTATTAACCGAGGCACAGAAAAGGAAAAATCCCTAACAAGAGTTGGCTCTAACAACATGTTGATGGCTTATGTGCATATTGCTCATGATTGTCAACTTGGAAACCACACTATTATGTCTAACAATGCCTCACTAGCAGGCCATGTAAAAGTGCAAGATTGGGCGATTTTAGGTGGATTTACCTTGGTGAAACAATTCTGTATGATTGGCATGCACACTTATGTTGGCATGGGCTGTCAAATTAACAAAGACATTCCCTCTTATATGGTCGCCTCAGGTATCCAAACTCGCGTTAGAAGTTACAATGTAGAGGGTATGAGGCGTCGTGGCTTCTCATCGAGCGCTATTGCCTCTATTGGTCGTGCTTTTAGAGTGGTTTATCGAGAGTCCCAAGGTCGATTACTCGACAATGCGCTTAGCGAATTAGAGGCATCTGAAGCTGATAGCCCAGAAGTAATGCAATTTGTAAAATGTATTCGCAGCTCAAAAGTAGGCATTATGCGTGGTCCAATTGAGGAATAAAAAAGACCTAACACTTTATGGATAAGTCTTTTTTAAAGTCGAGCAGTATTGTTACTGCGATGACTTTTTTGTCTCGCATATTAGGCCTTGTTCGTGATTATTTTATTGCTAAATATTTTGGCGCCAGTGGGTTTACTGACGCTTTTTTTGTTGCCTTTAGAATCCCTAATTTCCTCAGACGTCTTTTTGGTGAAGGTGCTTTTTCACAAGCTTTCGTACCCATTCTAGCTGAAGTAAAAGCCAATCATGACGAGGCAGAAGTTCAAAATGTCATTAATCACATTGGCACCAAATTCCTAAAGGTTTTAATTATTATCACTGTGATTACAGTAGTGATAGCACCTTTGGTTATTTTTATGTTTGCCTGGGGTTTTTATTTTGATGCTGACTCTACAAAGTTTGACTTAGCATCCAACATGCTTAGAATTACCTTTCCCTATTTATTGTTAATTTCATTAACGGCTTTTGCAGGTAGCATTCTCAATACTTATGATAAGTTTGCTGTGCCGGCCTTCACCCCAGTCTTGCTTAATGTTTCTATGATTTTAAGTGCGGTATATCTATCTCAACACCTAGAAACGCCGATTATGGCTTTGGCTTGGGGTGTACTAATTGGCGGTATCGTACAACTCTTATTTCAGATTCCATTCTTAATTAAAATTAAAAAATTACCGCGTTTAGCACATGGCGACCATCCCAGCGTTAAAACCTTAAAAAAACGCATGCTACCCGCCCTCTTTGGCGTTTCAGTATCACAAATTAACCTGCTGATTGACACCATGATCGCCACTGTTTTAGTGAGTGGCAGTGTGTCTTGGTTGTATTATTCTGACCGCTTATTAGAACTACCTTTGGCACTGATTGGTATTGCCCTTGCCACCGTAGCGTTAGCTAAACTTAGCAAACATTTTTCTAATAAAGATGAGAGAAAATTCACTCGTACAATTAATTACGCCCTAAAAATCGGCTTATTGCTCGGCGCCCCTGCTTGTGCGGGGCTGGTACTTTTAGCCGAGCCATTGATTATTACCTTGTTTCAATATGATAAGTTTGATGCATTTTCAGCACATATGTCGGCACTCAGTTTAATTGCTTATGGTTCAGGGCTGTTAGCCTTTATAGTGGTCAAAATCTTAGCCCCTGTATTTCTCTCTCGTGGCGATATTAGAACCCCAGTCAAAGTCGGTGTGATTGCCATGGTGTCCAATGTATTCTTAAATATAATTTTTGCTTATTATTTTGCCCATGTAGGTTTGGCCGTTGCCACCTCAATTTCTGCTGTGATTAATGCGTCTTTACTTTACTACTATTTAAAAAAGCAGTCTATTTATCAATTTTCTAATGATTTAGTCAAACTATTTTTAAAAGTGTTATTGGCAAGCTTTATAATGGTCATCTTTATTTTAAATTTTTCTAACGACATTAATTTTTATTTAGAAAATGGCGTTTGGCAACGCATCACTTCTGTCGCAATCACGATTATTGCCTCAGCAGTTTTATACTTTGCTTGTCTGCGCTTATTAGGCATCAGGATGAAACAACTATGAATACCATACAATGTGTTAAATTAAACCAAGAACTTGAAGCTCTAGATAGAGCGCCCTACCCTGGTGAATTAGGCAAAAGAATTTTAGCTGGCGTCTCTAAACAAGGCTGGCAACTATGGTTAGATCATCAAACCATGTTGATTAATGAGAACAACCTTAATATGCTTGATGAAAAAGCACAAAGCTACCTTAAAGAACAAATGGAAAAATTCTTCTTTTCTGAGCAAGGTGCGGACGACATTCAAGGTTACACCCCTAGTAATTAAACCATGGCCAATCTATTCATTATTGCCGCCCCTTCTGGTTGTGGTAAAACCTCTTTAGTTAAAGCACTGATTGAGAAAGTAGATAACTTATGCGTTTCAGTATCCCACACTACGCGCGCCGCACGCCCAGGAGAAGAGCACGGTAAAAACTATTTTTTTGTTTCTAAAGAAGATTTTAATGAGATTAGCAACAACGATGGTTTTATTGAATCTGCCCAAGTCTTTGATAATTACTATGGCAGTGCCAAACAAACTGTTAAAAATCTGCTTGAACAAGGTCAAGACGTCATCTTAGAAATCGATTGGCAAGGCGCACAACAAGTCAAACAAAGCTTTACAGAGGCAATCGGTATCTTTATCTTACCGCCTTCAATATCAGCCCTAGAAAAACGTTTAACTGATCGAGGTCAAGACGATCAGAGTGTTATTGATCGAAGAATGCAAGATGCCGTTAGTGAAATGCAACATTTTGATGAATTTGATTATTTGGTTATTAACGATGATTTCAATATCGCTCTAAACGATTTAACCCACATTATTTATACACAACGTCTCAACTTGTCTCAACAAATACAGCAACATCAATATTTGCTTAAACAGTTGATATAAAACGTAAATTGCGTATAATATCACCATTTACTAATATTAACTATTAGTTATAATAATTTTATGAGTCAAAATTTTTCCTTACCTGCTGTTAGAACCTCAAGTTCATTAGAGGTTCAAAAATATCCTCCGATTCTCACTCCGGAAGAAGAGCATGCTTTAGCAATCGAACTTTATGAAAATCACGACCTTAGCGCCGCAAGAAAATTAGTCTTGTCACACATGCGTTTTGTGGCTTTTATTGCCCATGGTTACAAAGGATACGGGCTCGAGCAAGCTGACTTAATACAAGAAGGTACTATTGGTTTAATGAAAGCCGTGAAGCGCTTTAATCCACACAAAAATGTACGACTAGCATCTTTTGCAGTTTATTGGATTCGTGCTGAAATTCACGAATTTATCTTTAAAAATTGGAAAATTGTTAAAGTAGCCACCACTAAGGCACAACGTAAATTATTTTTCAAGCTTAGGAAAGCCAAATCACACATCTACAATTCGTTAAACGAATCACAAGCTGATGACATTGCGAATGATTTAGGTGTGCGTCGACAAGATGTCTTAGAGATGGAATCACGCCTGCAGTTTAACGATGTAACCTTTAACATCTCTGATGATGAAGACTCTTCTGCACCTGAGCATTATTTAACCAACAATAATACACAAACACCTGAGCAATTATTACTCAGTGATGACACTCATAAAAACCAACAACAACAGCTTTACCAAGCGCTTTCTTTACTAGATGCAAGAAGTTTAGATATTTTACAATCTAGGTACTTGAAAGAAGAAAAAACGACCCTACATACTTTAGCAGGCAAGTATGATGTTTCTGCTGAGCGGATTCGTCAACTTGAAAACAAAGCAATGCAAAAACTTAAAGCCTCCTTGGAGACTCAAGCGCTTTAATAAAAAGTTCAAGTAATTTGCTTTATAAAATTATTGTTTATTCATTAGGAGAAAAAAATGAACATTCGTCCCCTTCACGATCGTGTGATCGTTCGTAGAACAGAAGAAGAAAAAACCACAGCTAGTGGTCTCATCATCCCTGATTCAGCCACTGAAAAACCTTCAAAAGGTGAAGTCTTAGCGGTTGGTAACGGCAGAATCAATGACAATGGCGATGTGCTTGCTTTAGATGTTAAAGTCGGTGATCAAGTATTATTTGGCCAATTTGCCGGTACTGAAATTAAAGTCGATGATGAAACATTACTAGTAATGCGTGAAGACGATATTGTCGCAGTTGTTGAATAAAGGAGATTAATATGTCAGCAAAAGAAATTAAATTTGGCCCAGAGGCCAGAAACCTTATGTTAGAAGGCGTTAACTTGCTTGCTAACGCAGTTAAAGTAACGCTAGGCCCTAAGGGTAGAAATGTTGTTTTAGATAGATCATTTGGCGCACCTACTATCACCAAAGACGGCGTAACAGTTGCACAAGAAATTGAGCTTGAAGGTAGATTTGAAAACATGGGTGCACAAATGGTGAAAGAAGTTGCTTCTAAAACCAATGATGTTGCCGGTGATGGTACGACAACAGCCACAGTATTAGCACAAGCACTAGTTACTGAAGGCGTCAAATCTGTTGCTGCGGGTATGAACCCAATGGACCTAAAGCGTGGTATTGATAAAGCTACAGAGGCGGCAGTAAAAGCATTGCATGATATGTCACAAACTTGCGACGATACGAAAGCAATTGCTCAAGTGGGTACAATTTCAGCCAACTCAGACTTATCAGTAGGTGATATTATTGCTGAAGCCATGGAAAAAGTGGGTAATGCTGGCGTAATTACCGTTGAAGAAGGTTCTGGTTTTGACAATGAATTAGAGGTCGTAGAAGGTATGCAATTTGAACGTGGTTACTTATCGCCTTATTTTGTTAATAACCAAGATAACATGAGTGCTGTTTTAGAGAAGCCACATATTTTATTAAACGAATCAAAAATTTCAAATATTCGTGACTTACTACCCGCTTTGGAAATTGCTCAAAAATCAGGCAGACCGTTATTAATCATTGCCGAAGATATCGAAGGTGAGGCTTTAGCGACATTGGTTGTTAATAATATGCGCGGCATTGTAAAGGTTGCAGCAGTTAAATCACCAGGCTTTGGTGATCGTCGTAAAGCTATCTTGCAAGACTTAGCGGTTTTGACAGGTGGTGTGGTGATCTCTGAAGAGGTTGGCTTATCACTTGAAGGTGTAACTGAAGACCAATTAGGTTCTGCTAAGCGTATTGAGGCTGGCAAAGAAGAAACAGTGGTTATTGATGGTGCAGGTGAAAAATCTGATATCGATGATCGTGTTGCACAAATCAAAGCACAACTCGAAAAGACAACTTCTGAATATGATAAAGAAAAACTCTCAGAGCGTTTAGCTAAGCTTTCTGGTGGTGTTGCCGTGATTAAAGTTGGTGCAGCTACTGAAACGGAAATGAAAGAGAAAAAAGATCGCGTCAATGATGCACTTCACGCAACACGTGCTGCGGTTGAAGAAGGTGTGGTTCCTGGTGGTGGTGTTGCGCTAGTTCGCGCAATTAAGGCGTTAGATAATTTAAAAGGTGACAATCATGATCAAGATATTGGCATTGATTTAACCAAACGCGCTATGGAAGCCCCTCTAAGACAAATTGTTGCTAATGGTGGTGGTGAAGCTTCTGTTGTACTTAACAACGTTGCTAATGGTGATGGTAACTACGGTTACAATGCTAGCACTGAAGTCTATGGTGATATGCTAGAAATGGGAATCTTAGATCCAACTAAAGTTGTACGTGCAGCCCTACAGCATGCAGCTAGTATTTCTGGTTTAATGATTACCACTGAGGCAATGATTACAGAAATTCCTAAACCTCATATAGAAGTTCCGACAGCGGATATGGGTGGTATGGGTGGTATGATGTAAAACACCTTTATTCTGGTAAATAAAAAGCCCCATTTTATGGGGCTTTTTTTTGGTATGATACTTGCCAAAATCATCACTTGAAAATATTATGAGTAATTACGATGCCTCGTCAATTGAGGTCTTAACCGGTCTAGAGCCAGTACGAAAGCGGCCAGGTATGTATACCAATACCGAGCGTCCAAATCATCTAGCTCAAGAAGTAATCGATAATAGTGTTGATGAAGCAGTTGCTGGTCACGCATCAAAAATCAAGGTAGTACTTTATAAAGATGGGTCATTATCTGTTGAAGATGATGGTCGTGGCATGCCAGTTGATATCCACCCTAAAGAGGGTGTACCAGGTGTTGAAGTCATTCTGACTAAGCTTCATGCAGGTGGTAAGTTCTCCAATGATTCTTATCAGTTTTCAGGTGGTTTGCATGGTGTGGGTATTTCAGTGGTTAATGCCCTATCAACTTCGGTTGAAATTTGGATTAAACGTAATTCAATGGAACACTACATTACTTTTGCTGATGGTTTTAAAAAAACCGATCTAGAAGAAATCGGCAGTGTTGGTAAGCGCAATACAGGCACCATGGTTAAATTTAAACCAGATGCACAATTTTTTGACACGATTAAATTTTCAGTCAGTAAATTACGTCATAACCTTAGATCTAAAGCGGTCTTATGTCCAGGGCTGGAAATTAACTTTTATAATGAAATTGACAACACTACTGACAAATGGATCTACAAAGAAGGACTTAAGGATTATTTATCCATGGCGCTAGATGGCCTTGATTGCTTACCAACCACTCCTTTTGTGGTTGATTTCACCTCTAAACAACAGCAACTAAACTGTTCACTTGCTTGGACTGAATACAATACCAATGTTGTGGCTGAAAGCTATGTCAATCTTATCCCAACTACCAATGGTGGTACTCATGTAAACGGCTTGCGATCAGGCCTAACTGACGCCCTTAAAGAGTTTTGTGAATTTAGAAATTTGCTACCTAAAAATATCAAACTCACACCGGATGATGTTTGGCAAAAAATTGCTTACGTTTTATCCATCAAAATGTTGGATCCTCAGTTTTCTGGACAAACCAAAGAGCGACTCTCATCACGTGAAAGTGCAGGTTTTGTTACTAATGTTGTTAAAGATGCGTTCAGTCTTTGGCTAAATCAACATACTTCTATTGCTGAAAAAATTGCCGAACTGGCTATTATGAATGCGCAAGCAAGACTCAAAACTGGTAAAAAGATTATTCGTAAAAAGATTATCAGTGGCCCAGCCCTACCAGGAAAATTATCAGACTGTACGAGTAATGATCTTGATCAAACCGAGGTGTTCTTAGTTGAGGGTGATTCGGCTGGTGGTTCTGCCAAACAAGCAAGAGATAAAGAGTACCAAGCCATCTTGCCACTTCGAGGTAAGATTTTAAACACTTGGGAAGTAGATTCTGATCAAGTATTAGCCAGTAACGAAATACATGATATTAGTGTTGCTATTGGTCTTGAGCCTAATTGTGAAGATTTGAGCGGCCTTAGATACGGAAAAATATGCATCCTTGCAGATGCCGATTCCGATGGTGCACATATTGCCACATTGATTTGTACTTTGTTTGTGAAGCACTTTCCTAAACTCATTAAAGAGGGTCATATCTATGTTGCTATGCCGCCTTTGTATAGAGTTGATGCGGGTAAACAAGTATATTATGCATTAGATGATAATGAAAGAGATGCAATCGTTAGAAAAATTGAAAGTGAAAATAAACGCGTTAAGATTCAAGTGCAACGTTTTAAAGGTTTGGGAGAAATGAACCCTTCTCAACTTCGAGAAACTACGATGTTGCCTGACACTAGGCGCCTTATTCAGCTCACCCTAGACAATCCATTACAAGTCTTTCAAACCATGGATATGTTGCTGAGTAAAAAACGCGCACCAGATCGTAAAAAATGGCTAGAAGAAAAAGGCAATTTAGCCAATGTCTAAAGCTGTTATTCTACTTTCAGGCGGTCTAGACTCCACTACCACCCTTGCCATTGCTCAATCTCAAGGATTTGAATGCTACGCACTGAGCTTTGATTATGGGCAAAAACAGAAATCAGAATTAATCTCAGCTACCGAAATTGCTAAACATTTTTGTACTGTTGAACATCGTATTATGCATATCTCTTTGTCAGATTTCGGCGGGTCGGCGCTTACTGATGATAATATCGAAGTACCTAATTTTAAAGAAAGTGATGAAATCCCCATTACTTACGTACCAGCACGTAACACCATCTTTTTATCTTTTGCCATGGCTTGGGCTGAAGTACTAGATTGCCAATCTATCTTTATTGGTGTTAATGCACTTGATTATTCAGGTTACCCCGATTGCCGACAAGCTTATATTGATGCCTTCGAAACTATGGCAAACTTAGCCACTAAACAAAGTGTCGAAGGTAAAAAGCTTTCTATTGTCACACCTTTAATTGACCTTAATAAGGCTGATATTATTAAAATAGGCTTGTCTTTAGGAGTTGATTACTCGATAACAACCACCTGCTATCAAGCCAACGACAAAGGTGAAGCTTGCGGAGTTTGTGATGCTTGTGAATATCGAAAAATTGGCTTTAAATCTGCTGGAATTTCTGATCCCACTCGATATCGATAAATATTTTAAATTTAGCCTTGTATCAACTTTATTTAAAGATAAAATGATAGTTTTTTAACCTAATTAAGGAAATAATAAATGAGTATTGTGGAAAGAGTAAAGAAAGTTGTAGCTGAGCAGTTAGACGTAAGTGGCGACATTGATAACAACGCTTCTTTTATTGACGATTTAGGTGCAGATTCTTTAGATACTGTTGAGTTAGTAATGTCTCTTGAAGAAGAGTTTGACTGTGAAATCCCTGATGATCAAGCAGAAAATATTACAACTGTTCAACAAGCAATCGACTACATTAACAATAATTTGTAATTTCCGTTTAGTGATATAAACGAATAAGGCGCTTTCTTCTTTGAATTAAGCGCCTTTTTTTATTTTAATTAAGAAAAAACTATGAGTAAAAGAAGAGTTGTCATTACCGGTATGGGCATCGTTTCACCAGTTGGAAACAGTGTTGAAGAATCTTGGTCAAATATTCTTGCGGGTAAGTCTGGCATTAATTCACTCACCAACCTTGAAACAGAAGGTCAATCGGTTAAATTTGGTGGCTCAGTTAAAAATTTTGAAATTACAGATTACCTTAAACCTAAAGACGCCAAAAAAATGGATACTTTTATTCATTACGGTATGGCAGCGGGTATTCAAGCAATTGAAGATTCTGGTATTGAAATTACTGAAGAAAATGCTGAACGCATCGGTGTCGCTATTGGCGCTGGCATTGGTGGCCTAGGCACAATTGAACGTACAGCTGATCTTTTTAGAGAAAAAGGCGCTAAGCGCATTTCTCCCTTCTTCGTACCCTCTTCTATAATTAATATGATTTCGGGCAACCTATCGATCAAATATGGCCTAAAAGGTCCTAATTTTGCTATTGTCACTGCTTGTACAACTGGTACACACAATATTGGCGATGCATCACGTTTAATTGAATATGGTGATGCCGATGTCATGGTTGCTGGCGGTGCAGAGATGTCGACCACCAATTGTGGTTTGGGTGGATTTGCTGCCGCTCGAGCACTCTCTACTCGTAACGACGACCCATCAACAGCTTCTCGTCCTTGGGATAAAGACCGCGATGGTTTTGTACTAGGTGATGGCGCTGGCGTGGTTGTACTTGAAGAGTATGAGCATGCCAAAGCGCGTGGTGCTAAAATTTACGCTGAAGTACTAGGTTATGGCATGAGTGGTGATGCTTACCACATGACCATGCCTTCTAAAGGTGGTGAGGGTGCAGCGCGCTGTATGAAAAATGCCATGCGTAATGCTGGTGTCAATACAGACCAAATTGATTATATCAATGCACACGGTACTTCAACACCGGCAGGTGATCAAGCAGAAACAGATGCGACTAAATTAGCACTGGGCAATCATGCTTATAATATTGTAATGAGCTCTACTAAATCAATGACAGGTCATCTATTAGGTGCTGCCGGTGGTATTGAAGCTATCTTTACAGCCTTAGCCATTCAAGATCAAGTTGCCCCGCCAACGATTAATATCATTAATCAAGACCCTGATTGTGATTTAGATTATGCCGCTAACGAAGCTCGAGAGATAAAAATTGACTTTGCAATTTCTAATTCATTTGGTTTTGGTGGCACCAATGGTACGATCTTACTATCTAAAATTTAACTTTATTTTTCGATCGTTAAATCAACACCTTTTATCTTGTCGGCATCACTAATCAATTCACTTCCGAAGTCATAAATTTTTACTGCGCCATTTTGCACACTACTCATTGCCGCTTCTTTATTAACCACTAAAGACCAACTCTCATCCGTTGATTTGAACTGAATCGCACCACCAATCAAAGCCAGAACAACCACCACGCTTAGTATAAATTTAATCATTACACCTCCTATAAAATATAGATAGAATTTTACCAATAGATATCCTTATTAGTTTTATTTATTTGCAAAAAAAAAGGCCCGCGTAAAGCGGGCCTTTTAATGTATTCGTTAAAGAATTACTGAGTTAGTGGATTGAACTCCGGCTCATTAACCCATGCAGGTTTCTGCAAGTAGTTAGGCAAGATGTCATTCGGAGGAATGGCGCCTAATGGCTTGATGTATTTTATAGAAGGATTATTTGTAACTACTTCATCACGTCTAAAGTTCTTCGCACCGGCTTGTTGGTCCATTGCACTAAACAATTCAAGTGAATCTACTGACTCGACACCAATTAGCTTCATATCTGCTTTAGCTGAGTGACAAGTTACACAGAATTTCTGTAAGTTTTCACCATAACTACCCGTATCTACACGTAAGTACATAAAGTTAGGGTTTGATGGATGTGGTTCATGACAACTAATACAGTCTAACTTACCATCCATAAGTAAATTATCAGGTACATCTGCAACTCTTGGATTTGGAATAATGCCAATTGGGTGAGTGGTATGTAAGTGAATTGGTCTAATACCCGCACCACCTAATTCTTGTGTTTCGTGACAACCTAAACATTTAGCTGCAACTAAACCCTCTAGTGATTCACCATTAATCGGGTTAATCATTGTTGTATTTTTTACCGCAAACGCTTTATCATCTACCGCAAAGTGAACACTATGACAACCTAGACAGGCTACACCTTCGTGTGGGCCTTGTGCTAGCGTATTGGTTACTAGTATTCCACTAATAAATAATGCTGATGTTAAAGCCAAAAACAGCCCTTTAATTTTATTCATTCGTCTCTCCTCATTTAATTGTAAATTTTATTAACTAACGGGTTTGATTTTAACAGCAAAGCTGGATCACTTAACAACTATTTTAGTAAAATTTCAACAAATTTAATTTAAATACCACAATTGTCTATTTTATTCGATTTAAGTAAAGCCTCTAGGCCAGGGGCACCTCCTCTAAACTTAATATACTGACTCATAAAGTCTAAACTTCCGCCTGCTTCTAAGATGTGATGCCTAAAAGATTGCGATGCCTTTGAGCCAATTCCACCTTGTGATTGCACGTAATCATAAGCATCTGCCGCTAACACTTCTGCCCATTTATAACTGAAGTAACCTGCTGCATAACCACCACTAAAAATATGCCCAAAAGTATTCAAAAATCGACTCTCATCAACACTCGGCATCAATGCAGTTTGGGTGCGCACTTGAGCCAAAACTTCGTAAGTATCTTTGGTAGATGAATGTGTTTGAATATCCCATAAGGAAAATTCACATTGACGCAACATCGCCAAGGCTGATTGGAAGTTTTTAGAATCAATCAACTTTGTAAATAATTCATCGGGTAATGACTCGCCTGTTTTCCAATGCTTAGATAATAACTTAACCACATCGTATTCATAACAAAAGAATTCCATATACTGACTTGGTAGCTCAACCCCATCCCAAGGCACACCTGCAATACCTGCAGCCGATGGATATTTCACCTTAGTAAGTACATGATGTAGCGCATGGCCAAATTCATGGAATAGAGTTACTATTTCGTCAAATTCAAACAAGGCAGGCTTACCTTCGCTAGGTGAATTTAGATTACATACCACAAAAGCAACCGGTTTATTATCGCCCATCAAGGGTTGGTAGTCTGCCATCCAGGCACCACCTCGTTTATCTTTTCTGGCGTAAACATCTAAATAAATTCGCCCTACCAGTCCGCTTTTATTGGTAATTTTTAGCACTCTGACATCTTTGTGATAAGAAGCTTCATTAATCACTTTGATTCGAACCTGGTAAAGATTTTCAATAGTACTAAATAAACCACTCAACACTTGCTGCTCTGGAAAATATGGCGTCAGGTCAGTCTTCTTAAATCCAAATTTTTTCGCTTTAAGTTGTTCAGAATAATAGCTCAAATCCCAAGGCATAAGCTCAATCTCAGCAAAGGCTTTTAACTCCTCTAATTCTTTTTGTGCTTGAGGTTTAGACCGATCAACTAAGTCATTCAAAAAATCAACAATCTGCTGATAAGATTCAACCATCTTTGACTCAACAGAAAGTTCGGCATAATTTTTAAACCCTAAAATTTTCGCCATCTCCAGTCTTAAAGATAAGATTTCATCCATGGTATCCTTATTATCAAACTCACTAGAAGTAATGCCTACCTCAGATGCACGAGAAACGTAGGCTTTATAGGCTTCTTCTCTGAGTGCTCGATTATCTGCATACGTCATTACATCCATATACACCGGCACTTGCAAGTTGATTTCATAGCCTTTATCGGTTTTAATTTTGGCTAGTTGGTCTTCATCATAACCTTTAAGAGCGGCCTTAGTTACAATCTTTGTCCATTCATTGGTTGCTTTTAAACTGTTTTTAGAAAACTGATTACTAAGCAAACTCAATCGCTCTTTAATGGCTTTAAAACGAGCTGACTGCTCGCCTTCTAAACCAACGCCGGATAACTCAAAACCTTCAACAGCATCCTCAATAATATGTTGTTGTTGCTCGTTTAAATCAGTCTTTTTAAGATTTTTATAAGCTTGATATAAGGTTTTATTGTTACTAATTTCAGAATAAAAATTGGTAATCAATGGTAATGTTTTTTCATATTCAACATTAAACTCTTCACTAAACATAACTGAATTTAAATGCGAATTAACACTGGTGAACTGCCCCAGTTCAAATTCAAACTTATCTAAAGCACCAACTACATTCTCCCAATCACTGCCTTGACTTGCTTGATCAACAACTTTTAACCCTTGTTGTGTTAAAGACTCAATGGTTTTTACAATATTTTTTGGTTCAAAATTTGGCTGCATTATTAATATTTCTTATAAACAAAAATTAACCATAATTTTACTGATTATCCGCCTTACAATAAACTATCTATTTTAAAAAATAGAAATACTATGAATATATATCGCTACTATGTTGTTATATTGCTCTTACTTTCTACTCACACCTTTGCCCAATCTTTTAATATTGAAACAAATGCTGTTTATTTATCAGGCAATACAAACAAGGCATTAATCTTAGCTCATGGACGTGGCAAACATTCAACTTGGAAAGTGGTCAACCCTATTAGAAAAGCAACCAATAACAGATTGAATTGGCATACTTTGTCATTACAAATGCCCGTTACAAACAGTAATGACTTTCAAAGTTACGCTATTGAATTTGATAAT
>CALCCK010000078.1 GCA_937899995.1 uncultured Gammaproteobacteria bacterium
GGATGGTGATCATAGATGTGAGTAATAAGGTAGTATGGTGGTAGGTTTTTATAAGTAACTTATCAAAACTCGTTGTTTATTTTTTTTTTTCAAGCAGAAGACGGCATACGAGATAGGCTTGTGACTGGAGTTCAGACGTGTGCTCTTCCGATCTAATTAGTCATTAATAATTTATCAATTCAGATTCGAGTGATTCATAGGTTTTGATTTTTTCTTTCCACTTGCTATTTTGCAGTGTGAATGATTTTGAGAAATGATTCATAGTGATGGTCGGGATAGTTGGAGCATCATCCCCTAATAAAGAGTCTACAAAGTGCTGCGTTGCTGAGCGATAATTAAGCTTTACATCAACATTAAGTTGGTTAGAGTTGTATTTGTTATTAAATACAAAATCATGTTTACTATGTCCTTTAGGTGGAATAGTGGTGTCTCTCACTATGTGGTTAATCGACCAAGGGTCATGTGTTTCACGTCCTTTTGAATCAACTGCCCAAGTCTTAAAAACGATAGTTTCTTCTTCATTAAAATCATTGTGATTATCTAACTTGCCAGTTTCAAATAAAATTCTGCCTATTTTGTCAGTAACAGTGACTTCAATCCAGATATGACGTACTTGTGTTAAAGAGGTTGGAAGGTTGTGTCCTGCACCTGAATTAAAAACATCAACATCTAGTTTAAATAACCCATCTTTTCTCTGAGATAAGCCAATTGTTAGCTCTGTTGCATTCTGCAAGCGCTTTTTAGCAATATTAGCATGCTTACGTTTGCGTAGACTATTTGGCGCCATCAATGAAGAGATAATAACGTTACCACCGACAAATTCATGAGAATGAACGACACTATATCTTTCAGTGCCAAGCGTAGAGGCTTTACCACTTAGTCGCGCCTTGTGATTTTCAAAAGTTTCAGGGCGTTTTAAAGTTTTGGCGATTTGTATCGCTACCTCGACAGAGTTCATATGACAATCTTGACAGATGATTCCATTTTGAGCGTAAGGGGAGACGCGCCATTCATCATAAGTGCGTTCTATACCTGTGCCATTCACAGGGTGAATGATATTGTGGCAACTGGCGCATAAATTAGCACGCGTATGTAATTCAGAGTACTGGGTTTCATGATAAGGAGATTTTGAATTTTTTAATGGACCATACTTAATATGGGTTGCTGTGTCAATAATATGTGAAGCATTACCATGCTCAGATGTTAATGTGTCTTTAAGCGGTACAGCACCTGAAATACTATGGCAAACATCACAAGTAACACCACGTGCTGCTTTTTCAGAGATATTGAATTCATTGGTTTTTTTATCCCAACTCACAGTCCCTGTTAGAACGCCAATTGGTGAATGGCAGCCAGCACAAAGATTAAAAATCTTTCCATCTGTTGCTTTTAGACCTTTCTTAAACTCTGCTAGAAAAATCGGATCATTCCAAGCATTTGAATGCATTGACCCACGCCAGCCTTCATATTGCTTAGGATGGCAACCAGCGCATACTTCAGGATTTTCAAAACTATCCAATGTGGCTTTATGGTTGTCTTTAGTTCGCAGCATTGATGGTGCAAAAGGGCGATCAATGGTAGGTGTGGTGTCTAATCCAGCCACATCTTGATTAATTCCGACTGAAGCTGCATTTAGAGCATTAAAGGTAATTAATAAAATTAGAAAGCTAAATATAGAGGCTATTTTTCTCATTATTCTTTCTCTTTAAGGGTTGAGGTTAAGTAGCTAGCATAATAAGAGATCGCTTCAATTTCTTCATCACTCATAGTATCAACTATACGACGCATTGCTCTTTCAATATCATTCGTACGCTTCCTATTTTTAAAATCTTTTAAAGTAGAAATTAGGTATTTTGGCTGTTGATTGGCAAGGGTTGGGATATTGAAACCTAGTAGTGTATTTCCATTTATTCCATGACAGGTAAAGCAAGCAGCTTGTCCGGTATTGGGGTTGCCATTATCATAGAGTTTTTTACCCAAGGAGAGTAATGCATTTTTATCTGTTAATTTTTCAAGATGAGCTATATTTTTTATAATAGGGGTTTTTATTTGAGATTGGTAATAAGCTGCAATATGATGACTGTCATCATCGCTAATACTTAATGCAATGTTAGTCATCACAGCATTTTGACGTTCACCACTTTTGAAGTCTTGAATCTGTTTGACAATATAGTCAGCCTGTTGGCCTGCAAGGCTAGGAAAGCTTGGTACAAAACTATTGCCAGTAGGGCCGTGACAACCCATACACGCCATGGATTTTAGTTTTCCTTTTTTGACATCTCCCTGTGCTAAGGTGTTAAAACTAAATAATAGACACAATAAGCCGACAGCCCAATTCTTATTGATAATTGACATTTGCTTTTCCTTATAAAAATAACATAAAAAAACATCATGTTATCTTAAAAAAAATCAAAAATCAAATCATCTACTTATAGTGTAGAGAGATAGGTAATATTATTCGATCGTAATGCTTGGGAATGCACTGATTGCCTTGTCTTGCTGAGTTAATTTAGCAGATACTTTTCTAGCAATTTCTTTATAGATTTCAGCAATTCGACCTTCTGGATCTTTAACAACGGTTGGCACACCTTCGTCTCCGTCAGTACGGATTTCCATTTCTAATGGTAATGAACCTAAGAAGTTAACACCTGCATCTTTAGCCATAGCCTCGCCACCGCCAACACCAAAGATAGCTTCTTCATGACCACAATTTGAACAAATATGTGTTGACATATTTTCAACAATACCGAGAATTGGAATGTTAACTTTTTCGAACATTGCTAAACCTTTCTTAGCATCAATTAGCGCAATGTCTTGTGGGGTTGTTACAATCACAGAGCCACTCACTGGAATCTTTTGAGAAAGTGTTAATTGTGTGTCACCGGTACCTGGTGGTAAGTCGATTATCATGTAATCAACACCACGCCATAAGGTATCACGTAGCATTTGTTCTAAGGCTTGGGTCACCATAGGGCCACGCCAAATCATTGGTGATTCTTCGTCTACTAAATAACCAATTGACATGCTTTGCATACCATGACCTAAGATAGGTAGTAATTTTCCTTCGCCTGTTGTTTCCGGCTTAAGCTTCGAAACACCTAACATTCTTGGCTGTGATGGGCCGTAAATATCCGCATCTAAAATAGCAACTTTCGCACCCTCAGCTTGTAGTGCAAGAGCTAAGTTAACAGCAGTAGTTGACTTACCAACACCACCTTTGCCGGAGGCAACAGCGATAATATTTTTAACTTCTGGTAATATATCAACGCCTTTTTGAGTAGAGTATGCCGCTATCTTGGTTTCAATATTAACGGTTGAGTTATTAACGCCTGCATTTGATAAAGCTAGGGTAATAGAATCAGCTAATGTTTGATGGTAACTTGCAGCAGGGTAACCCAGTACAATGTTAACAGTTACTTTGTCACCATCAATGTCAATACTATCTACTGCATGTGAAGCAACAAGGTTTTTCTCAGTATAAATATCAACAACGGTCTCAAGAATATTCTCGATTTGATCTTGGGTTAAATCTGCCATTTGTTATATGTCCAATTAAGTAAAATAAAGCTATTTTAGCGTATAACTATTATAAGCAAACCTTAATATTATTATGCTTATTTATATTCCCTTATGTCACAACGAAAAATCCTAGTTACTTCAGCACTACCTTATGCCAATGGTGAGATCCATTTAGGTCATTTATTAGAATATATCCAAACGGATATTTGGGTACGATTTCAAAAAATGATGGGCAACGAATGTCATTATGTTTGTGCAGATGATGCGCATGGCACACCTATCATGCTTAAAGCCAATGAGCTTGGTATTACACCAGAAGAATTGATTGCAGGTGTGAGTGAGCGACATCAAGCTGATTTTAAAGAATTTTCGATTGGTTTTAGTCAGTACCATTCAACCCACTCTGAAGAGAATAGAAAAATCTCTGCTGAGATTTATAATAAGTTAAACGATGGTGGGTTTATTAAAATTCGTACGATTTCCCAAGCTTTTGACCCTGAAAAGCAAATGTTTTTACCGGATCGTTTTATCAGAGGTGAATGCCCTAAATGTGCTGCTAAAGATCAATATGGCGATAACTGTGAGGTCTGTGGTGCCACTTACTCACCAACAGAGCTGGTTAATGCTAAATCTGCCATTTCTGGCGCAACACCAATTACTAAAGATTCTGAGCACTATTTCTTTGATTTGCCACAGTTTGAAGCCCGGCTTAAAGCTTGGACCAATGCAGGGCATTTACAAGCTGAAATCAGCAATAAGCTCGCTGAATGGTTTGAACAAGGTTTGCAACAATGGGATATTTCCCGTGATGCGCCGTATTTTGGTTTTCAAATTCCTGGTGTAAAGAATAAATACTTTTATGTATGAGATCGGAAGAGCGTCGTGTAGGGAAAGAGTGTAGATCTCGGTGGTCGCCGTATCATTAAAAAAAAAATCAATTCCTCATTCATCACCTATCACCTCCTATCACCCTATTTTCCCACCTCCCTTACCTTATCATTTACCCCCGCTCTCCTACTTTTCTCCTCCCTCTCCTCTTCCCCCACCTCCTCTGCCTCTC